>NZ_JVHE01000089.1:0-54632 GCF_001072925.1 Streptococcus pseudopneumoniae | reverse complement strand
ACTAAAAACCAATGCTGTTCTTGCTTCTATTTTCAACCATTATATCGAATTAAAATCCTTTTTCAATTTCTACTTCTTTTCAACTTGACTTACCTTATTTATAGGAAAATATGGTAAAATAGAACAGATAAATAATCATCATTTCACGAAAGGATGCAAGATGAAAATTACGCAAGAAGAGGTAACACACGTTGCCAATCTTTCAAAATTAAAATTCTCAGAAGAAGAAACTACTGAGTTTGCGACAACCTTGTCTAAGATTGTTGATATGGTCGAATTGCTCGGCGAAGTCGACACTACTGGTGTCGAACCAACGACTACCATGGCAGATCGCAAGACCGTTCTTCGCCCAGACGTAGCCGAAGAGGGAACTGACCGTGATCGCTTATTTAAAAATGTACCTGAAAAAGACAATTACTATATCAAGGTACCAGCTATCCTGGACGATGGAGGAGATGCCTAATGACTTTTAACAATAAAACGATTGAAGAGTTGCATAATCTCCTTGTATCTAAGGAAATTTCTGCAACCGAACTAACGCAAGCAACGCTTGAAGATATCAAGGCGCGTGAAGAAGCTATCAATGCCTTTGTCACTATCGCTGAAGATCAAGCTCTTGCTCAAGCTAAAGCTATTGACGAAACTGGAATTGACGCTGACAATGTCCTTTCAGGAATTCCGCTAGCAGTTAAGGATAATATCTCTACAGACGGCATCCTCACAACTGCAGCCTCAAAAATGCTTTATAACTACGAGCCAATCTTTGATGCGACAGCTGTTGCCAATGCAAAATCTAAGGGCATGATCGTTGTTGGGAAAACCAACATGGACGAGTTTGCCATGGGTGGTTCTGGTGAAACATCTTACTACGGTGCAACTAAAAATGCCTGGGACCACAGCAAGGTTCCCGGTGGATCATCTAGTGGTTCCGCAGCTTCTGTAGCTTCAGGACAAGTCCGTTTGTCTCTTGGTTCTGATACAGGTGGATCCATCCGCCAACCGGCTGCCTTCAACGGGATTGTCGGTCTCAAACCAACCTACGGAACAGTTTCACGTTTCGGTCTGATTGCCTTTGGTAGCTCATTAGACCAGATTGGTCCTTTTGCTCCTACCGTTAAGGAAAATGCGCTCTTGCTCAATGCTATTGCTAGCGAAGATGCAAAAGACTCTACTTCTGCTCCTGTCCGCATTGCCGACTTTACTTCAAAAATCGGTCAAGACATCAAGGGAATGAAAATTGCTTTGCCTAAGGAATACCTTGGTGAAGGGATTGCCCCAGAGGTTAAGGAAACCATTCTGAATGCTGCTAAACACTTTGAAAAACTTGGTGCAGTTGTAGAAGAAGTTAGCCTTCCTCACTCTAAATACGGTGTGGCAGTCTACTACATCATCGCTTCATCTGAAGCTTCATCAAACTTGCAACGTTTTGACGGTATCCGCTATGGTTTCCGTGCTGAAGACGCTAAGAACTTGGACGAGATTTACGTTAACACTCGTAGCCAAGGATTCGGTGACGAAGTCAAACGTCGGATCATGCTTGGTACTTTCAGTCTTTCATCAGGTTACTACGATGCTTATTATAAGAAGGCTGGTCAAGTTCGTACCCTCATCATCCAAGATTTTGAAAAAGTCTTTGCGGATTACGACCTCATCCTTGGCCCAACAGCTCCAAGCGTGGCCTTTGACTTGGATTCGCTCAACCACGATCCAGTTGCTATGTACTTGGCGGATCTCTTGACCATCCCAGTCAACTTGGCAGGTCTCCCAGGAATTTCAATTCCTGCAGGATTTGCTCAAGGTCTACCTGTCGGTCTACAATTGATTGGTCCTAAATACTCAGAAGAGACTATCTACCAAGCTGCTGCTGCTTTTGAAGCAACAACAGACTACCACAAACAACAACCCGTGATTTTTGGAGGTGATAACTAATGAACTTTGAAACAGTCATTGGACTTGAAGTCCACGTAGAGCTCAACACCAATTCAAAAATCTTCTCACCTACTTCTGCCCACTTTGGAAATGACCAAAATGCCAATACAAACGTGATTGACTGGTCTTTCCCAGGTGTTCTGCCAGTTCTCAATAAGGGTGTAGTCGATGCTGGTATCAAGGCAGCTCTTGCCCTCAACATGGACATCCACAAGAAGATGCACTTTGACCGCAAGAACTACTTCTATCCTGATAATCCTAAAGCCTATCAAATTTCTCAATTTGATGAGCCAATCGGTTATAACGGCTGGATTGAAGTGGAGCTAGAAGACAGTACAACTAAGAAAATCGGTATTGAGCGTGCCCATTTGGAAGAAGATGCTGGTAAAAATACTCACGGAACAGATGGTTTCTCTTATGTCGACCTTAATCGTCAAGGGGTGCCATTGATTGAGATTGTATCTGAAGCCGACATGCGTTCTCCTGAAGAAGCTTATGCATATCTAACAGCCCTCAAGGAAGTGATCCAATATGCTGGTATTTCCGACGTTAAGATGGAAGAAGGTTCCATGCGTGTGGATGCCAACATCTCCCTTCGTCCTTATGGTCAAGAGAAATTTGGTACCAAGACTGAGTTGAAAAACCTTAACTCCTTCTCAAACGTGCGTAAGGGTCTTGAATACGAAGTGCAACGTCAGGCTGAAATCCTTCGTTCAGGTGGTCAAATCCGCCAAGAAACACGTCGTTACGATGAAGCTAATAAAGCAACTATCCTCATGCGTGTCAAGGAAGGTGCTGCAGACTACCGCTACTTCCCAGAACCAGACCTACCACTCTTTGAAATCTCAGATGAGTGGATTGAGGAAATGCGCACTGAATTGCCAGAGTTTCCAAAAGAACGCCGTGCTCGCTACGTATCTGACCTTGGTCTATCAGACTACGATGCTAGCCAGTTGACTGCCAATAAAGTCACTTCTGATTTCTTTGAAAAAGCTGTCGCCCTCGGTGGTGATGCTAAACAAGTTTCTAACTGGCTCCAAGGTGAAGTCGCTCAATTCTTGAACGCGGAAGGCAAGACACTGGAACAAATCGAATTGACACCAGAAAACTTGGTAGAAATGATTGCCATCATCGAGGACGGTACGATTTCGTCTAAGATTGCCAAGAAAGTCTTTGTTCACCTAGCTAAAAATGGTGGTGGAGCGCGTGAATACGTGGAAAAAGCTGGTTTAGTTCAAATCTCAGATCCTGATGTTTTGATTCCAATTATTCATCAAGTCTTTGCGGATAATGAAGCCGCTGTTGCCGACTTCAAGTCAGGAAAACGTAACGCTGACAAGGCCTTTACTGGATTCCTCATGAAAGCAACCAAGGGTCAAGCTAACCCACAAGTCGCTCTTAAACTACTTGCCCAAGAATTGGCTAAGTTGAAAGAGAACGAGTAAATATACTTTCGTTAATAGCCTTTTCTACTAAAAAATAGAATAAGGAGAATAAATGAACAAATTTTTACGAGTACTATTTATTTTAGTTATTGTCGCCATGTTGGGTGCTTCTATTCTACAAATCTTTCTCCCATCATATATGGGAGAGCATTCTGGTTACGGTATTTCTGCAGGATGGCAAAGAGAAATTGGAATTTGGAATCTAGCTGTCTTAATTATTATTCTTGCCGTTAATATTAAGTACGATTGGTTTTACCTGCGAATTGCCCTTCTTGCCCTCATTATTGGTGGTATAGGAATAGGAACAAATCATTTGTTAAATTTTATTGAATATCATTCTCCTGTTAATGCAATTGGTGCTGTCGAGAATTATATACTCGTATTTGGTTGGATTATAGGGTGGTTTATTGAAAATAAAACTATAAAACTCCAAAACTCTTTATAGACATAAAATTTAGCAAAAACTATTTTTGTACTCACATAGTTAGGAGACATATGAAAAAGTTATATACTCTTCTCGCCACTTGTTTATTGTTGTTCTTCTTCACACCATTTAACTCAATTGATGCTGGCGTTGGCCATTCGCGAAGTGGTAGCTCTAGCCGAAGCAGTTCAAGAAGTAGCAGCCGCAGTAGCTCAAGTCGCAGCTCCTCTTATAAAAGTAGCTATCGCTCTGGAAGTAGCTCCTCTAGTTCAGGTGGTTCTTTAGGTACTGGTATGAACATGCTTATCATGTTTGGTGTAGGAGGTTTCTTACTCTACATGTTCATCAAATATCTAAGCGACCAGAATTCATCTTCTGGCCAGTCTTACGGTAGTTCAACTGGATATAATCCACCTAGCCATCGCCGAGTAGAACACAACACACTAGCTGTTAATCGTGTCAAATATGGTGATCCAAACTTTGATACTGATGCCTTCGCTTCATGGGTTAAAGAAGTCTATATTCAGTTGCAGGCAGCCTGGACTAAAAAGGATTGGAATTTGGTTCGCTCTCTCGAAAGTACTAGTCTCTATTCCCAACATAGTACTCAACTCGAAGATCATATTCGGGCAAAAACAACTAATGTTTTAGAAAAAGTCTATGTTGAAAATATCCGCATCAAAGATTTCTACGAAAATCCAGATGGAAATGATACTTTAGTGGTTATCCTTTCATCTACACTCAGAGACTATGTTATCGATGATAAGACTCGTAAGGTTATCGAAGGAGACCCTCAACAAGATCTATTTACAGTTTATCAAATGAACTTCATCCGCAAACATGGTAGCCAAACTGAAAACACTGTTCAAGATGAAGCTGTTAGCGACCACTGTCCAAACTGTGGTGCTCCACTTAAAATCTCAGCTATTAGCCAATGTGAATACTGCGGAGCTGAGCTCACACGTAGTCCAAATCAATGGGTTCTTGATACCTATGAAGTTGTGGATGAAGACGAACTTTATAATTAGGAGGAAATTATGGGATTTATTCGTGCCGCCCTATCTTCAGGGCTTAATAGTTTCAACGATAGCAAATTTAAAGAAGCGATCGTACTTCCAAATAACCTAACAGCCGATGCTTTGGCCATTAAAGGCCAACTTCTTTCAAAAGATCCAGACGGCAAATCTAGACAAAGCAATCAAAACACTGGACTACTAACAGATGGTAGTGTCGTTATTGTTCCTCAAGGCTATGTCGCTATTCTAGTGAATAACGGTACCTTCCTTGGAGACGTCTTAGAAGCTGGTAGCCACGAATGGCGTTCTGGAGACAATGCCTGGCTTCTTGAAAAAGGTGGCCTAAAGGGTACTTGGGAAAATTTCAAAAACCGCTTCTCGTTTGGTGGTCAAGTCATTACCCAACAAGAAATCATCTTTATTCGTATGCAACCCGTTGCCGGAAATAAATTCGGTACACAGAATGCTGTAGAATACTTCAGTGAACGTTATCAACAATTACTCAACATCCGCTTCTACGGTTTGTTTGATATCAAAGTTGCTGATCCAGTCCTATTCTATGTTAGCTCCATCAGTCAACAGATTGAAGACCATAAAGCCTTTACATTACAAAATGTAGCTCAAGGAACACTTCGACAAAATATCGCACCAAAGATTGCCATTGCAATTGCTAAATTTACCAATGAAAACAAGGTCGATATCTATAGCCTTAATGCCAATCAGGATACTTTCAATGAGCTAGCAAAACAAGAAGTTAACAAGGTATGGGCAGGACTTTATGGGATTGAAACAACCAACATTCTACTTGAAGATTTGAGCTATGATCAAGAAAGCTTAGATATTGTCCGTAAGCTTGATAGCGAACTCGTCGCTATGAAGTACAATACGATCGAGATTGAAGAACGTCGTGCTCGTAATGAAGCTCTCATCGCTGCTGCTAACAATGAAGGCAATGGCAATGGTATGAACATGATTATGGGAATGAATCTAGGACAAACACTTGGCGGTCAACTCAACCAACAAGCCCAAACTCAAGCTCCTGTTCAAAATAACGGGCAAACTGCAAGCAAGAACTTTTACATCGAGGTAGACGGTAAGTATGTTCTTGTAACCAAAGATGAAGAAGGAAATATCGTACCAGTCAACTAATTCAAGCTCATCTGATATTTGAGAATTATTGCATTTTATGGTACAATAAAGAGTAAACTATTTATTAAAGAGGTAAAAACATGATTGAAGCAAGTAAACTAAAGGCTGGTATGACTTTTGAAACAGCTGAAGGAAAATTGATCCGCGTTTTGGAAGCTAGCCACCACAAACCAGGTAAAGGAAACACTATCATGCGTATGAAATTGCGTGATGTCCGCACTGGTTCAACTTTTGAAACAAGCTACCGCCCAGAAGAAAAATTTGAGCAAGCGATCATCGAAACAGTTCCAGCTCAATACTTGTACAAAATGGACGACACAGCTTACTTCATGAACACAGAAACTTACGACCAATACGAAATTCCTGTTGTGAATGTTGAAAACGAATTGCTTTACATCCTTGAAAACTCAGATGTAAAAATCCAATTCTACGGAACTGAAGTAATTGGTGTGACTGTACCAACTACTGTTGAATTGACAGTTGCTGAAACACAACCATCTATCAAAGGTGCTACTGTTACAGGTTCTGGTAAACCAGCAACAATGGAAACTGGTCTTGTCGTGAACGTTCCAGACTTCATCGAAGCAGGTCAAAAATTGATTATCAACACTGCAGAAGGAACTTACGTTTCTCGCGCCTAATCTCTAGAAACTAGAAAGAGGTCATTCTATGGGAATTGAAGAACAACTTGGCGAAATCGTCATCGCCCCACGTGTACTTGAAAAAATCATTGCTATTGCAACTGCGAAAGTTGAAGGCGTACACTCTTTTTCAAACAAATCAGTATCTGACACCCTTTCAAAACTTTCTCTTGGTCGTGGCGTATATCTAAAAGAAGCAAACGATGAGCTCACAGCTGATATCTACCTCTACCTAGAGTACGGTGTCAAAGTTCCTAAGGTTGCTATGGCTATCCAGAAAGCTGTTAAGGATGCTGTCCGTAACATGGCTGATGTTGAAATCTCTGCTGTCAACATTCACGTTTCAGGTATCGTTCCAGATAAAACACCAAAACCAGAATTGAAAGACTTATTCAACGAGGACTTCCTCAATGACTAGTCCATTATTAGAATCTAGACGTGAACTACGTAAGTGTGCTTTCCAAGCCTTGATGAGTCTTGAATATGGTTCAGATCTAGAAACTGCTTGTCGCTTCGCCTACACACATGATCGCGAAGATACAGACGTACAACTTCCTAACTTCCTTGTAGAGCTCGTTTCTGGTGTCCAAGCTAAGAAGGATGATCTGGACAAACAAATCACTCAACATTTGAAAACTGGTTGGACCATCGATCGTCTGACTTTGGTAGAAAAGAATTTACTACGTCTAGGAGTTTTTGAAATCACTTCATTTGATACTCCTCAACTCGTAGCTGTTAACGAAGCTATTGAACTTGCTAAGAGCTTTTCAGATCAAAAGTCAGCCCGTTTCATCAATGGACTCCTCAGTCAATTTGTGACAGAAGAAGATTAAATAATATAGAAAAAGTGTTTGACTCAGATCAAACACTTTTTTCTTTGTCTTCCACTATCTAAAAAAGTGGTAATAGACATAATTATAAACAAAAATCCAGATGGGCTTGGCATAAGTGAGAAAGTTGAAAAAACTATGACACAGGATTGTGATTTTTAGATTCTTTGTCCAACGGTAGACAAGGGCAAAGAAAAGGCCTCCTAAACTATAAAACATCAAACTGATAGGATCGCGATGGGAAAACACCAAATGACTGATTCCAAAGATAAGGGCTGATAATATAACATCCAGATAATACTTGGAGTTTGGAAAGAAGGTATTCATAAAATACCCTCTATCAACCACCTCCTCAAATATAGGGGCAACGATGACACTCGATATAAAATGGAAACTAGTCGCTAAAAAAGTAGGTTGTCCATTAGAATATAACGTCGAAATAAGGTCTTGAAAGATATACTTGTTATTAATTAAGTGATGAAACTGTAACTGAAAAGTATTCAACAACTGACGAACAAAATAAGTAGCCACTAGAGCAAATACAAGGTAAAAGAATCTTGACTTCTTCGAGCCCTTTGTTTCAAAAATATAGAGCATCTTTTTCAACCAGCAGACAAACATCACTAAAAGAATTACTTCCCCAACTGCTGAAATGCTATAATAGCCATCTATCCCCCATCCTAAAAACTTAGCTATATGAAGACTACTAAATTCTAGTAGATAAACCGATAGGAATACCAGTAATATATAGGTTCCCAAATGCCCTAGTTTTTTCATACTCACTCCTAAAAAATTAAAATTACCTTGATGGAATGAAAGATTAACACCCCCTATTCAGTTTATCAGTTATATACTGACCTAGCACAGCATAAAATCTATAAAAACTTATACTCTTCGAAAATCAAATTCAAACCACGTCAGCTTCACCTTGCCGTATATATGTTACTGACTTCGTCAGTTCTATCTACAACCTCAAAGCAGTGCTTTGAGCAACCTGCGGCTAGCTTCCTAGTTTGCTCTTTGATTTTCATTGAGTATTAATCAATTCTCTGGAGCACTTATAGATTATCATTCCTTATTATATAATATACATCTTTTTTATCTTATTTTATTGCCCATTTCCCCAACTGTCAATTTTTAATCCTGAAATGAATTTTTGAGAGAAACCAAAAAGCTAGAACCTTTTTTAGTTCTAGCTTTCTTTTTAATACTTTCTAAAGCGTTGATAACGTTCTTCCAAAAGTTTCTCCAACGATAATTGTTTTAATTGTTCAATTTCTGTTTGAAGTTCATTTTTTACACGAGCTAGCAGCTCTTTGGCAGAGAGACCTCTCTCTGAAATAACCTTATCTACGACTTCCATCTCCAAAAGTTCATGGGAAGTGATTTTCATCAACTCAGCTGCTTCCATGGCACGCGTGCCATCTTTCCACAAGATAGAAGCAAAGCCTTCAGGACTGAGAACTGCATAGATAGAGTTTTCTAGCATCCAAACACGGTCAGCTACTGCAAGAGCTAGGGCTCCACCAGAACCACCTTCACCAATAATAATGGCAATAATTGGCACCTTAAGATCGCTCATCTCCATGAGGTTACGAGCAATAGCTTCACCTTGACCACGCTCCTCTGCACCGACACCAGGATAGGCACCCGCAGTGTTGATAAAGGTTACAACAGGACGACCAAATTTTTCAGCCTGCTTCATCAAGCGAAGGGCTTTTCGATAGCCTTCTGGATGAGGTTGACCAAAGTTACGGTTAAGATTGTCTTGTAAACTTTTACCTTTTTGAATCCCAACAACAGTTACTGCTTGGTCTCCCAACCAACCGATACCACCAATAACAGCACCATCATCTCGGAAAGAGCGATCACCATGGAGCTCTACAAAGTCATCAAATATTCCGGTTGCGAAGTCCAAGGCAGTTAAGCGGGTTTGTTCACGTGCTTCTCTGACGATTTTTGCAATATTCATAAACAATCCCCCTTATGTAACCTTACTAATCGAGCAATCATATCTGGCAATTCTCTCCGTTTAACAATCGCATCCACAAAGCCATGTTCTAACAAAAACTCTGCCTTCTGGAAATCCTCTGGCAAATCTTCCCTTACGGTATTTTCAATGACACGGCGTCCAGCAAATCCTACTAAACTTTGAGGCTCTGCCAAGATGATATCACCCTCCATAGCAAAGGAAGCTGTAACACCACCAGTTGTTGGATCAGTAAGGATTGTTAGGTAAAATAAACCTGCATTGGAATGACGTTTGACTGCTGCAGAGATTTTAGCCATCTGCATCAAACTCATGATTCCTTCTTGCATACGTGCTCCACCAGATGCTGTAAACAAGACGACTGGTAATTTTTCAGCTGTCGCGTATTCAAACAAACGAGTGATTTTTTCACCAACTACTGTTCCCATAGATGCCATGATAAAATTAGAATCCATGATTCCGAGAGCAACTTTCTCACCCTTAATCAAAGCAGTTCCTGTGACAACAGCCTCATCAAGACCTGTTTTTTCACGCATAGAGGCTAATTTTTTCTGGTAACCTGGAAATTCCAATGGATCTTGCGTCTCAATTCCTGTGAACATCTCTAGGAAGCTTCCCATATCAATGGTTAAAGCAAGGCGCTCTTGAGCTGAAATACGGAAGGTATAGCCACAGTGAGGACAAATACGTTCACTCCCCAAGTCCTTTTGGTAAATCGTATATTTGCAACCTGGACATTGGGAGAAGAGCTCATCTGGAACCTCTGGCTTGATCTGAGGTTGATTTACAGTCGAACGATTGGGATTGATTCGAATATATTTATCTTTTTTACTAAATAGAGCCATACATCCCCCTTTTCAGTCTTATACTATTTTTACATTATTCTTTTTCTTGATAGTGTGGTAAGAAAGTTTCCATCAAGAATGAAGTATCGTAGTCTCCTGCTATCACGCGACGATCTGAAATCAAATCGAGTTGGAAATCAGCATTAGTGACAACCCCTTCAATTTCGAGCTCATAAAGAGCTCGTTGCATTTTCATGAGTGCATCAAAACGATTTTCACCATGAACAATAATTTTAGCAATCATACTATCATAGTATGGCGGAATGGTATAACCAGGATAAACTGCTGAGTCCACTCGCAAGCCCACACCACCACTTGGTAGATAAAGATTGGTAATCTTACCTGGACTTGGTGCAAAATTAAAGGCTGGGTTTTCTGCATTGATACGGCACTCAATAGCATGTCCTTTTAGAACAATGTCTTCTTGCTTCAAGGTCAAAGATTGACCTGCAGCGATTCGGATTTGTTCCTTGACAATATCCACACCTGAAACAAATTCAGTTACCGGGTGTTCCACTTGGACACGAGTATTCATCTCCATAAAGTAGAATTTCCCACTTGCTTCATCTAGTAGGAATTCAATCGTACCCGCATTTTCATAACCAACAGACTCCGCTGCACGGACTGCTGCAGCACCAATTTCATTACGCAGTGTCTTCCCAATGGCAATTGAAGGACTTTCTTCTAAAACCTTTTGGTTATTCCGCTGAAGCGAACAGTCACGCTCACCTAGGTGAATCACATGTCCCATCTGGTCAGAAAGAATCTGTACCTCAATGTGGCGAGCAGGATAAATCACACGCTCGAGGTACATAGCCCCATTTCCAAAGTTTGCTTTGGCTTCACTAGAGGCTGTTTCAAAGGCTGATACAAGGTCTTCTGCCTTTTCAACCTTACGAATTCCTTTACCACCACCTCCAGCTGAAGCTTTCAGCATAACTGGATAACCAATTTTTTCGGCAATAGCCAGAGCCTCTTCTGCAGTATGGACTTCTCCATCTGATCCTGGAATGACAGGCACATTAGCCTTAATCATTTGAGCACGGGCGTTAATTTTATCTCCCATGACATCCATTACTCGAGCTGATGGCCCGATAAATTTGATACCGACTTCTTCACACATAGTTGCAAATTTGGAATTTTCACTTAAAAAACCAAATCCAGGGTGAATAGCTTCAGCTTCAGTCAAGACCGCAGCTGATAGGATGGCATTGATGTTCAGATAAGATTCTGTAGCCTTCCCAGGGCCGATACAGATAGCCTCATCAGCCAAAAGCGTGTGGAGAGCTTCCTTGTCAGCAGTCGAATAGACAGCGACTGTTGCGATTCCTAACTCTCGTGCCGCACGAATAATACGAACAGCAATTTCACCACGATTGGCAATTAAAATCTTACGAAACATGGAAAACCTCCCTAGTTTCCAATAGCAAAGGTCAGAGTACCGCTTGCTGCAAGCTTACCATCTACTTCTGCCTTCGCTTCTACTACGGCGATTGTGCCACGACGTTTGACAAAAGTTGCTGTCATGACAAGCTGATCACCAGGAACAACTTGTTTCTTAAACTTAACCTTGTCCATACCAGCATAGAAGACAAGTTTCCCTTTGTTTTCAGGTTTAGACAATTCCAAAACACCTGCTGTCTGAGCTAAAGCTTCCATAATGAGGACTCCAGGCATAACTGGGTATTGAGGAAAATGACCATTGAAGAAAGGTTCGTTAATCGTCACATTTTTAATGGCAACAATTGTATCTTCACTAACTTCTAAGACACGATCTACTAAGAGCATGGGATAACGGTGTGGCAAAGCTTCTTTAATTCCTTGAATATCAATCATTTGATACGTACCAAGCCTTTCCCAAACTCAACCATTTCTTCATTTTCAACAAGAATTTCTGTTACGACACCATCTTTAGGTGCTGGAATTTCGTTCATAACCTTCATAGCTTCAATGATGACCAAGGTTTGGCCTTTTTTAACAGTATCACCAACTGAAACAAAATTAGGTTTGTCTGGTCCGGCAGCCAAGTAAGCAACTCCGACAAGTGGACTTTCTACAAGGTCCCCCTCAGCTACAGATTCACTAGCGCTTGTTTCTGAAACTGCTTCTACAGCTGGTGTAGTTGGAGCTTGTGGTGCAACTGTAGGTACAGCTGCTGGAACTACAGGTTGAGGTGCTGGACTTGTTTCTGCCACAAGTTTCGCTTCATTCTTACTGAAGACCAACTCGTCCGTTCCATTTTTATAAGAAAATTCTTTCAAGCTCGACTGGTCAAATTGTGCCATCAAGTCTTTGATTTCATTTAAATTCATTTTTACTTATTCTCCCAACGTTTGAAAGCAAGAACTGCATTATGCCCACCAAATCCAAAAGTATTTGAGATAGCATAAGGAATTTCACGTTCCACACCTTGTCCATAAATAACGTTTGCTTCAATGTAGTCTGACAATTCTGTTGTTCCAGCTGTCATTGGAACATAGTTGTTACGGATTGCTTCAATTGTTGCAATGGCTTCAACTGCACCTGCTGCACCGAGCAAGTGTCCTGTAAATGACTTGGTTGAAGATACAGGTACTTCTTTACCGAGAACCGCTACAATCGCTCCGCTTTCTCCTTTTTCATTAGCTGGAGTTGATGTACCGTGTGCATTAACGTAGGCTACTTGGTCTGGTGTAATCTCAGCTTCCTCCAAGGCAAGTTTGATAGCTTTAATAGCACCTTGGCCTTCTGGATGTGGTGAAGTCATATGGTAGGCATCACAAGTATTTCCATAACCAACAACTTCAGCTAGGATAGTTGCACCACGTTTTTCAGCATGTTCTAAACTTTCAAGAACCAACATCCCTGAACCTTCACCCATGACAAATCCATTACGGTCTTTGTCAAATGGAATAGAAGCACGAGTTGGGTCCTCTGTTGTTGAAAGAGCTGTTAAGGCTTGGAAACCGGCAATCGCAAATGGTGTAATAGAAGATTCTGAACCACCAACAAGCATGATATCTTGGAAACCAAATTTGATAGAACGGAAGGCGTCTCCGATCGCATCATTTGATGAAGCGCAAGCTGTGTTGATAGATTTACAGATACCATTAGCACCAAAGCGCATAGCTACATTTCCTGCAGCCATATTTGGCAAGGCTTTTGGAAGTGTTAATGGTTTAACACGTTTTGGCCCTTTTTCGTGAAGTCGAAGGACTTGGTCTTCGATTTCTCTGATTCCACCGATACCTGATGCAACGATGACACCAAAGCGGTCTTTATCAAGCGCTTCTACGTCAAGATTTGCATTGTTCACTGCTTCTTGAGCAGCATACAAGGCATACAAAGAATAATCATCGAAACGATTGGTATCTTTTTTTACAAAATATTTGTCAAAAGGAAAATCATTAATCTCTGCTGCATTATGGACGTCAAAAGCACTGTGATCAAACTTGGTAATTTCACCAATCCCAATCTTTCCATTCTTTAAACTGTTCCAAAATTCTTCTGGTGTATTCCCAATTGGAGATGTTAATCCATAACCTGTTACTACTACACGATTTAGTTTCATTTTCATACCTCTATTTTAACTCTTATTGCATGGTAAGTCCACCATCAATTGCAATGACTTGTCCCGTTAGATAATCTTGGCTTGCAAGAAAGGCTGTGACCTCTGCCACTTGCTCAGCTTGACCAAATTGTTTCATCGGAATTTGTGCCAACATAGCATCTTTTACCTTATCAGATAGGACTGCAGTCATATCTGATTCAATCATTCCTGGTGCAATGGCATTGACACGCACATTACGATTGGCTACCTCACGTGCTACTGATTTGGTAAATCCAATCAGACCAGCCTTGGAAGCAGCGTAGTTGGCTTGACCGATATTTCCCATCAGACCGACAACACTAGACATATTAATGATAGCACCTTCGCGAGCTTTTATCATCGGTTTTAAGACTGATTGTGTCATATTGAAAGCCCCTGTCAGATTGACTTTCAAGACCTTCTCAAAATCTTCTTCTGTCATCTTGAGCATGAGAGTATCTTGAGTAATCCCAGCATTATTAACGAGGACATCAACTGAACCCAGCTCTTCAATGGCTTGGTCTACCATACGTTTTGCGTCCGCAAAATCAGAAACGTCACCAGAAATAGCAAGAACCTTCACCCCGTATGGTTTAAATTCGGCTAGAAGCTCCTCAGAGATTTCACCACGACTATTCAAGACAACGTTGGCTCCCAAGCTAGCAAATTTATGAGCAATGGCTAGACCAATTCCTCGACTTGAGCCTGTAATAAAGACATTTTTCTGTTCTAGTTTCATTTTTCTCCTTTCAGAACTTCTACCAGTTTGGTCTAATTTTCTAAGAGTGCTAGTAAACTTGCTTGATCTTCCACATTAGCAAGTTGAGCTGTTTTATCAATCTTTTTGACGAATCCTGACAAGACTTTACCAGGTCCAATCTCGATAAAACGAGTGACACCCGCTTCTTGCATGACTGCAATACTTTCATAAAAACGGACAGGCTCCTTGACTTGACGAGTCAAAAGTTCTGCAATACGTTCTTTTTCCATGACTTTTGCTTCTGTATTACCAACAAGTGGACAAGCAAAGTCAGAAAATTCAACTTCTGTCAGGGCTTGAGCTAATTTTTGACTAGCAGATTCCAATAAAGCTGTATGGAAAGGTCCAGAAACATTGAGCGGAATCAAACGTTTTGCTCCTGCTTCTTGCAAAAGTTCAACTGCACGATCTACTGCAGCTACCTCCCCACCAATAACAATTTGACTCGGCGTATTGTAGTTGGCTGGAGTTACAACACCAAGTTGAGAAGCTTCTTGACAAGCTTTTTCAATCACTTCAACCGGTGTATTAAGCACAGCTACCATTTTCCCTGATCCTGCTGGTGCTGCTTCTTCCATATAAGACCCACGTTTAGCAACTAGAGCTACTGCATCTTCAAAATCCAAGGCACCACTAGCTACAAGGGCAGAATATTCTCCAAGAGACAAACCTGCCACCATATCAGGCTTGTAACCTTTCTCCTTTAGTAGTCGGTAAATGGCAACGGACGTAGCTAAAATAGCTGGTTGCGTGTAACGAGTCTGATGTAGCTTTGTTTCATCATTATCAATCAAGTCACGGAGGTCATAGCCTAATACTTGGCTAGCTTGGTCAATTGTTTCCTTGACGATAGCATATTGATCGTATAGCTCACGTCCCATTCCAAGGTACTGGGCTCCTTGACCTGCAAATAGAAAGGCTGTTTTAGTCATTTCTTGTAACTCCTGCCCAACGAGCAGCTTCTGCTTGAATCTTTTCAGCTGCCCCGTAGTAAATATCTTTTAAGATTTCTTCAACAGTTTCCTCTTTAGATACCAAACCTGCAATCTGGCCGGCCATCACTGAACCGCCATCCACATCCCCATGGACAACAGCCTTAGCTAAGGCTCCAGCACCCATTTGCTCAAAAATTTCTAAATCTGGATTTTCTTGTTTAAAGGCATCTTTTTCAGCTTGCTCGAAATCACGAGTCAATTTGTTTTTAATGGCACGAACTGCGTGTCCAAAATGTTGTGCTGAAATCGTTGTATCAATATCACGAGCTTTTAAAATTTTAGCTTTATAGTTAGGATGGGCATTTGATTCTTTAGCAACTACAAAACGAGTTCCTACTTGCACAGCCTCTGCACCAAGCATAAAGCCAGCAGCAGCTCCTTCACCGTCTGCAATACCTCCTGCAGCGATAACAGGAATAGAAACAGCAGCTGCAACTTGACGAACCAAGGTCATAGTTGTTAGTTTACCGATGTGTCCACCTGCTTCCATACCTTCTGCAATAACAGCATCTGCGCCGATTTTTTCCATCCGTTTAGCCAAAGCAACACTTGGAACTACAGGAATAACGGTAATTCCAGCATCATGGAATCGCTCCATGTATTTACTTGGGTTTCCTGCGCCAGTTGTGACTACCTTAACCCCTTCTTCAATGACGAGGTCAACAATATCATCAACAAATGGAGACAGAAGCATAATGTTGACACCAAAAGGCTTGTCTGTTAAAGATTTAATCTTATCGATATTGGCCTTAACTACTTCTTTAGGAGCATTTCCTCCACCGATGATACCTAGACCACCTGCTTTTGAAACAGCTCCAGCAAGGTCACCATCTGCAACCCAGGCCATTCCACCTTGGAAGATAGGATATTTAATATTCAATAATTCTGTAATACGTGTTTTCATAGTGCCTCCATATGTCTTGCTTACGTAATAGTTCGACTACATTATAATTTGACAGTCAAACTATTACCTAAACAAGAGGGAGCGGGTTCCCCCTACTCCTTCTTCATTTATTTTAATTATTTTGTTTGCTCTTCAACGTAAGCAACCAAGTCACCAACTGTTTTCAAGTTGTCTTCAGCTTCGATTTGGATATCAAAAGCGTCTTCGATTTCTGAAATTACTTGGAACAAGTCCAATGAATCTGCATCCAAATCATCAAAAGTAGATTCAAGTGTTACTTCTGATGCATCTTTTCCAAGTTCTTCAACGATAATTTCTTGTACTTTTTCAAATACTGCCATGATAGACTCCTTTTAAATAAATAGTTTTTATAACAATGTGTTCACCACATGATTACCTAAATTGTAACAATAAGCGTGCCCCATGTCAAACCTCCACCGAAGCCTGACAAGAGAATTTTTTGGCTACCATCCAAACGAATGAGCCCTTCCTCTACACACTCTGAAAGTAGGATCGGAATACTTGCCGCACTGGTATTTCCATACTTGATCATATTGGCAGGAAGCTTATCACGATCTACACCGATCTTTCTAGCCATCTTATCTAGAATGCGGATATTAGCTTGATGAAGCAAGAGATAGTCTAGTTCTTCTGCCGACAGAGGACTCTCTTCTATGGTGTGTTTTATAGACTTAGCAACATCTCGAATCGCAAAATCAAAAACTGCCCGGCCATCCATTCTCAAGAAAGCATCGGGCTTTTCTTGATTTGAAAATGGTGAAGTTAAACCAGTCTGTCCAAAGGTCAAACACTCACTACGCGAACCATCGCTATTGAGACTCTCCGCTAGGAAATGTGGCTCTTCGCTTGCTTCTAACAAGATGCCCCCAGCTCCATCTCCAAATAGGACAGCTGTTGAGCGATCCGACCAGTCTAAAGCTTTTGACATGGTTTCACTACCGATAACTAGACCCTTACGATAAGCTCCTGAAGAGATAAACTTCTCTGCAGTTGATAGGGCAAAGATAAAGCCACTACAGGCAGCTGTTAAGTCATAGGCAAAAGCCTTGTGAGCGCCGATTTTAGCCTGAACACGAGCGGCTGTTGAAGGCATCATCGAGTCAGGTGTCATCGTAGCTAGAATGATAAAGTCCAACTCTCTAGCAGAAATCCCTGACTTCTCTAAGAGTTGTTTTGCAACTGCCGTTGCCAAATCTCCAGTTGATTCTGTCTTAGATATGCGACGTTCCTTAATCCCAGTTCGACTTGAAATCCATTCATCACTCGTATCCATAACCTGAGCTAAATCCTCATTTGTGATAATCTGCTCTGGTACATAATGAGCAACCTGGCTTATTTTTGCAAAAGCCATTATTTCAAATCCTCCAAAAATTGATAAAGATTGGTCAAACCTTTACTCATGACATCCATTTCCTCTGGGCTCATGCCTTCGATAATTCTCTCGACCATGGCCTTGTGGAAACGTTTATGGAGACGATGCACGAGTCGACCTTTCTTGGTCAAATGCAGATGTACTACACGACGATCCTGATCTGAACGTAAGCGTTCGATGTAACCTTTTCGTTCCAAGTTGTTCAAGCTAGTTGTCACTGTTCCTAGAGTTACCATCAACTCTTTGGACACTTGACTTGGTGTCACATCTGGAAACTTACCAATCACATCAATCGTGTGCATTTCCTTGATAGAGATGTCCTTGAAACGACTACCTCGCAAACTTACTTCCTCAATCACCAGGACGTTATTAAAAATAGATGTTAAATAGTCATTGATCCGTTGGTAGTCCAATTCTCTTCCCTCCCTTATCAAAAAAGTTTAACTATCAAAACATTTGACAAAAAAAGTATATCAAACTTCAAAGAATTGTGCAAGTATTTTTTTATTTTCCGATAAATTTTGGACGTCGTCTTTCAGAATGTGCACGAACACCTTCTTTAAAATCTTCCGTATAAGATAGAGATTTTTGCAATTCCAGTTCTAGCTGTGCGTACTCGTGCCACTGCTTAAACTCGCTTTCCCAGACTAACTTCTTAATAGCAGCATAAGAGTTAGAGGAACCTCGTCTCAACTTCTTCAATAGTTGCTCTCTTGTCTTTTCTAATTGATCACTAGCACAAAGACGATAGACAGCTCCAGCTTCCAGTGCTTTTTCTGCTGTGAAAGCTTCACCTGTCATAGCTAATTGCGTTGCCCGAGTCGCACCAAGTGATCGTGTAAGCAAGAATAAACCTCCCGCGTCTGGAGCCAAGCCCACGCCTACAAAGGCCTGGATGAATTTAGCTTTGTCAGAAGCAATACAGAAATCAACTGCCAAGGCCATATTAGCTGCTGCCCCAGCAACTGCTCCATCCACCTCCATAATGACTGGTTTAGGAATTTGTTTAATCTTATAGGAAATCGTATTTACCAACTCCGCAATTTGGGTGAGGGAGGCAATATCATCCTCTTCGACAGCACGTTTCATTTCTACTAGATCGCCCCCAACAGAGAAGACTTTGCCAGCAGCATTGATGAGAATAAACGAAACCGAAGCATCTTTTTCAGCCAATTCCAATGCTTCTAGAATTTCTTGACACATAGGAATATGAAAACCATTGGCCACCTCGGGACGATTCAGAGTTATCATCGCTAAATCGTCTTGAACTTGATAGAGAATATGATTCATAACCACTCCTTTAAATTTACAACGAATATTAAATTATTTTATTTTCAAATTATATCTTTTTCTGGCTTTTAAAACAAGAGAAAAATCGACCGAAAGTGTATCGGCCGATTTTTAAAAGCTTAGTTTATTCTCTAAAAATGAAGGAAAACCAGTACTTGCATCATCTTTGAAATCATAAATAACTTCAATCATCCGCCCTCCTTCTCTCTGATTGAGCTGTTCTTTGTTGAATCCTTTATGGTAGAATTCTCCTGAAACCATGTAAAAAATACGATTGGAATCTTCTAGGTAGGCAAAAAGATTCCCTGTAAAAGGGGCTTCCTTATCCCCGTCCTTGTTGACCAGACTTGCAGCTAAGAGTTTCGTGATTCCTCTAAATTGTCCACTTTCATCTGTTCGACAGTAAAACTTGACTCTAGCTTCATAGTTAGGATTGACGATAATCTTTTCAGAGAGAATTCGATAAGTCCTTGACTTACTATCTGGCAAGCCGATAGACAAGATAATTTTAGCCCTCTCAACTGATATCTGACCTTCCTGAGCATACTCAATCGCTAATTCTTCTCCGGTCAAACGACCACTGGGAAGAGAATGATAAGTTGCTCCGATACTTGTAGGAATCATCACGAAGGTGAGGAATAGTATTAAACAAAACACTCTTTTAATCATCTTTCCCAACTCCTTTCATCAGAAAAGTCTTTCCCCCTACACCTTCATTATAAGCTTTCCTGATGAGACATTCAAACAATTATATAGGACATTTTCCAGATTGAAAAAAGCCCCTCTTTCTGCTATAATCGTATAAAATACTTACTTTAGGAGTTCTTATGAAGGTTGTTAAATTTGGTGGAAGCTCGCTTGCCTCTGCTAGTCAGTTAGAAAAAGTTTTAAATATTGTCAAAAGTGACCCAGAACGTCGTTTTGTGGTTGTATCTGCCCCTGGTAAACGTAATTCTGAAGACACTAAGGTTACAGATGCCTTGATTAAATACTACCGCGACTATGTAGCTGGAAATGACATTAGCAAAAGCCAAAACTGGATTATTGATCGCTATGCTGCTATGGTTAGCGAATTAGGTCTTAAACCAGCCGTTTTAGATAAAATTTCAAAAAGCATTCGCTCACTAGCTACTCTTCCAATTGAAGATAATAAGTTTCTCTATGATACCTTTCTAGCAGCTGGAGAAAATAACAATGCCAAGTTGATTGCAGCCTACTTTAACCAAAATGGCTTGGAAGCACGTTATGTCCATCCAAGAGAAGCTGGAATTGTAGTTACTAGTGAGCCTGGAAATGCTCGTATCATCCCTTCAAGTTATGACAAAATTGAAGAACTCAATAATAGTTCAGAAGTTCTTGTTATCCCTGGTTTCTTCGGTGTTACGAAAGAAGACCAAATTTGTACCTTCTCACGTGGGGGTTCAGACATCACTGGTTCCATCATTGCTGCCGGTGTCAAGGCTGACCTCTATGAAAACTTTACTGATGTAGATGGAATCTTTGCAGCCCACCCTGGTATTATCCATAAGCCACACTCTATCCCTGAATTGACCTACCGTGAAATGCGTGAATTGGCCTATGCTGGATTCTCTGTACTACACGATGAAGCACTTCTACCAGCCTACCGTGGGAAAATTCCTCTTGTCATTAAAAATACCAACAATCCAGACCACCCAGGTACTCGCATTGTGCTACAACATAGCAGCGACAAATTCCCAGTTGTTGGGATCGCTGGTGATTCTGGCTTTGTCAGCATTAATATGTCTAAATATCTGATGAACCGCGAAATCGGTTTTGGTCGTAAAGTTCTTCAGATCCTTGAGGACCTTAATATTGGTTGGGAGCACATGCCAACTGGTATCGATGACCTGTCTATCATCTTACGTTCACGAGAATTGACTCCGATCAAGGAAGAAGAAATCCTTCGTCAATTAGTCCAAAAAGCAGAGGTAGACCACGCTGAAATCGAACACGACCTCTCTATCATTATGATTGTTGGGGAAAAAATGAAGCGTCATATCGGGGTAACTGCTACAGCCACTCGTGCCTTATCTGAAAACAACATCAACATCCAAATGATGTCACAAGGTTCTAGTGAAGTTTCTATCATGTTTGTTGTCCACAAAGACCAAGAAAAAGCCGCTCTTAAAGCTCTCTACCAATCATTTTTCGGTGAAAATAAGGAAGACTAAACATGGCACAATCCCTCAATAAGGTCGTCGACTTGCAAACAACTGGAACCTCCTATCTCTCCATTACAGGAAAGGTTGGAAAATTTCTGGTCGGAGATCATGCCCTAGAATTTTACTCAGATCGTAATGTCGAGGACTATATTCAAATCCCATGGTCCAGCATTAATCAAATCGGAGCCAATGTTTCAGGCCGCAAGGTTAGTCGTCATTTTGAAGTCTTTACAGATCAAGGAAAATTTCTCTTCGCCTCAAAAGACTCTGGAAAAATTCTTAAGATTGCTCGTGAAAAATTGGGAAATGACAAGGTAGTCAAACTTCCTACCTTAGTCCAAATCATTGGTCGAAAAATTAAAAATCTATTTGCAAAAAAATAGAAAGTTTAGTATAATCATAGAAACGGATAAGTAGGTTACTTCCTTCTTTCAGAAAGTCTGCGGGTGCTGCGAGCAGATAGAAGATTTAATTGAAATTCTACCGTTGTTTTAAATCAAATACGGAATCAAGTGCACACCTGTGAAGTTGGATGGAACCGTGGCCCTGCCACTCCAACGCTTTGTCAGGTGTGCTTTTTTCATAAAGGAGTTTATATGTTAGATATCAAACGTATTCGTACAGACTTTGATGCTGTCGCAGAAAAACTAGCTACACGTGGTGTAGATGCTGCTATCTTGAACGAGATGAAAGAAATCGATGCCAAACGACGTGACATCCTGGTTAAGGTTGAAACCCTCAAGGCTGAACGTAACACAGTTTCTGCTGAGATTGCACAAGCTAAACGTAACAAGGAAAATGCAGACGACAAGATTGCAGCTATGCAAACCCTCTCTGCCGAAGTAAAAGCTCTTGATGCTGAATTGGCAGAAATCGATGCTAAATTAACAGAATTTACCACTACTCTTCCAAACATTCCAGCTGATAGCGTTCCTATTGGTGCTGATGAAGACGATAACGTCGAAGTTCGCCGTTGGGGAACTCCTCGCGAGTTCGACTTTGAACCAAAAGCTCACTGGGATCTAGGTGAAGATCTTGGTATTCTTGACTGGGAACGTGGTGGAAAGGTAACTGGAGCGCGCTTCCTCTTCTATAAAGGACTTGGGGCTCGTTTGGAACGTGCTATCTACAACTTCATGTTGGATGAGCATGGAAAAGAAGGTTACACTGAAGTCATCACACCTTACATGGTCAACCATGATTCTATGTTTGGTACTGGTCAATATCCAAAATTCAAAGAAGATACGTTTGAATTGAAAGATACGAACTATGTCCTCATTCCTACAGCTGAAGTTCCTTTGACTAACTACTATCGTGATGAAATTCTTGACGGGAAAGACTTGCCAATCTACTTTACTGCTATGAGTCCATCATTCCGTTCTGAAGCTGGTTCAGCTGGTCGCGATACTCGCGGTTTGATTCGTTTGCACCAATTCCACAAGGTAGAAATGGTGAAATTTGCTAAACCAGAAGAGTCATACGAAGAATTGGAAAAGATGACAGCCAACGCTGAAAACATCCTTCAAAAACTCAACCTTCCATATCGCGTAGTTGCTCTTTCTACAGGAGACATGGGCTTCTCTGCTGCTAAGACTTATGACTTGGAAGTATGGATTCCTGCGCAAAATACTTATCGTGAAATCTCAAGCTGTTCAAATACAGAAGATTTCCAAGCTCGTCGTGCCCAAATCCGTTACCGTGATGAAGCCGATGGTAAGGTTAAACTTCTTCATACTTTGAATGGTTCTGGACTTGCTGTTGGACGTACAGTCGCTGCTATCCTTGAAAACTATCAAAACGAAGATGGTTCTGTGACCATTCCAGAAGTTCTTCGTCCATACATGGGTGGAGCTGAAGTTATCAAACCATAATTAAATAGATGTAAAAAGAGGAGGCTGAGCTTCCTCTTTTTGAGTAATTCAAAAGAAACAGGTAGAAATCTTTCATTCTACCTGTTTTTATTTATTTCTTAGTAGCCACCCATCATTGATGGATCCATAGCTGGCGCTGGTGCAGCGGGTTCTGGTTTGTTAGCTACGACTGCTTCTGTTGTTAGAATCAAGCTTGCTACTGAAGCTGCGTTCTGAAGGGCTGAACGGCTAACCTTAACAGGATCGATAATCCCTGCTTCAATCATGTTGACCCATTCACCTGTTGCAGCGTTGAAGCCTGTACCAGCTTCTGCATTCTTCAAACGATCAATTACGATTGAACCTTCATAACCTGCATTGTAGGCGATTTGACGTACAGGTTCTTCCAAGGCACGAAGAACAATGTTACGTCCTGTTGCTTCATCACCTTCTAACTCCAAGGCAGCAACAGCAGAGATAACATTAACAAGGGCAGTACCACCACCTGCAACGATTCCTTCTTCAACAGCTGCGCGAGTCGCATTGAGGGCGTCTTCGATGCGGAGTTTCATTTCTTTCAATTCTGTCTCTGTTGCAGCACCGACCTTGATAACAGCAACTCCACCTGACAATTTAGCCAAGCGTTCTTGGAGTTTTTCACGGTCAAATTCTGAAGTTGTTGTTTCAATTTGTGATTTGATGACAGCAACACGGTTAGCAATTGCTTCAGGATTACCTGCACCTTCTACAATGACTGTACTATCTTTATCAACAGACACTTTAGCTGCTTGACCAAGCGCTTCAATGGTAGCATCTTTCAACTCAAGACCAAGATCTTCTGTAATGACTGTACCACCTGTCAAAATCGCGATATCTTCCAGCATAGCCTTACGACGGTCACCAAATCCAGGCGCCTTAACAGCAACGACGTTGAAGGTTCCACGGATCTTGTTCAAAACAAGAGTTGGAAGAGCTTCACCGTCAACGTCATCAGCAATAATCAAGAGGGGACGACTGCTTTGAAGGATGCTTTCTAGTAGTGGCAAGATTTCTTGGATATTTGAGATTTTCTTGTCAGTGATTAAGATGTATGGATTTTCAAGGTCTGCAACCATTTTTTCATTGTCAGTGACCATGTACTGTGATAGATAACCACGGTCAAATTGCATTCCTTCTACAACTTCAAGCTCTGTTTCCATACCACGTGATTCTTCAATAGTGATAACTCCATCTTTACCAACTTTTTCCATGGCTTCAGAGATGTATTCACCAACTTTTTCAGAGCGAGAGGATACGGCAGCTACTTGGGCGATTGCTTCTTTATTAGCAACAGGAATAGCATTGTTCTTCAAGGCTTCTACAGCTGAAGAAACCGCTGCTTCAATTCCACGACGGATACCGATTGGGTTTGCGCCAGCCGTAACGTTTTTGATTCCTTCACGAACAATAGCTTGGGTCAAAACTGTTGCAGTAGTTGTCCCGTCACCAGCGATATCATTGGTTTTAGAAGCCACTTCTGACACCAATTTGGCACCCATATTTTCAAAATGGTCTTCTAGTTCGATTTCTTTAGCGATTGTTACACCATCATTGGTAATCAATGGTGAACCGAATGATTTTTCAAGAACTACGTTACGTCCTTTAGGCCCCAAGGTTACTTTAACTGTATCAGCTAGGATATCAACACCACGGACCATAGCTGAGCGCGCATCAGATGAAAATTTAATCTCTTTTGACATACTTATTTCCTCCTCTTATTCTTCCACGATTGCTAAGATGTTAGCTTCACCCACGATGACATATTTTTCGTCACCATCTTTGACCTCGATACCTGCATGAGCTTCGACTAAAACTTGATCTCCAACTTTTACACTTGGAGCGACTAGTTCACCGCTCAAGGTGCGAACACCTTGTCCAGTAGCCACTACTGTAGCTGTTTTCGTTTCTTCTTGGGCTGATTTTGCGAGGACAAAGCCTCCGACTGTTTGTTCTTTCTCTTCAATTTTCAAGACCACACGGTCCCCTAATGGTTTCAACATCTGTTTTCCTCCATAACATAATCATATTGTTAGCACTCTTTACGAATGAGTGCTAAACCATAGTTCTATTGTATCACTTAGTCAGAAATAGTCAAGAAAAAAACACCTCAAAATGAATGAGATGTTCCTTAAAGATCACTTTAGAATTATTAACTTTCGATTAAAATCATCGACGACTTTTTGGAGATTGATCCGTCCTCGATAGATACCATATCCAAAAACCACCATTCCCAATATTCCAACTAAGGCAAGTAAAATTCCGAAAATTAAGATTGGGAGGAAGCTTTTATGAAAGAGATAAATCAAGACCATACCTACACTGGCAATGATAAAGAGTAAGCTAAACCAACGGCCAAGATTTTCAATCATGTGACGTTGATACTTAATTTCTGTTTCATATCCATTAACAAGTTCTTGTTTTGTAACCATGAGGATCCTCCTTACAAAAATTGAGAATGAAGGGGAAGAGAAGGAGGTTAGTCTACTTCATTCTCAAAATTTTCTACTAGTAAATATGTGCTTTTCTTGACCTTAGTAATTAAGATGTGGGTCAAAGATACCTAGAGCAACACCGACCAAAGCGACAACAACTAAAAGCAACATAACTTTGTTTGGTGAAACTTTTTTCTTAGACATTAACCACCAACAAATAGTGATGAAAGTTGCTGTCAAGAGACCTGGATAAACACCATCAATCTTTTCTTGGATATTTAAGAAGACTTTTCCTTCAGAATTCTCGAATTGAAGAGCTGTTGTAACAGATACCCAAGTTGCTGCTACCGCACCGATAACCATACCGCCGACAACGCTGATTGCTTTACGAAGTGCTTGTCCTTTTGGTCCTACTAGGAATTCAACGGCTTTATCCCCTAATTGATACCCTTTAAAGAAGGCAAAGCGCATACCAAAGTATACTAAGAGGTTCCATACGACGATGTAGAAGATAGCACCAGCGATGTTACCACCTTTAGAGAGACCAAGGGCAATCCCCAAAAGAACTGGAATCAAGGTCCCAACGACCAAAGAGTCACCGATACCAGCGATTGGCCCCATCAAACCGGCACGCATACCATTGATTGTTTCACCATCCACTGCATCTCCGTTTGCACGCGCTTCTTCCAAACCAGCTGTAATCCCTACAACGAGAGAGCCAAGTTGTGGTTCAGTATTGAAGAAGGCAGTATAGGTTTGCATAGCATCTTTTTGTTCTTCTTTTGTATCATACATTTCTTCTACGATTGGAAGCATAGAAGTCAAGTACCCAAAGGTTTGCATGTGTTCTTGAGAGAAACAAGTCAAATGACCATAATACCAATGATGAAATGCTTTTGCTAATGTTTTCTTTGAAATTTTCTTTCTATCAGCCATTTTAAATATCCTCCTCATCATCGTCTACGTAAACAACCCCAGCTGGAGCAGCTTTCATAGATTTGATTACTTCAAGTTCATAGTAGATTACTGCAAAGATCAATGAAACAACCGCACTAGCTACCAAGTTCAAGCCGAGAGATTTAGCCAAGGTAAATCCAACAAAGAATGGAATGAAGTCAGTTGCTTTTGTAACAATTTGTTTCAACAAGATAGCAATACCGACACATGGGAGAAGAGCTCCGACTGTAAAGAGAGCTTTCATCCAGAAACCATCCATAGGAAGGTAAAGTTTCATCAAATCAACCATGTTTTCACCATATTTGGTGATAATCATAGTTGGAAGGAAAGAGAAGAGGAAGTGAGAGATCCAAGGATAAACCCAGTCAACTGCGTAGAGTTTTTTGAAGTTTCCTTCTTCAACGGCTTTCCAACCAATGTGTTGCCAAAGCAAGTTCATTGTAGCTGTACCGTAGAAAAGAACAGTACCGATTGTCCCAACGGCTGCACCGATTGGGGCTGCAGCTGCGGCAATTCCAGCTTCGTCTGTGATGTGATTTGCATGCACAAACAAGATAGCAAGAGGAACACCGATATAAGAGATGGCACGAACATCGGCAGATACAGTTCCACCAGGTGTTACCAAGGCGATATAAACGACTTGAAGGGCAACCCCGACCATAATACCAGTTGTCACATCTCCAAGAATTAAACCTGAAATCAACCCACCGATCAAGGGACGACCGAGTGTATAGTTCCCGATACTGGAACCTCCCATACCTGGCATTGAAGACAAGCTGGCGAAAACAGCAAGCAAGATTGCTTGAATCCATGAAATTGTCATAACAAACGCTCCTTTTGTTTGTAAATTTATTTACCTAACTAATAAAACTGTTAGGTTTAAAAACCAAATTTAGATTTGAAATCGTCCCAATAACCAATTGAGACATCCGGCAACAATTGGAATTTAACCTTGTAACCTGCTGCCTGAATTGCCTGAAAGGCTTCTGCTTCTTCTTGGGTGATGGATTGGTTATTGCCCAATTTCACTGCACCAGGTCTATCATTTGCAGGGCCAACGATGATTTCTTTAACATCTCCTGGGACAAAACCTTGATCCACCAAAATTTCCTTCATATCGATTGGGTTTTTGGTAATCAAGAAGTACCGACTGTCAGATTCCGTTACTTTTGCTGACTTTTCTTTAAAGGCTTCTTTTGTCCATACAAAGGTTTTCTTGTCTGATGCGCCTTTGTAAGCTTGGATCAAAACCTTGTTTGATGCTGCTGCATCGTTTACAGCAATCAAACCATCACATGGTTTTTCTTTTGCCCAGCGTGTGACTGTTTGACCGTGAATCATGCGGTCATCAATCCGTACAAATGTTACTACCATAAGGTACCTCCCTATTAAATATCGTCATCATCTTCTTCAGCACTAGTGGCTGAAACTTCAAAAGGTTGTAGTGCAGATTTTGCTTCTGATAAGATAGTTGCTGACAAATCGTCTCCATCCAACACATCCTTCATCACAACTGCTGTCAAGGCCATGGTGAGGTTCATCCCACCAAGGATCAAAGCTCCATCTAGCTTTCCAGCTTCTTCTAGGACAGTGGCTGCCGTGGTTAATGGACTACCACCTACAATGTCTGCCAAGACCAGCACAGAATCATCTGCTGTCAATTCTGAGATGCTCTCTCTAAAATCAACTGCAAAGTCATCGACCGATTTTCCTTCTTTAAGTCCAACTGCGATGACCTGATTCATCTTGTCACCAGCAAACATAGCTAGCGATGTTTTTAGTCCTTCTGCCAATCCACCATGACTGACTAAAATGAGGTATTTCATTTTACTACGCCTCCTTTATTTGACTCTATTGTAGAATATTTGGAAGCGCTTTTATATTGTCAAATGTCACATGATAAACATGACATTTAGCAACAAAAAAATGACATCTGTCACTTGACACAATGTCATCTTATTTTTCTTTAAACTCCTACCTGAAGACTACTTTCAATTTCCCTCTGAATTTGAGGCAAGCGGTTCTCGACATCTTGATCGCGCAAAGCATTGCCAATCAAGTAGTCTAGCTTTTCCAACATTTCTTTAGAGACATTCTTGGGACTACTTTCAACAGCTTGTTCCATGATACGGTTCAAGGTCTGATTGGTCAAGGAATCCGTGCCAAAATCATCTACCTGTAGAAGATCTTTACTAGATTGACTTTGGACCACCTGTGGCATAACGGAAATCCCTTGAGATTGAGCAAAGAGGAGTTGTTGAATTTCTGGATCTTCTGTCAACAATTGCATCAATTCCCAAGCTAACTTGGAATGAGGAGTCCGAGCAGACATAGCAAAAGAAGTCGTCGTAACCAAAGTCGCCTTGGTAGTTTTTGACTTAGCAGGCATAGGGATACAGGTCCAGGTGAAGTTTGAATATTTTGAAACATGGTAAGGATAAGGTTTATAGGTTCTATATTGAGCCAAAGTCATGGGATAAAAAGCGACTTTCCCCTGGTCAAAATCTTTGGAACTTACCTTATAGTTCTTATTCAGCTCTTCCAATTTTTGTAAAAAAGTCAAAGACTCTTTGACTTCTGGAGCCGTAAGTTTGAGCATCCCTCCTTGAAAGAGACTACCCCCATTTGCTGCCAAAGCTTCTTTCCAGGTATATTCTGTACTCCCAAACTGATCCAATTGACCATCTCCATTGGTATCTTTGGTTAGTTTTTTACAAATTGTATAGAACTCTTCCAAGCTCCAACCTTCCTTGGGAACCTCTATGCCTTCTTTGTCCAGCAAATCTTTATTGACACACATCAAAATAGGATTACTTTCATAAGGTAATGCATAGGATTGCCCCTGATAGACACCTGATTCAAATGCAACAGGATAAAAAGCAGCTTGGTCTTCTTGATTCATATAGCCATTTAACTTTTCTAGAACGCCACGCGCCGCCAATAAGGACAGATCTTGCTCAGAGACCATAAACACATCCGGCGTCTTTCCTGAAACAATCTTTTCTGAGAGCCAGTCTGAATAATCCGACTGTGGAATCCCATTTTCATATTCCACACGGACATTAGGATGGGACTTTTCAAATTTTTGAATCGCAAGATCCAAAGCATGGGAGCGTTGACTGGTCGGTACATCCCAACTAGATCCTGCATAAACTCCTATATGGAGCACGATCGGTTGTTGTTTCCACCAATAAAAACTAGTACTCACAGAGACCACAAAAAGGAGAACGATTCCCCAACAAAGATGCTTTCGGTTTAATTTCATTCCGTATTTCCTTTTGAAAAATCGCGTCTAGTCACTCCTGTTTGAACTGACCAAATTGCTAATTGCGTTCGATCTCTTAGGTTTAATTTCGCCAAAATCGTTGATAAGTAATTGCGCACAGTTCCTTCTGATAAGAAGAGTTTTGCAGCAATTTCTTTGTTTGACTCGCCATAGCCTACTTCTTGAATAATTCGCCATTCTGTCGTGCTCAAATCCTTGACGTTGTCCTCATCCACAGCAATAGAGAAATTCGATTTGGCCATTTGAGAGAAGATCTGAAAGACCTTGCTTGCGATATTGGGGTTGATCATAGCTCCACCCTGATGCACCACCTTAATAGCCTCATAGAGCTCTTCTGTCGAGGCTCCCTTTAAGAGATATCCTGAAGCACCATACTTGAGTGCACTATAGATAAATTCATCATCGTCAAAAGTTGTTAAAATAATAATTTTGATATCCGGATAGTGTTCTTTTACTTCTTTTGTAGCCAAAACCCCATCCATGCCTGGCATCCGAATATCCATAAGGATCAGATCCGGATGCGTCTGTGGAATGCTGGACAAGACATGATTCCCATCTTCCACTGTAGCTACCACTTCGATGTCGGAGTGAGCCGACAAAATAATTTTCAAAGATTCTCGAATCAAGGCTTGGTCATCTGCCACCATTACTTTTATCACCATATCTTATCTCCCTTCTTTATATTTTGGTAAACTGACACGTGTGAAAAATCCATCGCGACTTTCAAATTGAAGCTGGCCTCCTAGAATTGAAATACGCTCCATCATCTGTTTGAGTCCATAACCATAAGTTAAGGTTTCAAACCCAACTCCATTATCTTGCAAAGCGATCAAATAATTCTCTTTATCCTCAAAAAAATGGAGTTTTAGTTGGCTGGCGTGACCGTGGCGAACCGCATTGGTCATAGACTCTTGAATCACACGAAAGATCGTATCTTCAATCATGACATCCATATCGACATCTACCCATTCATAGTTTAGATCAACTTGTAAGTTGGAAAGAATTTGATACTCGCGGATGGTCTTTTCTAAAGCATCTTTGAGAGTTCGTCCCTCAAGGGCTCCCGGACGAAGACGATTAAGAGAACCTCTCACATCTTGGATTCCTTCACGGACCACTTCTGATACGTTTTTCACCTGCTCTTTTGCCCGATTTGGATCGATATCGATCAAGACCCCAACAGCATCTAAACCTGCTGAGATGCCTGTTAGTGCGTGCCCCAAAGTATCATGAATCTCACGAGCAATCCGCTTACGCTCCCGATCCTCTGCAATCTTCTCAGACAAGGCCATATAATTGTTCAACTCCGTATTAACCTTGGACACCATAGCCAATTCTTCCTCTACTTCGTGATTTTCCGCAAGGACGTTCATAATATAAAACAAAAGTGAAATAATGAAGAGTACCATATTTGAGGCATAAAGGGAATTCTTTAAGAAAAAGGCCAGAATGCGGATAGATTCAGGATAAAAATGAATATAGACATCTAAGGACGGAATCGGGAAGAAAAGAGAAAAGACATCTGAATTTGTCACAAGGAGCATCAAGAAGCTCACTAGGATAAAGGCAAACCAATACTTCCGATCTCTCTTGGTATTCAACTCTTTGGAACCATAGAAGATATCCGCAAAAACCAAGAGAATGAGCCCGTTATAAGCTACATTTTGAACCCACATCAGAAGCAGCATCAGGAGAATCTCCAGAATATTCCTCTTATCAAAAATAGACCATCGACTCGTTTGAGGCCGATATCGACTCATCGATATCAAAGCAATCCCAGCAAACAAAACTGCAGACAACCAAAAAGTCGTAGATGGAGCAAAGGGAATACGCTCTAGACGCTCTAATAATAGAGAGGCTTGGCGTTGAGCTATGATATAGTTGGTTGCTTGAAGATAGATGATACTGTTTAGCATAACAGCGATAAAATTGACGACCATAAGAATGGCTAAACTGTATCGAACACCTCTAAACTTTCTCATTACTGCCACCCATTCACATCAAACTGATCAATGTTTTCCTTTGTCATCATTTCAACTGGAATGCTCACCTCTTTGTTATAGCTCTTCCCTTCAGCAATATCTTGAATGACCTCCATCACGCGGTCTCCCATCTTCAAAGGAGACTGAGCAACGGTTCCCACAACATCATCCGTCGAGTGCAACAAAGATTTCATATCTGGTGAACCATCGATTCCATAAATCGCAATGGGGTAAGTTATTCCTTGCTCCTTAATTGCAGCCAGAGCTCCTATAGCTGAGCGGTCATTTAAGGCAACCAAGGTATCAATTTCAACCCCTAACTGTAAGAAGTTTTGGACAGCCGGCATAGCAATCTCCGTCTGCCCCTTGGTTTCCAGTTCCGAAACAATCTGATAAGAACTGTGCCCCTCTATAGTATCTTTAAAGCCTTGAATCCTCGTATCTGCTGAAACAGTCCCCTTATGTTCCAAAAGGAGGACCCGAGCACTAGAAGAACGTTTCATCAACTCTTTAGCAATCAATACTCCCGCTTGGTAGTTATCGGATACAATACTTGCATCTGGCTTAAAATTCTTCAGTTGGGTATCGACCGCAATGATTTTAATTCCTTGTTTTCTAGCTTTTTCAAGAGCAGTTAAAATTGACTGGCTATCCCCCTTGACCGGATTGATCACTATCATATCAACTTTTTGAGCACAAAAATCATCAATCTGTTGGCTCTGTCTTTCTTCGTCCAATTCTGGATCTCGGACGTAAACAAGAGCTCCTCTTTCATCGGCAATTCGACTAATTTCCGAATGAATACTTTTATAGAACCCATTGTTCATGGTCATATAGGTGACACCAATTTTAGTCTGATCCTTGATGCCACTTGTTTGACAACGGCCGAAAACCCATAAGAGAACACAGACCACTGGAATCAGTAGTAATAGACGCTTTATCAGCCATTTCAACAATTCTATTTTCTCTTTATTTTTCTTCAAATTTCATTCCTTTTCTGAAAATTTTGAATATATATTACTTTATTCTACTACTTTTTCAAAAAAAGTGCTTGATTTTATTGTACAAGTGCATTTATTCGACCCATCTTAAAAAGTAATTTCCGAACAATACCATAAAAACAATAGAAAAAAGCCGGTCTATAGGTGAACCAGCTCTTCTATTTGATTGATATTAAAATGGAAGTTCCTCTTCTTCCAAGACCAAATCTGCCAAGTCTTGACCTGCATTATTTTCACGCATAGCACGTTGGGCACGACTTTCTAAGAGTTGGAAGCCCGTACAGAGAACTTCTGTTACATAGTTGGTCTGTCCATTTTTCTCGAAGCGACGGGTACGTAGTTCCCCATCCACAGAAATGAGACTGCCTTTGCTACCATAACTTGCCAAGGTTTCAGCAAGCTTGCCCCAGACTACAATATTGATGAAGTCTGCTTCACGTTCTCCGTTTTGATCTTTATAACGGCGATTCACTGCAATCGTTGCTCGTGCAACGGACTTGTCATTGTTGGTTTTGTGCAATTCTGGTGTTGCCACAATTCTTCCAATAAGAATAATTTTATTAAACATTTTTTCATCCTCCTACTTATCTATTCGAAGGAAATCAAAAAAAGTTACAAAATTTGTAACTTTTTTAAAATAATGTTAGTCTCTGTGAATCATAAATCCAGTTGCTTGTTGATTGGCCATGATGGTCATATCTGTGATTTGTACACGTCGTGGTTGACTGGTTACATAGACAACAGCATCTGCGATATCTTGCGCCTGCAAGGCTTCGAGTCCCTGATAGACCGTTGCAGCCCGTGCCTCATCTCCATGGAAACGGACCTTAGAAAAGTCAGTCTCTACAATACCAGGCTGAATAGTCGTCACCTTGATATCTGTAGCTATGGTGTCAATCCGAATCCCATCTGAAAAAGTTTTGACAGCTGCCTTGGTTGCTGAATAGACTGCTGCACCAGCGTAGGCGTAAATACCTGCGGTTGAACCCATATTAATGATATGGCCTTGATTTGCAGTCACCATAGAAGGCAAGAGGCAACGAGTGACTGCCATCAAACCCTTGACATTGGTATCCAGCATGGTCAGCATATCCAACTCTTCATAATCCTGATAAGGAGCTAAACCTAAAGCAAGTCCAGCGTTATTGACCAATATATCAATCTGACCCACAGTTTTTAGAATATCTGAACAGACAGTCTTAACCATGCTCATATCCGTAACATCTAAAGGAAAGATCCAAACTTTTTGATTTGGAAAGGCTTCTGCGAACTCAGTTTTGAGAGCTTCAAGTCTTTCTGTTCGACGCCCTGTAAGAACGATATTTTCACCTTTTTCTAGATAGGCACGCGCAATAGCTTCACCAATACCTGATGTTGCACCTGTTATCACAACATTTTTTGCCATCTTACTTTCTCCTATCTAACTTAACAAATTTAAGCTGTCCAGTGTTTTGATGGGTCAAATGGTGTTCCGACAACTTGGTCTTCTGACAATTCAATGATCCCACGTTTTTGTGGAGCATTTGGTAAGGCAAGTTCACGAGGACTGCACATCATCCCAAAACTCTTTTCACCACGAAGTTCCCCTGGGAAAATGAGATTCCCTTTTGGCATCATAGCTCCTGGAAGAGCAACAATGGTTTTTAAACCGACACGCGCATTAGGAGCTCCTGCAACAATTTGCACTGTCTTATCACTCGCAACTGCCACTTGGCAGATATTGAGGTGGTCACTATCTGGATGCGCAACCATTTCTACAATTTCACCAACGACAAATTTGGGTTCCTTGTCATTGATGATTTCCTCAGCAAATCCTTGAGCCTGCAATTCTTGATTCAAACGTGCTACTTGCTCGTCTGTCAAAAATATTTGGCCACGTTCCTCAATTTCGAATAAGCTAGAAACTTCAAAAATGTTCCAAGCAACAGTTTCACCAGTTTCCTTTAGGAAAACACGTGCCACATTGCCTTTACGCTCAACATCTAGTTTGGCATCGCCACTGTTTTTCACGATGACCATAAGGACATCACCGACATGTTCTTTGTTATATGTAAAAATCATTCTTTCTTTTCTCCTACTTTAATCCTGCTAAAAAGTCGTTTATTTGTGCCTTGGTTTTACGGTCACGATTAACAAAGCGTCCAATCTCCTTGTCCTTATCTAAGACAATTAGACTTGGAATCCCGTATACATCCCATAGTTTTGCAAGTTCCATGTACTCATCTCGGTCTACTCGTATAAAGGTAAACTCTGGATTGGTCTCTTCAATCTCTGGCAGAGCTGGATAGATATAGCGACAATCGCCACACCAATCCGCAACAAAAAGGAGGACCTTCTTGCCATCCTGTTCTACTAGATTTGCTAATTCTTCTATACTCTTAGGAGAAATCATAAGACTTCCTCCTCGTAGATGAGATCTTCATCTTCGTAGACAAAGGTATAGTGACGACCATCTTCAAAAATAACACCACCAACAAGACGTTCTAAGCTACTTTCGTACACTTGGACATAGAGAGTTCCAATCTCACCCATTTCTGAAAAGTAGTCTCGCACAATAGCTGTCAACTCTTCCTGGTTCTTCATGAGTTTGTGATCATCAGCGACTTTCTTAGCACCAAAGGCAAGAGCTCCAAGCCCTACCACGACTAAACCTGTTTTAATAATATTTTTCGTTTTCATGCTAACATTGTAACACAAAAAGATAAGTAGGACAAATCGTGAATGCTATTTTCGTTTGAACTATATGTACCTCATTTCAAGAAATATTGACTCCTATCTCCTCCTATGGTACAACACCTCAAAGTAATGATTTACTTATCCATAAAATTCTAAGGAGACTCTATATGAACAAATAAAGTTATTTTGACGGGGATTACTCAGCTTTATCGGACACTCAATTGTCGCTTTTTTCATCATCGCCTTAACTCTAGGAATTGCCACACCTTGGGCCATTTGTTTTATGCAAGATTGGAAAGTCCGACATACTGTCATCGATGGTCAACGATTATATTTTGATGGAACTGGCGCCCAGTTATTTGGAAGTTGGATCAAATGGTTCTTACTGACGATTATCACTCTTGGAATCTATTCATTTTGGTTAAAAATAAAAACAGAACAATGGATTACCAAGCATACCCATCATATGTAAAAAGTGCGGTTTATAGACCACACTTTTTTTATAGCTCTTAATAATGTCTCTCACCAAATAAACCTTCTGGCAAATCATGGAAATCCTTGCCTGCCTTGAAATTTTCAAATTTTCCTAGCAAGAACTGGTAGGCATCCAAGCGGCTTTCATAGCGAATCATGGCATCTTTAGCACGCTCATCTTGGTCTTCTTCATAGACTTTTTGGCTTTCCTTGAGCGCCATATCATTAATCATGATCTGGGTATTGACCCAGGCTTCAAATTCTTTCATAAATTCTTGTTCGTAACTCATTTTTTCTCCTTATTCTAATCCACGGAAATAGTCTGTATCAATCTCACGGTAAGGCTGGATATCCTGAACATACTCCAATACACCTTGAAATTCTCCATTTTCATCGTGTACTGCAGCATAGGTGATATGGACAAACTTACCTCGTGACTCGGACTTGAACCACATCTCATACTTGTCCTTGACCCCGTCACGAAGACCTTTCATAATGGTCTTTACCTTATCAAGGTACTTGGGCGGATGACATAGCTCAACATTGCGCCCGACTTGAGACGGTGTCCGCTTGAAAATCATCTCATCTGCTGGCGTATTGTCATTGTAATACTGGAAAATATCATCCTTATTAACAAAGGTAATTTCCATTGGCAGATGGTTGAGAATAAGATTAGCCTGTTCAACTGACAGATAGCCATTACCGAAAGCCTGCTGGCTATTGCGATCTAGCACCGTTTCCTTTTCCTTTGGTGTAAAGGTGATAGTAAACTGACCTTCTGGCGTATCAATCACTTGTTGAACTTGACCATCTACAGTTTCTGGCTGAGTTGGTTCTTCTACACTCTTTTCCTCAACAAATCTTTTACGTTCTGGCACCCATTTTTCAGAAGGTCGGATGATAGCATATCCATAAGCATCACTTTCCTCAGCAATCTGAATCCAGTCATCCTGGGTAAAGGATTCGAGCAGAATCATGAGAAGGATAGATTCTTCCTTGAAAATCATACTCTCAAACTCTGTCGCAAAGGCTTCAAAAGTTTCCTTTACAATGCTAATGGACACTTCTGGTAGGGACTTGGCTGTCGCCAAGGCTTTCTGAAAAAGTTCCCTGATTTGGTCATCCACTCCCCACATGACTTTTGGTGGCGAATCATGTCCATAACGCTCCATAATAGGAAAGAAGAGCTCTTCCTTGCGCTGGTAGTGACGGTCAAACTGACCTACAAGTCCCATCTGGCGAACCAAACCCTTACGCATCTCCGCAAGCATTTCCTCATCTTCCATAGACTCATATGTGTCTAACAGTCTACGAACACGAATCAAGGCAGCACGGAGGGCTAGATTTTCATCCTTAAAGACACGCACGGGATGACCTGGATGCTCTGTATCTTCAACCTCGACACCCTTAACAGCATTTTTAAAGAGATTGGCATGGACATCACAGAGCTCCATGACGTCTTCAAAGGTCACACCTGAGTCCGAGTTCATCAACTCGTGCTCCATAAGGGAAATCTCAATAGCAGATACACCTGTAAAGGTTGCATCAAAGCGCTCCTGAACGGACTCTGGAGAGGCTCCATTATGTAATTCTAATAAAATATCCCGAAGGACATGAATTCGTTCATCTGCCATTAGTCTAATCCAATCACTTCGTAACCATTTGCTTCCAGTGTGCGTACAATCTTGTCCATAGGAGTTCCTTCCAGCTTAGACCCCTGTTTGAGCGATACTTTTCGTCCGACTGTATTTCGCATCAAGGGATTTGCAAGAGGCTTGAAACCAAGTTCTACTAGGATATCCAAAACTTCTGGATGCTTGTCCACCACTTCCGCAACAGGAATAGATACATCAATGATATTGTCCATCATAACCTCCATCATTTTCTCTAACAGTTTTTTCTTTTTTATTATACCACAAGGGCAAAGATTAAAAAACTAGCAGTAGAAGACTTGCTAGTTTATTTCGTATAACTTCATTATTTCTAATTATATAGACTCTTCCTAGTAAATATCCCAAAGTCTTATCCTTACCATGATCATCAGAGAAGTTTGAAAAACCAGTCTATGATCTTGAAAAGAATCTTATAGAACAGTAATTGGAAGGCGAAAGAGACTAAAAACCAGAGAATTTTTATCAGACCAACAATTGGTGTTATAAAAAGAAGAGTAAAGAACCTCCAAAAAGATTTCATTCTTTATCCTCCGGCTTCATCAACCAAGTAGCTGTATCCATAAGCTTATCTACAAGAACTAATTTCGCCAAACTAACGACTGTGTTTTCATCTTTTTTTATGGTTTCTGCAACTTTTAATGCTTGCCTTGTAAGAAGATAATTGCCATAGGTTTTGGCCAATACTTTTATGATACCCATGTCATTCTCCTTCGATGATTTTAACCTCTTTTTGGATAGTGGCAACATCTCTTTGATATTGTGCTTCATCGTAGTTAATCAATTTGGACAATTCTTTTTGCAATCTTTCTCCCATGGGTTTCATAGTCGCAAAGGTTAAGCCACCTGATAGGACTCCACCTAAGATAGGAATAACTTTTCCCATCCCCTTAACCAATCCTCCCTTGGTCAGATTCACTCCAAAGATTTTCAGAACTTTTTCCAAAATTGGATACCAAAGAGTCTTTGTCAAAGCCTTTTTGTTCACAATTTTCATCACTTGCTTAGCAACTGTAACCCCACCAGAACGAAGTAGAGCGCCCGCACCATTTACTCCCAACATCACTCCCAGATAGAGCAAGAGGGTATTTTTAGCTTCTTCGCTCAGCTCATTTCGCGAAGCCCAGAGATCATCGTATCCATAGATATAACCTAATTCTTGCGCTAATTTCAATGAAAATGCGTAAAACTGGGCCACATCTGTCGGAATGGTAACTGCCATGGCAATACCTCCAGGCAAACCTGCCAAAACAGATGTCCCACTTGCCAGTAAAACATTATCTTTAATACAGGCATTGGCCACTTGATCTAAGGTTTCCTGAGGTAATAAAGCTGTCGGCCCTTCTTCCAATAATCTAGGAATATCCTTTGAAGCCACTTTCTTAGAGAATTTATCCATTAAAAATTTTGACCGGTTCACTTTGACGACAGGAAGTTTTACTACCTGTTGCAACACTTGCATCGCCACATCTTCTTTAGCCATCTCTATCTCCGTTTTTCATTCGTATCAAGCTTTATCTTATCATATTTATGGAATAAATGATATTTTCAAGATTTATTTTCTTGATTTCTACTCATCTAATCTGACTAGACAATGACCTACTTATAGACACACAAAAAAGAGGGTTTCCCCTCTTTCTGCTTAATGTTTATCCAGATTGCGTAGCATCTCGTCAATCTTGTTTCCATATTCGATGGATTCGTCTTTGACGAAAGTTAAGTCCGGAATTTTGTACAATTTCAAATTGCGACCAAGTTCACGTTTGATGGTGCCAGTTGCTTTTTCAAGCCCGACTTGAGCTTTCTGATTATCTGAGGCAAGATTACTCAAAATAGTGTAGTAAACCTTAGCCATAGATAAATCACCTAGCATCTGAACATCAGTGATAGTCACACCTTGGACACGCGGATCACGGACTTTCTTTTGCAAAATCTCATTGACTTCGCGCTTGATTTCCATGCCCACACGGTCCGTACGGAAATGATTTGCCATAATTCTTCCTTTCTTTTTAATGAGTTAAAAGCTAGGCCAGCAGACCTAGCTTTGTCTAGTAGATAGAGGAACTAGAGCCATTTGAATCTAGGAAACAAGCCATAGATAGAACTAAGGGTTCATCAAGGCGTTGTTGACGACGAGTCAAATCGGCTATCGTTTCTCTATTATCTCTTGATTTCTTCCATGATGTAGGCTTCAATCACATCATCCATCTTGATATCATTGTAGCCGTCAATCATGAGACCACCTTCACGGCCGTTTGTAACTTCTTTGACGTCATCTTTATAGTGTTTCAAGCTAGCTAGGGCACCATCGTAAATAACGACACCATCACGGATGACACGGACTTTAGAGTCGCGAGTAACTTTACCGCTGGTAACCATAAATCCACCGATTGTTCCCACTTTAGATACCTTGAAGGTTTCGCGAATGATCGCTTCACCGATAACTTTTTCTTTAAATTCTGGGTCAAGCATCCCTTTCATGGCTTCTTCCATCTCTTCGATAACCTTGTAGATGATGCTGTGGAGACGGATTTCTACATCGTCAGCTTCTGCTTGTTGACGAGCTTGTGGTGTAGGACGCACGTTGAAACCAACGATAAAGGCATTTGAAGCTTCGGCAAGTGTCACATCAGATTCATTGATAGCACCTACTGCTGAGTGAACAATAGTTACTTTAACACCTTCCACATCAATCTTTTGAAGTGATGCAGAGAGAGCTTCAACAGAACCTTGTACGTCTGCCTTGATGATGACGTTAACAGACTTAAGTTCTCCAGCTTTAAGGGTATCAAAGAGGTTTTCAAGGCTGACACGTTGAGTAGCTTGACGTTGCTTCATAAGAGCACGTTTTGCACGCTCTTCACCAGCTGCACGCGCAGATTTTTCATCTTCGTAAACAGCAAAGTGGTCACCTGCCATTGGCGCTTCATTCAAACCAGTGATTGATACTGGTGTTGATGGGCCTGCAACCTTCACACGACGTCCAAGGTCGTTGGTCATAGCACGGACACGTCCGAAAGTATTTCCGACAACGATTGGATCTTGGACATTCAAAGTACCTTGTTGAACAAGAAGGGTTGCGACCGCACCTTTTCCTTTATCCAAACGAGCTTCGATAACAGTACCGATGGCACGAACTGTTGGATCAGCTTTGAGCTCTTGAATTTCAGCCACAAGTAGAACAGTTTCCAAGAGTTCATCGATATTTTGGTTGAACTTGGCTGAGATTTCTACGAACTCAGAATCTCCACCCCAAGCTGTTGACATAACACCATGTTCAGCCAATTCACCGATCACACGTTCTGGGTTGGCACCTGGTTTATCGATTTTGTTGATAGCTACGATGATTGGAACATTAGCCGCTTTTGAGTGGTTGATGGCTTCGATAGTCTGAGGCATTACCCCGTCATCTGCCGCTACGACCAAGATGGTAATATCGGTAACAGAAGCACCACGCGCACGCATAGAAGTAAAGGCCGCGTGTCCTGGTGTATCAAGGAAGGTAATCTTCTTACCATTTTCTTCAATCTGATAAGCACCGATATGCTGAGTGATACCACCGGCTTCTCCCGTAGCAACACGAGAATTACGAAGGGTATCCAAAAGGGTTGTTTTACCATGGTCAACGTGTCCCATGATCGTTACAACTGGTGGACGTTCTACGAGTTCATCTTCATTGAGATAACCCTCTTCAGCAAAGAAACGTTCGATATCAGCATTGTCCACTTCAACCTTTTGTTTAGCTTCAATACCGTAATCTACCATGAGGAGTTCGATTGTTTCACCGTCCAAGGACTGGTTTTGTGTCGCCATCACACCCATCATGAAGAGTTTCTTAACAATCTCAGCTGGTTCGCGTTTGATACGTTTTGCGATTTCCGCAACGGTCATACCATCTGTATATTCAAATTCTGTTGGCAATTCATGGAACTTACGCTCTGTAACAGGTTTTGGTGCCTGATTACGGTTGTTTTGCTTATTGCCTTTTTTATTCTTTTTGTTATTGTTCCAGTTACTATTTCTTTGATTTCTCACTTGATTTTGACTACTTCGATTCTTTTGTTGTTTTCTAGGACCATCTTCTTCGTGATCGTAATCATCACGATCTTTGTCTGGTCGAGCTTGTTTCTTACGACGTGTATCCACTACAGGTTCTTTAGCTGCAGGAGCTACTTCAACCACTGGTTGAACTGGCTGCGCTTGTTCAGCTAACTTAGCAGCTTCTTCAAAGATTTCCTCAGGTTCCTTGCGTTTGTTTGCTTGAGCCAAGGCTTCTTTGGCAGCTTGAGACTGCTTGAAGCGTTCCTCACTTGAACGAGCATATTCTGCATTTTGCTCTGCCTTTAGAGCAGCTGCACGGGCTTTAAAGTCAATGCGTGGGCCTGCTTGATTTGGACGTCTGTCCTCTTGCTGGCGGCGATCATTCCCGCGATTTTGTTGACCTTGTTGTTTTTTACCTTGATCATTGAATCGACGGTTGTCACGATTGCCTTGACCTTGTTTACCACCATTACGGTTATCATTTTTTTGACGATTCCCATTTTGTTGATGGTCACGGTTATTACCCTTATTTTGCTTGCGTCGTTCAGCCTGCTCTTTTGCACGTGCTTCACGCTCAGCCTTAAAGTTTCGACTCTGTGGTTTTGCTGGTGCCACTTTTTCTTCTTTAGGGGCAACAGTTGCTGCTGGTTTTGCCTCTTCCTTAGTGACAACTGGCTTTGGAGCCACAGGTTTCGATTCTACCTTTGGAGCAGGAGCAGGTTTAAAACTTGCTACGATTTTTGAAGCAGCTGCTTCCTCCACACTTGATGAGTGGCTTTTTACATCCAAGCCCAACTCTTTTGCACGCGCCACAACTTCTTTACTTTCTTTTCCAAGTTCTTTTGCGATTTCGTACAATCTTTTCTTAGACAAATCATGTCCTCCTCTTCTATTCCATAAGAGACCTCATTTTCTTTGTAAATCCAGCATCTGTCACAGCCAAAACTTTTCTTGATTTTCCGACTGCTATGCTTAATTCCAGTGTTGAAAACACGGTAATAACTTCTACTTGATAATAATGACTTTTATCCTGAATCTTCTTGGTCAGGTTGGGAGCAGCATCATGGGCGAGAAATACCAGCTTTACTTTCTGGTCTTGGATAGCCTTAACGACCATCTCTTCACCCGAGATGATTTTCCCTGCTCTTTGAGCAAGTCCCAAGAGATTGGCAATTTTTTGTTTATTCAAGTCCTAACTCTCTTCTTTTCACTTTGTGATCAACATAGGCAATCAACTCGTCATAAAAGCTTTCTTCAACTTCCATACTAAAGCTACGGTTAAAGACTTTTTTCTTTTTAGCCTCTAAGGCTTCTGCATTGTCTAGCTTGATATAAGCGCCACGACCATTAGCCTTGCCTGTCGGGTCGATAAAGACCTGTCCTTCTTTGTTCTTGACAATACGGAGTAAATCGCGTTTATCAATCACTTCATTAGACACAACAGACTTGCGCAAAGGGATTTTTCTAGTTTTCATCCTTCCCTCCTCTAATCAGCTCTTATTCTTCGACCAATTCGTCTATTTCTACCTGGTCAGCTTCTTCTGCTGCTTCCATGGCTTCAAACTCACTTGCAGACTTGATATCGATACGATATCCTGTCAAATGAGCTGCCAAACGAACGTTTTGTCCACGGCGACCGATCGCAAGAGAAAGCTTGTTATCTGGCACAACGACCAAGGCACGCTTGCTGTCGTTTTCATCAAAGATAACTTGGTCAACTTCAGCAGGAGCGATAGCGTTGTAGATAAATTCAGCTGGATCGGCTACCCATTCGATAACGTCGATGTTTTCTTCGATTGGAACCATACGATCGCTCTTAGCATCGTAGCGAGCTGGGTGGAATTTGCTAGTGATTTTCTTGATGTTAGCACCACCACGTCCGACGATTGTCCCGATCGCATCCACGTTTGGATTGTGGCTACGAACAGCAACCTTAGTACGGTCACCTGCTTCACGAGCAACACTCATGATTTCAACAGTTCCGTCATAGACCTCAGGAATTTCTTGTTCCATCAAACGTTTAATCATTTCTGGATGGCTACGGCTCACAAATACGTTCACACCACGAGGATTGTCTTCAACCTTGTAGACATAAACTTCGATACGATCATGAGAAGCAAAAACTTCTCCAGGGATTTGGTCTTGTTTTGACAATTGGGCTTCAATGCTACCAAGATTGACATAGATAAAGCGATTGTCAAAACGCTCCACTGTACCAGACATGATTTCTTGCTCATGCTCTTTGTAAGTATTGTAGGTAATGGCACGTGTTTGCTTGCGCATTTTTTCCATGATGGTTTGTTTGGCAGATTGAGCTGCTACACGACCAAACTCACCTGGTGCTTCTTCAAATTTAATCTTGTCCCCAAGCTCGTAAGCTGAGTTAATGGCAAGAGCATCTTTTAAGCTGATTTCCAAACGGCTATCAAATACTTCATCAACAACTTCACGGACAGTATAAACTGTAAAGTCCCCTGTTTTTTCGTTGAAATCAATGGCTACACTGTCTGATTGACCATAGCGTCTGCGATAGGCTGAACGAAGTGATTCCACCACTGCATCAATGATGTCTTCTTTTTTGATTCCCTTGTCTTCTTCCAAAATGCGGAAGGCCTCTAGCATTTCTTTACTCATCTTCTATTCACTTTTGAATCTTCAAAAGCTTCCTTTCTTTTACTATAATTTTACTGCTAAACGTGCTTTTGACACCAAGCTGTATGGGATTTGGACCGTTTTCTTACGTGTCTTGTCCATATATTCCATAGTCAACTCATCCTCTTCAAAGGCTAGCAAGGTTCCTTCAAAGACCTTTTGCTTATCGATGGCTTGGTAAAGTCCAACATGGATGTATTTCCCAACCGCTCCAGCGACTGCTTCCTTGGTTTTCAAAGGACGCTCCAAGCCTGGACTGGTGATTTCTAGGAAATATTGTTCTGGGAAGGGATCTGGCTTGATAGTATCTAGGACAGGACTGATAATCTCTGTCAAGTCCGCTGTGTCGTTCAAGGTAATTCCCTCTGGTTTATCTACAAAAATACTAAGAATCATGTCACTGCCAATCTTTCCGTACTCGATATCAACGAGTTCAAAGGGAGCTTCAATGACAGGTTCTACGACTTCTCTGACTAATTCTACGATAGTTGCGATTGCGTCCACCTCCTCATAAGCAAGAGGCGAAGATATTTCCCCGCCTCACTTTCTCATATTCTTACTTACAGTATAGCACTTTTGACTACTTATGTAAAGTATAAGCACTCAGAAGGCTTGATTTTAAGCTTTTTCTTAAAATTCTGCCTCAACTCGGTAGATAACTTGACCCTTACTTGAGAATTTTTGCTCATATTCTGTCATGACATTTCCTTCAAAGTCACTGGCATGCAAGTCCAACCAAACGCCATTGAGCTTCATGCCATATTGAGAAAAACTCACTAGGCTATATTCAAACAAGCCACGGTTATCTGTCTTGAAATGAATCTCACCGTGTTCAGGCAAGATACGCTTGAAGGTATCCAAGAAACTCTTATAGGTTAGACGACGCTTTTCATGGCGTTTTTTAGGCCACGGATCTGAAAAGTTCAGGTACAAACGATCAATCTCACCATCTTCAAAGTAGTCGGTCAAATCTGAACCATCAACCCACAACAACTTGATATTGGGTACAGCAACTTCCAAGACCTTGTCCAAGGCATAGCTCAAAACAGACTTTTGAATATCAATCCCGATATAGTTGATATTAGGGTTTTGCTTGGCCATACCTGTCACAAAAGCACCCTTACCACTACCAACCTCAACATGGATAGGATTGTCATTTCCAAATAAATCTCGCCATTTCCCTTTGGCTTCTAAAGGATTTAAGACAACATACTGAGGATTAGCCTCTAGTAATTCTGTTGCCCCTTTACGATTTCTAACTCTCATCTCTTCTTTCCATACTTGTCACGGAAGATACGCAAAGCATAAATCTCCCGATTGACATTTTCTAGATCTTCATTTGTATAATATTTGGCAATCTGGCTCAAGAAGGATAACTGAGCATACCAAAATAGTTTGTTGATGACTGTTTGGTTATATTTGTAACCGTAATAAGTCAACCACTCTTTCCACTGATAGTCTGGAATATAGTGACATAGCATATGCGCTACATCAAACATGCGATCCGTTAAACGAACGGAATCCCAATCCACTAAATAAACAAGACCGCTCTCTGTCTCAATCCAATTACTATGTCGTACATCGCCATGAACGATCGTTGCATAATCTTCCCTAAAGTTTGGCAAACTTCCTCGCAAATCCTCTACTACCATTCTTAGATATTGATTGTTCTTCAAGGATTCTGGAGCATCTTTTAACCAAGCCTGAAGCAAGTCAAAAGGTGTTTCTAAAGAATAGCCCAAACGAGTCAATTGCGTCATCAAAGGACGCGAACGATGCAAGCGGCTCAAAATATTGATAATCTGCTTGCGATTCATATCATAAGGGGTCAAAATTTTACCATTCAACCATTCTTGGGCACACATATCACGCCCATCCGATAAACGGCGAGTCCATAATAATTGAGGAGCGATTTGTTCCTTGGCTAAACCAGGTAGGATTGGAGAGGTGTTCATTTTAATAAAGACGCGCTTCCCATCAGGGTAGCTTCCCATATAAGCTTTTCCGCTTTTCCCAGGTATAGGGGTCAGCGTTAGCTCAATATCACCCAAGTCCATTTCTTTCCTCCGTATAAAGTTTCCTTACTATTCTACTAGTTTTTAGGCTATTCGTCAACCAGTCCCGACCTGATTCTCAAATAAAAGCCCTTTATCCAATCTTGTTAAAAGAAAAAGGCAAGCACAATCTCCTACTTACCTTTCATGATTTTTATAAATAATATAAGAGTGGCAAACTGTTGTAAAACATATGGACTAGAGTAGAAACCCATAGATTTTGGCTCTTTTTATAAGCAAAGCCCAGTAACAAGCCTCCAAGTAGATAAAAAATAAACGAAGGGACATTAGAAGGTCCATGCATGAAAGAAAAGAGAGAGGAAGTTAGCACAAGCCCTAACCAAGAATTTTCAAATATAGCCCCCTGAAGAAGTCCCCTGAAAATGAGTTCCTCCTGGATGGGTCCAAAAACTGAGGTAGTCAAAATCAAAGACAGAGAAATTCCTCTGCTGACTTCCTCCAAGTGTTGAACTCCTGCGCCAGAAGAAACAGCGAAGAAATGAATATAAACTAGCGTCTCAAGCACACTTAGAAGAAAGATTGCAATGAAAAGCAAAAGTTGTTTCTTGCTTAACATCCCAAAAGAAATCATTTCAAACTTTCTAGCATAAGCAACACTCAGCGAGGTTACTAGAAAACTTACAATAATCAATGCAGATTCATTTTGAAAAAAATCCCCATGGTTAATCGTATAAGGAACTGTAATGACGATTATTAGTACTAAAAATCCAAAACACAAGGCATGAAATTTATCAAAAAACTCCATAAAATTATCCTCCCCACCAAACAGACTTCCTACGCGTCATCCTTTAGCTCTAGTCTTTCCAAAACAAACCATTTGAGTAACCAAAATCCGACCACATAACCAGCCCCTAAGAAGATAGCCATTAAAGATAGCATGGGATTTAGGAAATAAAAGACCACCACAGATACAAAGGTTAGCATAAAAACATTGAAGGCAATGGTGTCAGAAGCCAAATCTAGAATATAGGGTGTCAACCAGTCTAAGGTTTTTGAATCTAGGAAAAATAAGTGTTTATACATGATGACCTCCTGTATGGCTGAAAAGCAAGCCTTTTGTGTTTTACCCCAAGACCCTATGTAAAAAAGTGAGCAAAAATGGTAAGTTTGCGATGATATTATTAACAATATGAATCGTGTAAGAAGGATAGATAGTCTTTGTATAGCGTGTCAAACCACCAAATACACATCCAACTGCTGTATAAACCAGAAGGTCTAGTAGACTAGGAAAACTTGAAAAATGGGGTAAGGCGAACAAAACCGACGGAAATAGAATATCCAGTCCCCATCTTGAATTCTTAAAGAAGGCATGTTGAAGCAGTCCCCTACATACCAATTCTTCCATCAGAGGTCCTAGTACTATTAAGGTTAGGTAAACTCCGAACTCTGCAAAATTGGTCTCACTATAGGCAATAAACAAATTCCAACCTTCGTTTGTCCCCTGAACATGTTTAGCTGTCAGATAGTTAAAGCTTATAAGAACGACAGCTGCTAACATCGTCAGAACAGAATAACTCAACCACTTTTTCCTAGGGATACGAAAGAGATAAGCATGGCCCGACCTGATCAAAATCCAAACCATCAGGCCTATAAAGAGAAGACTGATGATGTTTCGAATCCAGATAAGATTTCCTACCCAAGACGAGAACTCCCAATAATTTCTCCAAAATTGGGTTGTCCAAGACAACCCGAAAAACAAAAATAAATGGGAAAGGACTGCACTCGTTTTGAAAAGAATAGAATATTTTTTCATAGAAACTCCCTCATAGCTTTGCTATCGTAGTTGCCACCAATTATCATTTAATCCTCCAGCATTCAGTCTCGGTAGCTAACACCATGACTTTGATAAGCCAATACATCTACCCTTGTGTACTTTTGTTGCTGTTAAAAACTTTATATTTTTCATCATCTAGGCAGTCAATTCTTTACAAAATGATAGACCATCATCTTTTTTCTACCTAATCATTTTATAATACTTGATAGTCTCGATGAAAAGTTGTGGCAGATACCACTCTATGATTTGTGAGGTCAAGATAATCTCCTGGATAGCCAAGGACATACATACTATAACCAGCAAAACCTCCTCCTGCCGTTCCGACTAGGCCAATTTTGAGATTGGTTGCAAGAGAAGACTGAAGTCCTGCCATTAAAATTCGGACATGATTGTCTAGCCATACTATGTAATTCTTTTGCAAGGCGTCTTCTACCCAACCTGGTTTAGGAGTATCTTTACCAATTTCCCAAACTTCTACTATTTGATTTTTATATTTTGCTTGCATCTTTATTTTAGGACTCTCACAGGGTTTTTATGTTCTTCTTGCCTGGTCTATGTTTTACCAGACTATAGATCGTAACAGGGGTACTTACCAGTACAAGGACATTTCTCCAGAGCTCTGTTGAAATCATGAGTACTCTTATACAAAGAACAAGAGAAAGCAATATTATTACAACTCGGGCAAATAAATCTAACAATTCGACATACTTTTTCATCTGATTCCTCCATCTATTGATTTCACATCTATCAGGTCAGTTCCCTAGTCACTATGACGCTAACTGATCATCCTCTACATTCCTTTGTAAATTTAACTACTGAAAACTACTAGAAGAATGATAAACAATTGTAACAAATATGGACTAAAATAGGCACCGATAGATTTTGACTCTTTTTATAAGCAAAGCCCAGCACCAAACCTCCAAATAGATAATAGAAAAACGAAGGAAAATCATAAGGTGCATGCAGGAAAGAGAAGAGAGAGGCAGTCAGTACAAGCCCCAACCAAGAATTTTCAAAAACCGCACCTTGAAGGATACCTCTGAAAACAAATTCCTCCAGAATAGGCCCAAAAACTGTCACGCTTGCAATAAAGGATAAGGAAATTCCTGTACTAGTAGCCTCAAGGTGTTGATATCCAGCACCAGAAGAGACTGTAAAAAAACTATAATAACCTATATTTACCAGCACACAAATAAGAAAGCTTCCAATAAAAAGTAGAATTTCTTTCTTCGTTAACCTTCTTAGCGAAACCATATCAAACCATTTCGCATAGGCAACACTCAGTGAAATCCAGAAAGTCTTTGCGATAATAAATAGGTACTCGTTTTGAAAAAAATCTCCTTGATTGATGGTATAGCCTACTGTAGTAACTATTATAAAGGCTAAAAATCCAACAAACACAGCATGACATTTATTAAAAATGGCCATAAACACAACCTCTCTCCTATTTAGAATCATCAAAATAAGGATTCAAGAATTTTGCATTTTACAGATAATACTTAGCAGATATTATTTTAAAATCATCCATCTTATTTTGATGATCTATTCCAGACCTATAAAACTTCTATGTTCAAGATTTAAAGTGGCTTTTTCTCCATTTTTTATTGAACTGAACGAAGATATAAACCGAAGCAAAGTATGCTAGTGCATCCATTACATAATACCACTCATTTCCCCTAAGCGGATAAAGACAAGTTTGCATGATTACATACAAGATGACAATCGTAATTATTTTTTTCGCCATAAGAATCACTCCTTTATTTCAGTTTAGCATTGGTATCCTTGTAACTTTTACACTTTTAGTATGGCACTGCTTTTTTAGGTTTTGCATCCAAATCTTAAATGGTCATCAAAAACTCTTAAATTGCAAGAACCCCTCTTGAAAAATCCCGTAGTCTGAAAACACTGCCTGTAAGTTCTTTTTGTGAGCTTACTTTTTATAATACTTCAAGCCCCAAATGAGCAGCAGCATGATGATTAAGCAGAGAACAGAAGCAATATAACCAATCAGTTGTTGATAGGATTCTGCCGCCGTTATACCTCTATACAAACCGATAATAGACATAAAACCTGTCAATCCGATGAACATGAGTTGATTGGTTCTAGGATTAACCAACTCATCATCTTCAAACTTTCTCACTCTCATTTCTCTAGTGAGGTAAACAATCACCAAAATAGAAGCCAAGTTAACAACCACTAAAAGCAATTGAAAAACTAAGGAAAAATGCAAAAACTGACGAGAGAGAAATAAATAAGTAGAGATCAGTACAGGTAACTGACCTAGGAACAATCTCGCAAGGAAGATGTTCCGTTTTTTAGCAAGAATAGTTTTCATTTCTTTGCTCCTTTCTTTTTCATTAAAGCAAAATAGATTATAACTGCAATCAGATAGGCTATTGTATAAAATAAATGATACCAATTACTATCCCCAAGAGGAGACATGATTAGATACAAGATGAAAATGACAAGTATTTTTTTCTTCATAAGATTTCCTCATAAATATTTGTTGAGCAAGAACCTTTACACTCTTAGTATAGCACTCCTTTTGACCTTAATTTCCCCAAATCATGAATGGTCATCGAAACCTCCTAAATTGTAGAAAAAAAGCAAGCACGAAAAATATGCTTGCCCTAATAAACCATAACCAATCAAAATGCTCTCATCCTTACTTCCCTTTTTTCTGATACATTCTCATGATAGCTAGGACGATAAAGGCTACCCAGCTTGCTAAAACTAGAAGGGTGACGCCTGTATGTAAGATTTCAGGTGTCCTCTCTATTCGGCTGATGAGACGGACTAAGGATATCACTGCCATCTGAATGAGGATCAAGGATTCTGCCCTAACCAATGATGTCTGCTGATTTTCAACTGCATGTAAAAAGGCTGGTAGCAAGACACAGGTTGAAACAATTATAATCAGATTAGCTCCTGTACCTTCTCCTTCGTTGACTAGAGAAAACATGAGAAGATTGGATAGGATGATCAGTACAGAACAAGCTATAAAATAAAATTTCTGGTTCATTTGTTTTTCCTCGAATATTATAAAAAGTCAGGTTGGATAAGGATAAATCGTTGCAGTGTTTTTCAACCTAAAATGCCACGGTTCTCTTGTTCACACATTCTCTAATCAGAACTTGACAGCAAATGAACCGCCAAAACCTGACGAAAGACTTGATCTTGACAGGTGGTATTGAGACTGGCATTGGGATAACTTTCCACAATCTTCATGACGGTATAGAGACCAACACCTCGGTCCTCCCCTTTAGAACTAACTCCAAAAGAGAAGATTTCAGAAACATCTATACCCTCTTCTTTGATGGAGTTTTCAATGATAAAGGTCTCCTGTGCGCCATTTTTTATAAAGGCGATTGAGACATGAGGTTGACTAGCCTCTGCACTAGCTTCAATGGCATTGTCACAAAGGATAGACACAATAGTCAGAAAATCAAGCAGACTCATACTCTCGACTTGAATCTCCTCAGGAACTTCGACATTAAAGACAATTTCCTTTTCTCTAGCTTTTAGAAATTTGCCTGCTAGGAGACTTTTAAGGGCACGGTCACGAATATTCACCAATCTGCCAAGGTCATATTTATTGTCCTGCAATTTTTGGCTAGAGTCCTTTAAGACGGAGTCGTAGACCTCTTTTATCTGCTCCATATCCTCCTCTTCAATGCCCAGACGTAAGCTGGTCAAGAGGTTGGTATAATCATGACGAAAGCTCCGTACTTCCTTGTAAAGCTCCTCTATATGCCGACTATACCGCTCCATATCTCTGTAACGCAAGTCCTGCTCTTGGTTCAGTCTCTCATGGAGTTTGTCCTTCAAATAGGTATCCAATTTCTTGATAACCCCCATAAAAAAGAGCAAGTAAAACACTAGGATGAGATGGCGCACAGTCTTTGATTGAATACCTTGTTCATATTCAAAGTAAGACAGAGTTTGTATCACCAAATAGTAGGCTCCCATTATCCAGTTAATCTTAGTCAGGGACTTTTGAAAACCTTTATCGAAAATATCTTTTTTCAAGTTAGTGAAATCATAGTCCAACCATTTCAAAAAGACTAGGGAAATGAAGAAATTGAAAATTATTATACATAACCAAGCAAATGAGTAATTGTCATCTATTTGCCCTTGGTCTAAAAACGGAAGCACAAAATAAGAAATACCTCTATGAAAGAGATTCACTAATATCATTGGGAAGAGACCATAAAAGAGGAGGAGTTTTTTAGGAAGTCCTCTTAAAAATAAGAAAGATAAGCCTATGCCGTACAAGGGTTCCATAAAATAAAATAGGTAACTATCTCCTACCATATAATCAATCATTAAAAAAACAAAGGCCAACAGTATCTTAAAAAGAAAGGCCTTAAAAATCCTCTCAAAAGTGATACCAATTCCATCCACCTTAAAGAAAATGACAATTTCTAGCCCATGAGTAACAAGTGTATACAACAATATCCAAGCAATATTCATAAACTCTCCTAGCTCAATGTAAGTTATTAATAGCCTCAGACACCTCCCTGACCTTATAACGTGCGATCAGACAGCTTCCGCCATTGGGAAAGAAAAGGAGTTTTTCTTTCTTATCCAAACGAACTACATTAGTTGGATTGACTAGAAAAGAGCGATGGCACTGCAAGAGACGAGGCTCCTGCTTGAGAACCTCCTCTAAACTCGCCGTAAATTCTAACCTGTCTGTCTTGGTATAGAGAATAACACGATGGGGTCTTGGGGACGTTTCGAGATAGTAGACCTCTTTAAAAGGATACTGAAATTGGGCAAATTTTGATTTAAAGTAAAAGCAATCTTCTGCTAGACTTTTACTGTCTTGACTATTGGCATAGAGGAGGACTGTCTCGATCTGAGATTCAAACTCCTCTGCCGATAAGGCCTTATCAATGTAGTCCAAAGCTGACACTTGGTAGCGAAAGGACAGGGGCATAAACTCCGAGTGAGTTGTCACAAAGACGATCAGGGCATAGGGGTCCCGATCCCGAATCTTTCTAGCTACTTCTAGTCCCTTCATCTCTTCATTTCGAATCTCAATGTCCAAAAAGAAAAGCTGATGCGCCCCCTTCTCATGCACCTCTGCCAGCAATTGGTCTGGCTTTCCAAAGACCTCAAAAGAACTGGGAATGATACTCTGTTTTTTCAAAAGTTTTTCAATCGTCGTTTCAATTCTTGCTTGTTGGGAAAAATCATCTTCTAAAACAAATATTCTCATCTTCTTACTCTCCTTGTCTCAACCATTTTTGGCGAATTTCTCTATAACGACGTCTGGAATACTGAACAGCATATCGATCTTCTTCTCCAAGAAAAAGAATCTTCGATTGGAGTTCCATGGATTTTACTCGTTCAAGGTTGACCAGACAATTTCGATGACATCTCGTTAAAGTTTCCCCATATTGTTTTTCAAGCTTGCTTAAATTTTGAAACAGATCAAAGCTAGCGTCTTCTGTAACAATCTGCACGGTATGGGCTTTCCTTGGATGCGTTTGGATATAGTAGATATCCTTTATGTTTAATTTGAAAATTTCTTTCTCTTTTTGAACGATGATATAGTTCATGGATAACACCTCCTAAAAAGAGGATACCATAAGTCTAGAAACTATTTTTCACCAAATCCTAAACGGTTCTTAAAAATTCCTAAAGAGTCGAAGTTTTTTTGAAATAACTATGATAACCTTACAACTATTTTATCATAAAATTTCGCTATTACCATTCAGGAAATTTCAATGACAATTAAAGATTTGAAAGTAAAAAAAGAGTAAAAAGTGATAGGCTATGATTAGAAAGACAAAGGCTTAAAATAACTTTAAAACCATCACAAAGGAGGAATTCTCATGACGGATACAAATCCAATCAAAAGAGCTCAGACACTGATAACTGAGTTAAACAAAGCTTACCAAGTCTGCAAACAAGCAACAGCTGACGATGTCCGCTTTCAGGAGCAACTGGACAATATCCTCTGCTTTCTCTCTAAAGCTGAGACAGTGGATAATCGATTCTTGATTGAGCTGGAAAAATTTTACCAAACTTCCAGTCTTCTCCTGGGCCTCAGTGCTCTCAATCCAGACGCTCCTACTCGCGCCGCTTGGAGAGCCTATGACCGCTTTCACTTTGACCAAGTCAAGACCAAGTTGAGTCTCTACGGACCAACCCTTATCTTGTAATAGTCTTCAAAAATCTCTTCAAACCATGTTAGCCTTAAAACTAGGTTTTGAGTAACCTGCGACTATCTTCTGGTTTGCTTCTTGGTATTCATTGAAGTTACGTAAATAAAAATGGCGGTGGGACAGAAATCGATAGACAAAGTCTCGATTTCGTAGTCCCAGCCCCGCGAGGATGATTAGGAGCTTTT
>NZ_JVHE01000088.1:0-727 GCF_001072925.1 Streptococcus pseudopneumoniae | reverse complement strand
TGTGAACCCAGTTAAAGCAGGTGACACAGCAGTTACAGGTACAGCCGAAGCAGGATCAACAGTAGAAGTAACCCTTCCAGATGGCACTAAAGCATCAGCAACAGCTGATCAAGATGGTAACTTCAGCGTTCCAGTTAGTGGCTTGGAAGAAGGTCAAACAGTCTCTGTTACAGCGAAAGACGCTTCAAACAATACATCAACTCCAACTACAGCAACTGTAGCGAAAGCTGATGATAAGACAGCACCAGAGGCACCAGTTGTGAACGATGTTAAAGAAGGTGATAAGGCTGTTACAGGTACAGCGGAAGTAGGCTCAATCATTGAAATTACTCTTCCAAATAGTGAAACTGTTACTGTTAGGGCTGATGAAGCTGGTCACTTCTCTCTTCCAGTTGTAGGCTTGAAAGCCGGTGACAAAGTGACTGCCGTAGCAAAAGATGCTTCAGGTAATACATCAACTCCAACAGAGAAGACAGTTGGTAAACGTGATGTTAAGGAATCAAACGGTGTTAAAGTTCCATCATCTAAGACACCAGTTAAAGATACAGCGAACTTGACTGATGCAGAAAAAGCAAAAGTTAAAGAAGCCGTAGAAGCAGCGAACCCAGGATCTAAAGCAGAGGTAGGTCAAGACGGAACAACAACAGTAACATTCCCAGATGGCTCAACAGCAACACTTACAGGTGATCAAACTGTTAAGACTGCAGATTCAAACGGTGTTCAAGCT
>NZ_JVHE01000087.1:0-2315 GCF_001072925.1 Streptococcus pseudopneumoniae | reverse complement strand
CCTGGGTTCGCATCTTCGATTGCTTTCTTAACTTTATCTTTTTCTGGTTGTGTTAAGTTTGTTAGATCTTGTACCGGTGTTTTAGTTGGTGCTTGGATTCCTTTTGATTGTGCTTCTACTACTGTTTTATCCGGTGTTAAGGTTGCTTCTGATCCATCATTGAATGTTACTGTAGCTGTTCCGTCATTTCCTACTACTACGTTGGCAACTTTGCCTGGGTTCGCATCTTCGATTGCTTTCTTAACTTTATCTTTTTCTGGTTGTGTTAAGTTTGTTGGATCTGCTACCGGTGTCTTAGCTGGTTCTTTGATTTCACTTGCTTCATTACCTTTTACTTCAAAGGTAACTGTAACTTCTTGTGGAGCTTGTTTGTAGTGTGCTGGGTAAGTAACCACTACTGTTTTTGTATAAGTACCTGGAGTTGTAGCAGTTGGTGCTTGACCGTCTTTCCATGCAAATGTTGTTGCACCACGGTAGTTATTTGGGAATTCTGGTGTTCCTGCTTTATTAGTTACATATTTAGCTGGATCAGCATCAAAGCTTCCACCTACTTTGGCAGTGTACTTCTCTTTGACAGCAACAGCTTGGAACTTGATTTCTTCGATAAAGTTATCTGTGAAACCGGTCATGATATTTGTCGGACCACCGATAAGCCCTGTTCCTTGCATACCTGCCACAAAGTCAAGTGGTTTAGTCTTATCCAAGATTGGGGTATCAAAGGTAATAGTCCACATAACATTACGGATTTTGTTATTATCAGCAGTCAACGTATAAAGAGCTTGCGAACGTTCCGCAGTTTGAGCTGCTACTGCAGCTTCATTACCTTTAATTGCTGGATTCTTAGTTTTCTTGAACAGCTCAGTCAAACGCTTGGTCATTTCAGAACCAGTATAGGTATCCATACGACCCTTTTGACCCATCAAGTATGATCCGTCATTATCTTTCCAGTAATTACGAGTATCAGTGATTTTACCATTTTTATCTTTTTGGACAACACTCCAGTTTGTAGGTGCGCCTACAGAATCTTTTGGAATTGTAAAGTAGACGTATCCACTGGCAGAGTTTCCTTTTTGTCCAGGGTTATCAAGAACTGTCCAATGGATAACATTATTAGCCTTATCCACTTCGTAACTAATTTTTACGTAACCTTCGACGTCTTCTTTGTTGGTATAGTCAAGGTTTTCAGAACCTTCTGTTGCACGTGTCGCTGTTGAACGGGTTGCTGTTGCTCGTGCTGCACGATTAGTACGTGGCTTAGCAACTAAAGAACCATCTTTGATCGTTTGTGCTGCTGTCAAGTTTGCACTTGAGCCATCTGCAAAAGTCACAACTACTGATCCGTCTGCTTGAACTTGGACATCAGTCGCGGTAGGGTTTGCTGCCTTAACAGCTGCTACAACTTTTGCTTTTTCTTCATCAGTAAGTGCTGATGGATCGTATACAACAGTCAATTCTGGTGCTTGGATGCTATCAGCTTCCTTAGCTTTTTCAACTTTATCAGTTGTTGCTACTGCTTCTTCCTTAGAATTTTCAGTAGTTGTAACTGGTTTTTCAGCTTTTTCCTCAGCCACTACTGCAGCTGGAGCCACTGGTGTTGATGGAGCTACTTCTACAGCTGGTGCTGCATAAGTACCATTTCCTTCACCTATAGTTGGCTTAGTTGTCTCCGTAGTAGAACCTGCTTCTGGCTTAGTTTCTACTGTGTCTGCTTTGACTGATGGAGCTACCAATGCTGCCCCAACCGCAAAGACAAGCGAACAACCAAACAAGAAATGTTTTCCTTTTTTGATCATTCGCCAGTTCTTTTGCTCTGCATTTTTACGATTAAAATACATTTGTATATCTCCTTTTGTGTATTTTTTAGCATTGTATATACTACATACATTTTTATTATAAAATATGTACTTAATTTTGTCAAAGAATTATAGAGAAAAGTATTCATAAAATAATTTATTGTTTACTATCTTTTTACTATTTAATTTTTTGGCATATCATGACTGAACAGTATCTAAAAAATGTATTTCACCGAGGTATTTGTTTAAAATCGCACACTTGTTTTATGAACTTATTCATATCTTTCTATGATACCTATTACCATAAAGTACTAGCAACTTTTGATTGCTTTTCTATACAAAAAAACCGTAAGAATTTCTCCTTACGGTTTTTCTAGCAAATCTATAGAATTAAGATTCTTAGCTTGCTTGATCAGAGCAATGGTTTACTCTTCTTCCTCGCGTTTTTTAGCGATGAGAAGTCCTCCTGTCACTGCTGCAAGAAGTGCTAGTCCAAGTGAAGCGTTAGATTGTTTAGTACCA
>NZ_JVHE01000086.1:0-49618 GCF_001072925.1 Streptococcus pseudopneumoniae | reverse complement strand
GCCTCCAGGCCCAGTAACGCCTCCAGGCCCAGTAACGCCTCCAGGCCCAGTAACGCCTCCAGGTCCAGTAACGCCTCCAGCTCCAGTAACACCTCCAGGTCCAGTAACGCCTCCAGGTCCAGTAACACCTCCAGCTCCAGTTACACCACCAAGTTCAGTTACACCTCCAGCACCAGGAACATCATCAACGCCTGAAAAGAAAAAGGCCAATGAGTTACCGAAAACAGGTGAACAGAAAACTACAGTTTTAATCGTTTTAGGAGTAGCGCTTGGTTTAGTTGGATTGAGTTTGGTTGCTAAACGTAAAAAATAATATAAGAAAAAGAAACATTTTCCAAAATATAATCAGGAAGTGTTTCGGATATAAGATTTAAGAGAGGACGTCAAACTCCTCTCTTTTTTGGAGTAGGTAGACCTATCAATTGATTTCTTTAGTATATTTATATTTTCAACAAAAATAAACCGTTTTCACTTGACAAAAATTGGTCTATACCATATAATAAAATAAAGAATATGGAGGACAAATTATGAAAGTTATTCAAGTGGAAAATCCAATTGAAGGTGGAAAAGTTGCTTTTGATATCTTAAAAGAAAAATTGGAAAACGGTGCACAAACATTGGGACTTGCAACAGGAAGCAGTCCTTTGGAGTTTTACCAACAAATCGTTGAGAGCGATCTTGATTTTTCAAATCTTACAAGTGTGAACTTGGATGAGTACGTAGGTCTTGATGGGGACAATCCTCAATCATACCGTTACTTTATGCAAGAAAATCTTTTCAATAAGAAACCATTTAAAGAAAGCTTCTTGCCACGTGGTGTCAAGGATAATGCAGAAGCAGAAGTAGAACGCTACAACCAAATTCTTGCTGACCATCCAGTTGACCTACAAATCTTAGGAATTGGTCGCAATGGTCATATTGGCTTTAATGAACCAGGCACACCATTTGACAGTCAAACTCATCTTGTAGAACTTGACCAGTCTACTATCGAAGCTAACGCACGTTTCTTTGAGAAGATTGAAGATGTTCCAACACAAGCAATTTCTATGGGAATTAAAAACATTTTGGATGCTAAATCTATCCTTCTCTTTGCTTATGGTGAATCAAAAGCAGAAGCTATCGCTGGAACTGTTGAAGGCCCTGTGACAGAAAGTCTACCGGCAAGTAGCCTGCAAAACCATCCAGATGTAACCATTATCGCCGATGCAGCAGCACTCAGCTTGTTAAAGAAATAAGATTTTAATCATTAAAGACCATTCGATCCTATGGATTGGGTGGTTTTTTGGTCTGGATATGTTCAAAAAATGAATACAGTTTGTCTGAAAGTGGTACAATAGTTCTAATAGAAGAGTGCGTGATAGATTATCCCTTGAAAAGAAGAATATATAATCCTCATTTTTTAAAAATTAAATGGAATGATTTGGGGGAATTTCATTTTTTTCTTGACAATTTTCTTCATTCCGTGTAAAATAGAGTAAATCTTGAACTTGAAGGGAGTGAAAAAAATGTCTAAAACAGTAGTACGTAAGAATGAATCTCTTGACGATGCTCTTCGTCGTTTCAAACGTGCAGTTACTAAAGCTGGTACTCTTCAAGAAACACGCAAACGTGAATTCTATGAAAAACCTTCTGTAAAACGTAAACGTAAATCAGAAGCAGCTCGTAAACGTAAAAAATTCTAATTAATAAGAAAGGCTAGACTTGTCTAGTCTTTTTTGTTTTAAATAAATCCTATAAATCCTGCAAAATTCTGAAACTTCCTACTACAATTTGATATAATAGTAGGGAGAACTCGATTGAAGGAGAAAATTATGTCGGTTTTAGTTAAAGAAGTGATTGATAAGCTCAGACTAGACATTGTCTATGGTGAGCCAGAATTACTTGAAAAGAAAATCAATACTGCGGATATTACGCGACCAGGGCTTGAAATGACGGGGTATTTTGACTACTATACTCCAGAGCGGATTCAGTTACTGGGAATGAAAGAGTGGTCTTATCTGATTAGTATGTCTTCTCATAACCGCTACCAGGTTTTGAAAAAGATGTTTCAACCAGAAACACCTGCAGTTATTGTTGCGCGTGGTTTAGTAGTTCCAGAGGAAATGCTAAAGGCCGCTAGAGAATGTAAAATCGCTATTTTAACGAGTCGTACAGCAACAAGTCGTCTGTCTGGGGAATTGTCAAGTTACCTAGATTCTCGTTTGGCTGAGCGTGAAAGTGTACATGGTGTCTTGATGGATATCTATGGTATGGGTGTGTTAATCCAGGGCGACAGTGGTATTGGTAAGAGTGAGACAGGTCTAGAACTCGTGAAACGAGGACACCGTTTGGTAGCGGATGACCGTGTAGATATCTTTGCTAAGGATGAAATGACTCTCTGGGGTGAACCAGCTGAAATCTTGAAGCATTTACTTGAGATTCGTGGTGTTGGTATTATAGATGTGATGAGTCTTTATGGTGCCAGTGCAGTTAAGGATTCTTCGCAAGTTCAGTTGGCTGTCTATCTAGAAAATTATGACACGCAAAAGACTTTTGATCGCCTAGGCAATAATGCTGAGGAATTGGAGATTTCTGGAGTAGCTATTCCACGTATCCGCATTCCTGTAAAAACAGGACGTAATATTTCTGTTGTTATCGAAGCAGCAGCTATGAATTATCGTGCTAAGGAAATGGGCTTTGATGCTACTCGACTATTTGAAGAAAGATTGACAAATCTGATTGCAAAGAACGAGGTGAAAAATGATTGATCCAATCGCTTTTCAAATTGGTCCTCTAGCAGTTAGATGGTATGCACTCTGCATTGTTTCAGGTCTTGTTTTAGCGGTATATCTTGCCAGTAAAGAAGCGCCTAAAAAGAAGATTTTATCTGATGATATTTTGGACTTCATCTTAATTGCCTTTCCTTTGTCCATCATTGGTGCTAGACTCTACTATGTTTTTTTTAGATTTGATTATTATAGCCAACATCTGGGAGAGATTTTTGCTATTTGGAATGGTGGTCTTGCCATATACGGTGGTTTAATTACTGGCGCGATTGTACTCTATATCTTTGCTGATCGCAAATTAATCAATACTTGGGATTTCTTAGATATTGCAGCTCCGAGCGTCATGATTGCACAGAGTTTAGGACGTTGGGGAAACTTCTTTAACCAAGAAGCTTATGGAGCAGTCGTTGACAATCTAGACTATTTACCTGGTTTTATTAAGAATCAAATGTATATCGATGGCTCATATCGACAACCAACCTTCTTATACGAATCTATCTGGAATCTGATCGGTTTTGCCTTGATTGTCGTTTTTAGACGCCTATTAAAGAATATCCGTCGTGGTCATATCACTGCCTTTTATCTAATTTGGTACGGATTTGGACGTATGATTATTGAGGGCATGCGTACGGATAGTCTCATGTTCTTTGGACTCCGAGTATCCCAGTGGTTGTCCGCGCTATTGATTGGCCTTGGTATTTATATCATCTTTTATCAAAATCGGAAAAAAGCACCATTTTATAATGTAGAAAAGGAGAATTAAAATGTTAGAAGTTGCTTATATTATTGTGGCAATTGCCTTGGTTGTATTTTTAGTTTATCTGATTATTACCCTTCAAAAAGTTGGTCGTGTAATCGATGAAACTGAAAAAACTGTTAAAACTTTAACATCAGATGTAGATGTAACTCTTCATCAAACAAATGAATTGCTTACAAAAGTCAACGTTCTTGTTGATGATATCAATGTCAAAGTTGCTACAATTGATCCCCTCTTTACAGCAGTTGCGGACCTTTCTGTTTCTGTTTCTGACCTAAATGAGCAAGCACGTGTTTTGAGTAAAAAAGCATCATCTGCTGGATCAAAAACTATAAAAACTGGTGCAGGTTTGTCTGCTATTCGTGTTGCAAGTAAATTTTTTAAAAAATAAAAAAGGAGTTGACTAATGGGAAAACTATCATCTATCCTTTTAGGAACTGTTTCAGGTGTTGCAGCTGCCTTGTTTCTAACTAGTGATAAAGGAAAACAAGTTAGAAGCCAAGCACAAGAATTTTTAGAAGATCTAAAAGAAGATCCTGAGTATGCTAAAGAGCAGGTTTGTGAAAAAATAACGGATGTCAAAGAACAAACCAAAGAATTCGTTCTTAAAACAAAAGATCAGATTGAATCTGGGGAAATTACTCTTGACACTGTTCTTGATAAAGCAAAATATCATGCTCAACAAGCGACTGAAGCTTCAAAAGAAACCTTGAATCATTTTAAATCACAACTGGAAGAAAAAGTAGTTGTGGAAGAAAATGGAAATGGTCAAGAAATTGTCATTGAGCTTCAAGAAAATTAAAATAGAGTCACCATTCTTTGTTTTCTAGAAAATCAAGAATGGTGATTTTTTTCTTGAGTGAACTCTTTGTGGTATAATAAATACTATGCAGAAGAAACCGACATCAGCCTATGTGCATATTCCGTTTTGCACACAGATTTGTTATTATTGTGACTTTTCAAAGGTCTTTATTAAAAATCAGCCAGTAGACAGCTATCTAGAGCATCTACTGCAAGAATTTCATTCTTATGACATTCAAAAATTGCGTACACTCTATATTGGTGGTGGGACACCGACAGCCTTGTTTGCTTCTCAATTGGAAGTTTTGTTAGAAGGATTGACTAAAAACTTAGATTTATCAGTCTTAGAAGAATTGACCATTGAGGCTAATCCTGGTGACCTGGATGCTGATAAGATTGCTGTTCTGCAAAATTCTGCAGTTAATCGTGTTTCACTAGGTGTTCAGACCTTTGATGATAAAATGCTGAAAAAGATAGGGCGTAGTCATACGGAGAAGGATATTTATGAAAATATCGATCGTCTCAAACTGGCTGGTTTTGACAATATTTCCATTGACTTGATCTACGCACTTCCTGGGCAGACCATGGATCAGGTCAAGGACAATGTCGCTAAGGCAATTGCCCTTGATATTCCTCATATGAGTCTCTATAGTTTGATTTTGGAAAATCATACGGTCTTTATGAATCGTATGAGACGAGGGAAATTACCACTTCCAAAGGAAGAACTAGAAGCAGAGATGTTTGACTATATCATTGCAGAGCTAGAAAGAGCTGGCTTTGAGCACTATGAGATTTCTAACTTTTCTAAACCAGGATTTGAAAGTCGTCACAATCTTATGTACTGGGACAATGCTGAGTATTATGGAATCGGTGCTGGTGCATCTGGCTATGTAGACGGTGTTCGCTATAAAAACCATGGGCCGATCCGCCATTATTTAAAGGCAGTAGAAGAGGGAAGTGCTCGTATCAATGAAGAACACTTGAGTCAAAGGGAGCAAATGGAAGAAGAGATGTTTCTCGGCCTTCGCAAGAAGTCAGGAGTTTCCATGGCACGCTTTGAAGAAAAATTTGAACGGTCTTTCCAGGAACTTTATGGGGATATTGTCAAAGACTTGATTCAACAAGGTCTTATGCAACTTGATGGCGATCATGTTCGTATGACTAAGAGAGGGCTCTTCTTAGGTGATACAGTAGCAGAACGATTTATATTGGAGTAAAATTATGGGTTTAACTTATCAAATGAAGATGAAAATTCCTTTTGATATGGCTGACATGAATGGCCATATCAAGCTACCAGATGTGATCTTGTTGTCCCTCCAGGTATCAGGGATGCAGTCAATTGAACTGGGTGTGAGTGACAAGGATGTTTTAGAACAGTATAATCTGGTCTGGATTATCACAGATTATGATATCGATGTGGTTCGTTTGCCTCGTTTTGCTGAGGAAATCACCATTGAAACAGAAGCTTTAACTTATAATCGTCTATTTTGCTACCGCCGATTTACGATTTATGATGAAGATGGTCAAGAAATCATTCATATGGTAGCTACCTTTGTCCTTATGGATCGTGAGAGTCGAAAGGTTCATCCTGTAGTATCAGAAATTGTCGCTCCTTACCAATCTGAGTTTTCTAAGAAACTGGTCCGTGGGCCAAAATATACAGAGCTGGAAGAAGCGATAAGCAAGGACTACCACGTTCGTTTCTATGACTTAGATATGAATGGTCACGTCAATAACAGCAAATACCTAGACTGGATTTTTGAGGTCATGGGAGCCGATTTTCTTACTAACCATATTCCCAAAAAAATTAACCTCAAATATGTCAAGGAAGTTCGACCAGGCGGAATGATTACTTCTAGTTATGAATTGAATGAACTAGAAAGCAATCACCAAGTCTCAAGTGATGGCGACATCAATGCTCAAGCAAAGATAACTTGGCAAGAAATTAACAAATATTAGAAAGAAAGATATGACTTATAAAGGATATTTAATTGATTTAGACGGAACGATCTATAAGGGAAAAGACAGAATTCCAGCTGGTGAAGCTTTTGTCCATGAGTTACAAAAAAGAGAGATTCCTTATCTTTTTGTGACAAACAACACCACTCGTACACCTGAAAGTGTTCAAGAGATGCTAGGCAATCAGTTTAACATCGAAACGCCTGTATCGACCATCTATACTGCAACCTTAGCAACTATCGACTACATGAACGATCTAGGACTTGATAAGACAGTCTATGTGATTGGAGAAGCAGGGCTCAAGGAAGCCATTCAAGCAGCTGGTTATGTTGAAGATAAAGAAAACCCAGCCTATGTTGTTGTTGGTTTGGACTGGCAAGTAGACTATGAAAAATTTGCTACGGCAACCCTAGCTATCCATAGAGGTGCTCATTTTATCGGTACCAACCCAGATTTGAATATTCCAACAGAACGTGGACTTTTACCTGGTGCTGGTTCACTGATTACTCTTCTAGAAGCAGCAACTCGCGTAAAACCAGTTTATATTGGAAAACCTAATGCGATTATTATGGATAAGGCTGTTGAACACCTAGGACTTGAGCGCCAAGAAATTGTCATGGTAGGGGATAACTACCTGACTGATATTCGAGCTGGTATTGACAATGGCATTCCTAGTCTTTTGGTAACGACAGGATTTACAAAACCTGAAGAAGTAGCAGACTTGCCAATTGCACCAACTCATGTCCTTTCAAGTCTAGCGGAGTGGAATTTCGATGAAAACTAAGTTTACTTTTGTAGGAAGTATTCTCTTTCTCCTCTCGGTTGCTATTTTATTGACCATTTACCTAGCTTGGTTGGTCTATCCTCAGGAAATTTCTTGGTTAAACTTGACAAATCGTGTTCATCTGCAACCTCAGACCATCCAGCATAATTTTAATGTTTTGATGGATTATTTGACCAATCCATTAAATCAAGCATTGGGAATGCCAGATTTTCCTTCATCAGCTTCTGGCATCCATCATTTTGCAGTTGTGAAGGGACTCTTCCATCTAGCGCAAGGAGTAGCGATAGTTACCTTACCGATTTTCTATCTTTTTTGGAAGCAGGTCATTCAGAAAGGATTTCTATCTCTATACCGTAGAGGTCTCTTAATCATGCTCTCGTTACCTTTGGTTCTTGGTTTAATTGGAGTTTTCATTGGATTTGAGCAGTTCTTTACTTTGTTTCATCAAATTCTTTTTGTAGGTGATGATACCTGGCTATTTGATCCGGCAAAGGATCCAGTCATTCTTATCCTACCAGAGGACTTTTTCCTCCATGCCTTTCTTCTATTTTTCTGCTTGTATGAATTGATTTTTGGATTTCTGTACCTACAGAGTCGAAAAACAAATAGATAAGTCAAGAAAAGTATTACTGATTCCAAATAAAATCTAGGAAAAAACTATCGTTTGTAACATGAATATTTCTATATTTAAGCGAAACATTCACATTTGATTCTAAAAACCCTATTTTTCTTGAAAAAGTAGGTTTTTTTTACGGAAATAACTAGTCAAGCGCTTTATTTTTTTGTATAATAGGAATAGAAAAGTATGTAAAGAAGAGGAAAGCATGATTACACTATTTTTATCACCGAGTTGTACATCATGTCGTAAAGCAAAGGCCTGGTTCGAGAATCATAAAGTGCCCTTCCAAGAGCATAATATTATGACCAGCCCTTTAACGAGAAAAGAACTGCAACACATTCTTTCCTTGACCGAAAATGGTACTGATGACATCATCTCGACTCGTTCAAAGATTTTTCAAAAATTGAATATTGATGTAGAGAGTATCTCAGTATCGGAGTTGCTTCATTTAATTGAGCAGTATCCGAGTCTTTTGCGTCGTCCGATTATTATTGACGCAAAGCGAATGCAAATCGGTTTTAATGAAGATGAGATTCGTGCTTTTCTCCCTCGTAGTTACCGTAAACAAGAACTGAAAGAAGCTACATTGAGAGCTGGTATTAATTAGATGAATAAACAGTATAGTTACCCACTAGATTTGTCGTGGAGCACTGAAGAACTTGCTTCAGTGCTTTCTTTTTTTAATGATGTTGAAGCAGCCTATGAGACTAAGGTAGAGGCAAAAAAACTACTAGATTCCTATAAGGGATTCAAAGCGGTTGTTCCAAGCAAGAGTGAAGAAAAACGCTTGGGCCGTGAATTTGAAACTGCGAGTGGTTACTCCTTCTATCGAGCTGTCCAATTGGCCAAAGAACAAGGGGAAGGGAAGATTTCGCTTGGAAAATAAATTTATGTTTGCCAAAGAGATTGTCAAGGAAGCAGGAGACTATATTCTAGCTCATATGCAGGAAGAATTGCATATTGAGAGAAAATCATCCCCTACAGACTTGGTGACTCGTTTGGACAAGGAAGTTCAGAATTTTTTGATTGATAAGATTCGTTCGCATTATCCTGATGACCAATTTTGTGCAGAAGAGGGATGTCTACGTGCTTCAGTTGGACATGGATCTGTTTGGGTCATTGATCCCATTGATGGTACCAACAACTTTGTCGCACAAGGTGATGATTTTGCCATTATGGTAGCATATTTTGAAAACGGTGTGGGCCAGTTTGGGATCATTTATGATGTCATGAAAGGTCATTGTTATCATGGAGGAGGTACTTTTCAGGCCTGTCTCAATGAAGAACCCTTGCCTAGTTTTAAGGATAAGCCCTTGCGAGATTTTCTAATTGCGAGTAATGCTGGCATGTTGGAAACAAACGCTTGGGGTGTAGCAGAATTGGCTAATGCTTCACTTGGTGTACGTATCTATGGAAGTGCAGCTATCAGCTTTTCAAAAATATTATCTGGTCAGCTATTGACCTATATCACCTATCTCCAACCTTGGGACTATGCTGCAGCTGGTATCATTGGAAAAAGTTTAGGTTATCAGATTGTAACCTTAACTGGAGAGCCGGTGGATTTTCAGACACGACAACCAATTATGATGGTTCCTACAGACAAGTTGGCAGAAATCCAATCCTATATCTATGAAAGGAAATAAACTTACATGCAATTTCCAGAAGGATTTGTAAAAAAATATGAAGCAATATTGGGAGATGAGGCAAGAGCTTTTCTTGCCTCTTTTGATGATGAGGCAGTTTCCGCCTTTCGCATCAATCCCTTAAAAGAAAGCCAAGTTTCTTTTTCAGATGCTATTCCACATACGCCTTGGGGCTATTATGGCAAGGTTTCTGGGAAATCTCCTGAACATGTAACAGGCTTAGTCTATTCCCAAGAACCTGCTGCACAAATGGTTGCACAAGTAGCTCAACCTAAACCAGGTATGAAGGTCTTGGATTTGGCAGCGGCTCCCGGTGGGAAATCAACTCAACTGGCAGCTTATCTTGCAGGCGAAGGACTACTTGTTTCCAATGAAATTTCTAGCAAGCGAGCTAAGATTTTGGTTGAAAATATGGAACGGTTTGGTGCATCAAATGTTGTTGTAACCAATGAATCTGCCGATCGTTTGGCTAAAGTATTTAAAGGATATTTTGACCTAATTGTCCTAGATGCACCATGCTCTGGAGAAGGGATGTTCCGAAAACAGCCAGATGCTATGGATTATTGGAGTGTAGAATATCCAAGCCAATGTGCTGACTTGCAGCGTGAAATTCTAGAGGATGCGGTCACCATGTTAGCTGATGGTGGTCGTTTGGTCTATTCGACTTGTACATGGGCTCCAGAAGAAAACGAAGAAATTATCAAATGGTTACTGGATAGTTATGATTTTGAATTGATTCCAATCGAACCTATCAATGGGATGGTACCTGGAATTGAAATACCTGAGACAGCTAGAATGTACCCACATCACTTTAAGGGAGAGGGCCAGTTTGTTGCCCATTTGCAATTTCGAGGGGAAAATAAGGCCTCTAAATTCAAGCCATCTAAGTCTAATCTCTCTCGAGAGCAGCTTTCTTTATGGCAAGATTTTGAAAAAAAACATCTAAAGATAAATTTGCCAGGTATTTTACAGACTTTTGGAGACCAACTGTACCTCTTGCCTGAAGTTCTACCAGATTTGGGTAAACTTAGGATTGCACGAAACGGACTTCATCTTGGAACCTTTAAGAAGAAACGTTTTGAACCAAGTTTTGCTCTTGGTTTAGCCTTAAAACCAAGCCAAGTCAAGCAAGTCATTGAAATACATCAAGAAGACTTCGTTAAATACGTAGCTGGTGAGACAGTTCAATTGTCTGAAACTTTGCCAAATGGCTGGTACCAAGTTTTAGTTGGTGGGAATGGTCTAGGCTTTGCAAAAGTGACCGGAAATACCTTGAAGAACTATTTCCCTAAGGGCTTGAGGTTTAAGGTAAAAAACTAGTCAAAATCAGTATTCTATGTTATAGTGGAAGTATGGATTTTTTGCATAAAACATTAGAAAAATAGGGCGAAATTCCAAGCTATTCATCATTATTTTCAAGGAGACAAATAGTGAAAAAATTTAAAAAACTCACCCTCTTTCTTGCGACCTTTTTACTTGCGGGTTCACTAGCAGGGTGTGCAAGTTGGATTGATCGTGGGGAGTCAATGACGGCTGTTGGCTCAACTGCCCTCCAACCTTTAGTCGAGGCGGCAGCAGATGAATTCGCATCAGCTCATATCGGTAAAACGGTCAATGTTCAAGGTGGTGGTTCTGGTACAGGACTATCGCAGGTTCAATCAGGAGCAGTAGATGTCGGAAACTCGGATGTATTTGCTGAGGAAAAAGACGGTATTGATGCTTCAGCATTGGTCGATCATAAGGTAGCTGTTGCAGGTTTGGCTGTTATTATCAATAAAGAAGTAGATGTTGATAATCTAACGACAGATCAACTCCGACAAATCTTCACAGGAGAAATTACCAACTGGAAAGAAGTCGGCGGGAAAGATTTAGCCATCTCTATAATCAACCGTGCGGCTAGTTCAGGTTCTCGTGCAACCTTTGATAGTGTGATCATGAATGGTCAATCAGCAATGCAAAGTCAGGAACAAGATTCGAACGGGATGGTTAAATCAATCGTTTCTCAAACCCCTGGAGCTATTTCCTACCTAGCATTTGCTTATGTTGATGATTCTGTTGGGACAATCAAACTCAATGGTTATGAACCAATTTCAGAGAATGTAACCACGAATAATTGGCCTTTGTGGTCTTATGAACATATGTATACACTTGGTGAGCCAAATGAATTGGTTGCCGAATTCTTAAACTTTGTCCTTTCAGACGAAGCTCAGAACGGAATCGTTAAAGGAATGGGCTATATTTCTGTTAAGGAAATGAAGGTTGAAAAAGATGCTGCTGGTACGGTGACAGCGCTAGAAGGGAGCCAATAATGAATCAAGAAGAATTATCTAAAAAATTGCTCTCTCCGTCAAAAAACTCTCGTCTTGAGAAATTAGGAAAAAGTCTGACTTTTGCCTGCCTATCTTTGATTGTTATCATTGTGGCTATGATTTTAATCTTTGTAGCCCAAAAAGGTTTGTCAACCTTCTTTGTCAACGGTGTGAATATCTTTGATTTTCTCTTTGGTGCAACTTGGAACCCTTCAGGTAAACAGTTTGGTGCTCTTCCAATGATTTTAGGTTCCTTTATCGTTACTATCCTATCTGCTCTTATCGCAACACCATTTGCAATTGGTGCTGCAGTCTTTATGACAGAAGTATCGCCAAAAGGAGCTAAGATTTTGCAACCAGCAATCGAACTCCTAGTTGGGATTCCTTCAGTAGTTTATGGATTTATCGGTTTGCAGGTCGTGGTACCATTTGTACGTAGTGTCTTTGGTGGAACAGGTTTTGGTATTTTATCGGGGATTTTCGTTCTCTTTGTTATGATTTTGCCGACTGTAACTTTTATGACAACGGATAGTCTGCGTGCTGTTCCTCGACACTACCGTGAAGCTAGTTTAGCGATGGGAGCAACTCGTTGGCAAACTATCTGGCGTGTAACCTTAAAGGCTGCTCGTTCAGGTATTTTTACGGCTGTAGTCTTTGGTATGGCGCGTGCTTTCGGTGAAGCCCTTGCGATTCAGATGGTTGTTGGTAACTCAGCAGTTGTTCCAACTTCATTGACGACACCAGCAGCGACTTTAACATCTGTATTGACCATGGGAATTGGTAATACCGTTATGGGAACTGTTGATAATAATGTTCTTTGGTCACTGGCCCTAGTATTGCTCTTGATGAGTTTGGCCTTTAACAGTGTGATTAAATTGATTACGAAAGAAAAAGGAAAGAAAAACTATGCACGCTAAGAAATTAGATAAACTTGCAACAGCTGTCCTCTATACCATCGCAGGAATCATTGTGACCATTCTTGCTTCCTTGATTCTCTATATCTTGGTTCGAGGCTTACCTCATGTTTCTTGGTCCTTCTTGACTGGAAAATCATCTTCTTACCAAGCAGGTGGAGGTATTGGAATTCAGCTTTATAATTCCTTCTTCCTTTTGGTCATCACCTTGTTCATCTCTGTGCCTTTGTCAATGGGAGCTGGGATTTACTTGGCTGAGTATGCCAAAAAAGGTCGTGTTACCAACTTCGTTCGTACCTGTATTGAGATTTTGTCTTCACTGCCATCAGTCGTAGTCGGTCTCTTTGGTTACCTTATCTTTGTAGTTCAGTTTGAATATGGATTTTCAATTATTTCAGGTGCCTTGGCTTTGACTGTCTTTAACCTTCCCCAGATGACGCGTAATGTTGAAGACAGTTTGAAACACGTTCACCATACGCAACGTGAAGCTGGTTTGGCTCTAGGACTCTCTCGTTGGGAGACAGTTCTTCATGTCGTTATTCCAGAAGCCCTTCCTGGTATTGTAACTGGTGTAGTACTTGCATCAGGTCGTATCTTTGGTGAAGCTGCGGCTCTTATCTATACGGCAGGACAATCTGCACCAGCTCTTGACTGGTCAAACTGGAATGTCCTCAGCGTAACCAGTCCAATCTCAATCTTCCGTCAAGCAGAAACCTTGGCTGTTCATATCTGGAAAGTCAACAGTGAAGGAACTATTCCTGATGGAACCCTTGTTTCAGCAGGTTCTGCTGCGGTGCTCCTAATCTTTATTTTAATCTTTAACTTTGGAGCTCGCAAACTCGGAAGCTACCTACACAAGAAATTAACCGCTGCCTAAAGGAGAAGCCATGTCAAAATATAATTGGGATGAAAAGCATATCATTACCTTTCCAGAAGAAAAAGTGGCCCTCTCTACTAAGGATTTACATGTTTACTACGGTAAAAACGAATCCATTAAGGGCGTCGATATGCAATTCGAAAAAAATAAAATTACTGCCTTGATTGGTCCATCAGGATCTGGGAAATCAACCTACCTACGCAGTCTCAATCGTATGAATGATACCATTGATATTGCTAAGGTGACTGGACAGATTCTCTATCAGGGAATCGACGTCAACCGTCCTGAAATCAATGTTTATGAAATGCGTAAACATATTGGAATGGTGTTCCAACGTCCAAATCCATTTGCAAAATCTATTTACCGCAACATCACCTTTGCACATGAACGTGCAGGAGTTAAGGACAAGAAAATCCTTGATGAAATTGTAGAAACCTCTCTTCGTCAGGCTGCCCTCTGGGATCAGGTCAAAGATGACCTTCATAAGTCTGCCTTGATGCTTTCAGGTGGTCAGCAGCAACGTCTCTGTATCGCTCGTGCTATCTCTGTTAAACCAGATATCCTCTTGATGGATGAACCTGCATCAGCCTTGGACCCGATTGCGACAGCTCAACTTGAGGAAACCATGTTGGAGTTGAAGAAGGATTTTACCATTATCATCGTAACTCACAGTATGCAACAGGCTGCGCGTGCTAGTGACTATACAGGATTTTTCTACTTGGGTGATTTGATTGAGTATGATAAGACTGCTAATATTTTCCAAAATGCTAAGTTACAGTCAACCAATGACTATGTAACTGGACACTTTGGTTAGAAAGGGAACAGTATGACAGAACCGATTTTACAGGTTTCAGACCTGTCAGTCTATTACAATAAAAAGAAGGCCTTGAATAGTGTTTCCTTATCATTCCAACCCAAGGAAATTACGGCCCTTATCGGTCCGTCTGGATCTGGGAAATCAACACTTCTAAAGGCTATTAACCGAATGGGTGACCTTAATCCTGAAGTGACGACAACTGGATCAGTGGTTTATAACGGTCACAACATCTATAGCCCTCGTACCGATACAGTTGAATTGCGTAAGGAAATTGGAATGGTATTCCAACAACCCAATCCTTTCCCTATGTCTATCTATGAAAATGTCGTTTATGGCCTCCGCATAAATGGAGAAAAGGATAAGCAGGTCTTAGATGAAGCAGTGGAGAAGGCTTTACAGCGTGCTTCAATCTGGGATGAAGTCAAAGACCGTTTGCATGACTCTGCTATTGGTCTTTCAGGTGGTCAACAACAACGTGTTTGTGTAGCACGCGTATTGGCGACTAGTCCTAAAATCATCCTTTTGGATGAACCAACTTCAGCCTTGGACCCTATTTCTGCTGGTAAGATTGAGGAAACCTTGTATGGTCTAAAAGACAAATACACCATGCTCTTGGTCACTCGTTCTATGCAGCAAGCATCTCGAATCTCTGATAAGACAGGATTTTTCCTCAATGGAGATTTGATTGAATTTAACGATACCAAGGATATGTTCCTCTATCCGCAACATAAGGAGACAGAGGACTACATTTCAGGTAAATTTGGATAAGGAGTGAGAAGATGTTACGATCTCAATTTGAAGAAGATTTAGAGAAATTGCATAATCAGTTTTATGCTATGGGACAAGAAGTTCTTTCCCAGATCAATCGTACTGTACGTGCTTTTGTTACTCATGACCGTGACTTGGCAAAAGAAGTCATTGAGGAAGATGCAGAAGTAAACGAATACGAAGTGAAACTTGAAAAGAAATCATTTGAAATGATTGCCCTACAACAGCCAGTTTCACAGGACTTGCGAACAGTTTTGACAGTTTTAAAAGCTGTTTCAGACCTAGAACGTATGGGAGACCATGCAGTATCTATCGCAAAAGCAACGATTCGTATGAAGGGTGAGCAACGTATCCCTGCAGTTGAAGAAGAAATTAAAAAAATGGGTCGTGAAGTAAAAAACTTTGTTGAGGCTGCTTTAGAACTTTATTTGAATGGTTCTGTGGATCAAGCCTATGAAGTTGCAACTATGGATGAAAATATCAACCATTACTTTGATAATATTCGAGACCTTGCTACAGAGGAAATCAAGAAACATCCTGAAGCAATCATCACAGGTCGTGATTATTTCCAAGTTATTTCTTACTTGGAACGCATTGGTGACTATGCAAAAAATATCTGTGAATGGGTTGTTTACTTTGAAACAGGTAAGATTGTTGAATTGTAAGATTGATTAATTATGCAAAAAAAGGAGCTTGTTAGTAAGTAGAAGCTCCTTTTTTGAAAGAAAAATTGAAAATCTTTCATAAAAATTTAGAATATGCTTGACAAACAAAGTTTATAGAGTTATAATTATACAAAATTAACAGAGAGGTTGTTTATTTATGAATTTTAAAAAATGGATATTTGTTTTATGTAGTTTTCTTGCAAGCTTCTTTTTAGTAGCTTGCCAATCGTCTAGCTCAAGCTCACAGTCTGCAGTGGAGGCTATCAAACAAAAAGGAAAATTAGTGGTTGCAACTAGTCCAGACTATGCTCCCTTTGAGTTTCAATCCCTTGTAGATGGTAAGAACCAAGTCGTAGGTGCTGATATTGACATGGCGCAAGCAATTGCTGATGAACTTGGAGTGAAATTGGAAGTTTCAAGCATGAGTTTTGATAATGTCTTGACTAGTCTTCAGACAGGTAAGGCTGATTTGGCCATTGCGGGAATCAGTGCAACAGAAGAAAGACAAGAAGTCTTTGATTTCTCAATTCCTTACTATGAAAATAAAATTAGCTTCCTTATCAGAAAGTCAGATCTTGAAAAATACAAGGATTTGGACTCTCTAGCAAGTGCTAATATTGCAGCTCAAAAAGGAACTGTTCCTGAATCCATGGTCAAAGAGCAACTTCCAAAGGCACAGTTGACTTCTTTGACAAACATGGGCGAAGCAGTCAATGAGCTTCAATCAGGTAAGGTTGATGCCGTTCATATGGATGAGCCAGTAGCACTAAGCTATGCTGCTAAGAACTCAGATTTGGCTGTAGCTACAGTAAGCTTGACTATGAAAGAAGGCGAAGCAAATGCCGTAGCTATCAAAAAAGGTAACTCAGATTTGAAAGAAGTAGTTGATAAGGTCATCCAAAAACTGAAAGATGACGGAACTTACCAAACTTATCTTGAAAAAGCTGCTAAGCTAACAGAAGTAGAACAATAAAAAATAACAGAGTTGGACTCAGTCCAGCTCTGTTTTTAAATAGCTTAATGTTTCTTCAATATTTTCTAGGGGGACTTTTGCAAAGTGATAAGGGCAGTTCGCTAGATAGGAAGATTCAAAGAAGTCGAGTTCTAGAGGACTATGTTTAAGACTAGCGATGCTAGGATAGTTCCTGAGATCAAGCAAAAGCCCATCATGAAGTGGATAGCTTGGTAGGGAAATAGGATAGCTTTGTAAGAGTTGTTGGATGTGCTCCTGACTTTTTTCTTGCAGTGCCAATCGTGCTAGTCTGTTTTTTTCAAAGAGTTGACTATCAATATAGAGTGATAGAGCCTTTTGCATGATAAGGTTGTTGTCATAGTCGAGAATGTTTTTGTAGGTCACAAAAGCTTCCTTGATCGCATTAGGAAGAAGTAGGGCAGTGATTCGAAGGGCAGGAAATAGACTCGTAGAAAAGGACTTGATATAGATGACCAAATCATGTTGGTCCAGATAATGAAAGGTTTGTCCCATTTTAGGATCCAAGTCCCCCAGGTAGTCATCCTCAACGATATAAATCTGATATTTTGCAGCTAAGTCAAGGATAGCAAGTTTTTCCTCTTCAGAATAGGAATGCCCCAGAGGATAGTGGAAACGGGGAATGGTATAGAAAAACTTAATCTTTCCACTTTTAAACTGTTCCTCAAGTTCTTTCAAGTCGATGCCATCCACCCGACGTTCAATGGTTTGAAAGGGAAGATTTTGAGCTAGTAGCAGCTGGTTCATTCGATGATAGGTCGGTTGTTCGACCAGTATTTCCTGAGCTTGACCTGGAAAATCGATCTGAGAAAGAATAAACAGTGCTTGTTGAGTTCCAGACGTCATGACCAACTGGTCTGCCTTACTATAAATGGCTTGATCAAAGAGCAAAGTCTGAACGGACTGACGTAATTCTTCTAAGCCTTCTTGGTGTTCATAATAGTTGTAGAGATAATTTTCTCGCCCAATCAAGCTCTCATTGACGCACAGACGAAAATCATCATAGGCAGCTGCGTGTTCATCGTTAACTGAAATAATTAGATCTTCATGACTGGTTTGTTGCTCCAATACATAATAACCACTTTGAGGTTTGGAGTAGATATATTTCTCGTATCGGAGTTCTAAGAGTGCGCGCTGTATGGTGTCTTTGCTACAGTGAAAATCTTGACTGAGTTTTCGGATAGATGGCAGGCGACTTCCAGTGGGAAATCTACCTGATTCTATCTCATTTTTTAGATAGTGAACGACTTGTTCATATTTGCTTTCTTGCTTCATCCCAGACCTCTCATGATTTTGTTACATTGTACCTTTTTTTTAGAAGTTTGGCAATGTTATACTCTTCGAAAATCTCTTCAAACCGCGACAACGTCGCCTTGCCGTATGTGTAGGATACTGACTACGTCAGTTCCATCTACAACCTCAACACAGTGTTTTGAGCTGCCTTCGTCAGTTCTATCCACAACCTCAAAACAGTGTTTTGAGCTGACTTCGTCAGTCCTATCCACAACCTCAAAGCAGTGCTTTGAGCAACCTGCGGCTAGTTTCCTAGTTTGCTCTTTGATTTTCATTGAGTATTAAAAGGCAGTCTAGCATTCAATTCTAATCAGAAATGTGATATACTTAGTAAGTAAAATTTTCAAAGAAGAGTGAGATGATGAAGGTGCAAGAACCAGTTAAATTATTCCAATATAATACTTTGGGAGCCTTGATGGCGGGACTTTACGGAGGAACCATGACCGTTGGTGAATTGCTTGAACATGGTGATTTAGGATTAGGAACCCTGGATTCTATCGATGGAGAATTGATTGTCTTAGATGGGAAAGCATATCAGGCTAAGGGTTCAGGTGAGAAACCTGAAATTGTGGAAGTTTCACCAGATGCCTTGATCCCCTATGCAGCAGTTGTACCCCACCAGGCAGAAGTTATTTTCCGCCAGCGTTTTGAAATGACTGATCAGGAACTTGAAAAACGTATTGAGTCCTATTATGATGGAGAAAATCTTTTCCGTTCCATCAAGATTCATGGTGATTTTAAACACATGCATGTTCGTATGATTCCAAAATCAACAAGTGAAACGAAGTTTGCTGAGGTTGCGACGCATCAGCCTGAATATAGCTGCGACAATGTCTCAGGAACTATCGTTGGTTTTTGGACACCTGAAATTTTCCATGGAGTTAGTGTTGCTGGTTATCATTTGCACTTCATTTCAGACGATCTAACCTTTGGTGGCCACGTTATGGACTTTGTCATCAAGGAAGGGATTGTAGAGGTGGGAGCTGTTGACCAGTTGGATCAACGTTTTCCTGTTCAGGATCGTCAATATCTATTTGCTAAGTTTAATGTTGACGAGATGAAAAAAGATATCGAACAGGCAGAATAAAAGGAGTCAAATATGAAAATTCATGTAATAATAACGATGCTGGCTTTATTTGCCTTTCTCATTACAGCAGTTTGGTATGCAAGAAAGCAATACAAGATTAATTTTGCAGTTTTGGGACTTGGGGCAGTTGCATTTTTTGCCTCTTCTCAAGTCTTGGAGAAAATCGTTCATCTCTTGGTTCTCCACCCACAAAAGGATGGGACAGTTCCACTCATGACGGAAAATCCTCTTCTCTATGTGATTTATGGCATTTCTATGGCTGCTTTATTTGAAGAAACAGCTCGACTTATTTTCTTTAAATGGTTGGAGAAGAAAAGAACTTTGGAAGATTCAGATGCTCTTGCTTATGGATTGGGACATGGTGGCTTGGAGTTGATCTATATCGGGATTGCAAGTTTACTCAATCTCTTCATCCTCTTTTCAGCAGTAGAATCTCAAAATCCAGCCATCATGCAACTCTTACCTGAGAGTACGCTTGCTACGATTAACAATCTAGCAGCATGGCAGATTTACCTTTTGGGACTAGAGAGAATCCTAGCCTTGCTTCTTCAAGTTGGATTGACCTTCTGGGTTTATCAAGCAGTTCGCCAAAAGAAATGGATTTACCTAGTAGCTGCTTATGGTTTACACGCCCTATTTGATTTGGCTCCGAGCCTATCTCAAGTTGGTTGGTTGTCAAATCCCCTTCTCGTAGAAGGATTGTTAGCAGCGGAAGTTATTATTTTTATTTACTTTACAAAAACGATCTTTTATAAAAAGCAATAATACAAAAAAGAGGTTCATCCTCTTTTTAGTTTGAGCTTTTGAAAAAGCTAACCAAATCATCGAAAAATAGAGTTAAAAATGGTATAATGGAATGAATTTTATAAAAGGAATAGAAAAATGACCGTATTAGATAAACTAAAAGAAACCCTAGAAGGAATCGATATTCGATTCGATGAACCGCTAAAAACTTATACCTATACCAAAGTTGGAGGAAAGGCAGATTATTTAGTTTTTCCACGCAATCGTTATGAGATGGCTCGTGTAGTAAAATTTGCCAATCAGGAAAACATTCCTTGGATGGTTCTTGGAAATGCAAGTAACATTATCGTCCGTGAGGGTGGCGTTCGTGGTTTTGTAATCATGTGTGACAAGCTTAATAACGTTTCTGTTGATGGCTATACCATCGAGGCAGAAGCTGGAGCTAACTTGATTGAAACCACTCGTATTGCCCTCCGTCATAGCTTGACTGGTTTTGAGTTTGCTTGTGGAATTCCAGGAAGCGTCGGTGGTGCTGTCTTTATGAATGCCGGGGCTTATGGTGGTGAGATTGCTCATGTTCTCCAGTCTTGTCAAATCTTGACTAAGGAAGGTGAAATCGAAACCATATCTGCTAAAGATTTGGCCTTTGGTTATCGTCATTCAGCCATTCAAGCATCTGGAGCAGTTGTCCTATCAGCTAAATTTGCCTTAGCTCCAGGTAATCACCAAGTCATCAAGCAAGAAATGGACCGCTTGACCCACCTTCGTGAACTCAAGCAACCTTTAGAGTATCCTTCATGTGGATCAGTCTTTAAACGTCCAGTGGGTCATTTTGCTGGACAATTGATTGCAGAAGCAGGTTTGAAAGGATATCGTATTGGTGGCGTAGAAGTTTCAGAAAAGCATGCAGGCTTTATGGTCAATATTGCTGATGGAACTGCCAGAGATTATGAAGACTTGATTGAGTCTGTCATTGAAAAGGTTAAAGAACACTCAGGTGTTACTCTCGAGCGAGAAGTTCGTATCTTGGGTGAACATGAGTAAATACTAGAAATAGCTTAGCTGCTACTAACTAGAATGTAGAGGGGATGAAAGCTTATCGTTAGTGCAGAAGAATGTAGGCAGTTCAATCTCCTACAAGAGGTAGTGACGGCCTGACAGAGCCCTGATCTGTTAATCTATGAAAAAGAAGGAATAAATGACAATTGAAAAAACCAATCATCGAATTCAGAAACGTTTCTAAAGTTTTTGAAGATAGCAACACCAAGGTTCTCAAGGATATTAACTTTGAGTTGGAAGAAGGGAAGTTCTACACACTTCTCGGTGCCTCAGGATCTGGTAAATCAACCATCCTAAATATCATTGCAGGTTTGCTAGACGCAACGACTGGAGATATTTTACTGGATGGCGTGCGAATCAATGATATCCCAACTAATAAGCGCGATGTTCATACTGTCTTCCAATCTTACGCCTTGTTTCCGCATATGAATGTCTTTGAAAATGTTGCCTTTCCATTGCGTTTGCGTAAGGTCGATAAAAAAGAAATCGAACAACGTGTATTAGAAGTTCTCAAGATGGTACAGTTGGAAGGTTTCGAAAAACGTTCTATTCGTAAGCTTTCTGGAGGACAACGCCAGCGTGTAGCTATTGCGCGTGCGATTATCAACCAGCCTCGTGTGGTCTTGTTGGATGAACCTTTGTCAGCCTTGGACTTGAAGTTGCGAACAGATATGCAGTACGAACTGCGTGAACTGCAACAGCGATTGGGCATTACCTTTGTCTTTGTTACCCACGATCAAGAAGAAGCCTTGGCTATGAGTGACTGGATTTTCGTCATGAATGACGGTGAAATCGTTCAGTCTGGTACACCAGTTGATATCTACGACGAGCCAATCAACCACTTTGTTGCCACCTTCATTGGTGAATCAAATATCTTGCCAGGGACCATGATTGAGGATTATTTAGTCGAGTTTAACGGCAAACGCTTTGAAGCGGTCGATGGTGGTATGAAGCCAAATGAACCGGTCGAAGTCGTTATTCGTCCAGAGGACTTGCGCATTACCCTTCCAGAAGAAGGGAAGCTCCAAGTGAAGGTTGATACCCAACTTTTCCGTGGGGTTCACTATGAGATTATTGCCTATGATGAACTTGGCAATGAATGGATGATTCACTCAACTCGTAAGGCTATCGTTGGTGAGGAAATCGGTTTGGACTTTGAACCAGAAGACATCCACATCATGCGTCTCAATGAAACAGAAGAAGAGTTCGATGCACGTATCGAAGAGTACGTAGAAATCGAAGAGCAAGAAGCAGGTTTGATCAACGCTATCGAGGAGGAAAGAGATGAAGAAAACAACCTCTAAACTCTTTGTAGTGCCCTACATGCTTTGGATTGTGCTCTTTGTATTGGCACCGTTGGTCTTGATTTTTGGACAATCCTTTTTCAACATTGAAGGCCAATTCAGTTTAGAAAACTATAAATCCTATTTTGCGTCACAAAACTTGACCTATCTCAAAATGAGTTTTAACTCAGTCCTCTATGCAGGAATTGTAACTCTAGTGACGCTACTTATCAGCTATCCAACAGCCCTCTTTTTGACCCGTCTCAAACACCGTCAACTCTGGCTCATGCTAATCATCTTGCCAACCTGGATCAACCTACTTCTTAAGGCTTATGCCTTTATCGGGATTTTTGGGCAAAATGGTTCTATCAACCAATTCCTAGAATTTATTGGAATCGGATCGCAGCAGTTGCTCTTTACGGATTTCTCATTTATCTTTGTTGCAAGCTACATCGAGCTTCCATTTATGATTTTGCCTATCTTCAATGTCTTGGATGATATGGATAATAACCTCATTAATGCTAGCTATGACCTCGGTGCAACCAAGTGGGAGACTTTCCGTCATGTCATCTTCCCTCTGTCTATGAATGGAGTGCGAAGTGGTGTCCAATCTGTCTTTATCCCGAGTTTAAGTCTCTTTATGTTGACCCGTTTGATTGGGGGGAACCGAGTGATCACCTTGGGAACTGCTATCGAGCAGAATTTCCTGACAAACGATAATTACGGTATGGGTTCAACTATTGGTGTTGTTCTTATCCTGACCATGTTTATCACCATGTGGGTGACTAAGGAAAGGAGAGAACGATGAAAAAATTATCAAATCTTTATCTAGCCTTTGTCTTTATCGTCCTCTATCTGCCAATCTTTTACTTGATTGGTTATGCCTTCAATGCTGGGGATGATATGAATAGCTTTACAGGCTTTAGTTTGTCTCACTTTGAAACTATGTTTGGCGATGGAAGACTCATGCTGATCTTGGTTCAAACCTTTTTACTAGCCTTCCTATCAGCCCTGATTGCGACTGTTATTGGGACTTTCGGTGCTATCTACATCTACCAATCACGTAAAAAATATCAAGAAGCCTTCCTATCACTCAATAACATTTTGATGGTTGCACCAGACGTTATGATTGGTGCTAGTTTCTTGATTCTCTTTACACAACTCAAGTTTTCACTTGGATTTTTGACAGTTCTGTCTAGTCATGTGGCCTTCTCCATTCCAATCGTAGTGCTTATGGTCTTGCCTCGATTGAAAGAGATGAATGGGGATATGATCCATGCGGCCTATGACCTTGGAGCTAGCCAGTTCCAGATGTTTAAGGAAATTATGCTTCCTTACCTAACACCGTCTATCATTGCAGGTTACTTCATGGCTTTCACCTATTCCCTAGATGACTTTGCCGTGACCTTCTTTGTAACGGGGAATGGCTTTTCAACCCTCTCAGTCGAGATCTACTCTCGGGCTCGTAAGGGAATTTCGCTGGAAATCAATGCTCTTTCAGCCTTGGTCTTTCTCTTTAGTATTATCCTAGTTGTCGGATATTACTTCATTTCACGTGAGAAGGAGGAGCAAGCATGAAACGACTCTATTCATTTTTAGCAGGAATTCTAGCGATTATCCTTGTCTTGTGGGGAATTTCTTACCATCTTGACAGTAAAATCAATAGTCGCGATAGTCAAAAATTGGTTATCTACAACTGGGGAGACTATATCGCCCCTGAACTTCTCGAGAAATTTACAGAAGAAACAGGAATCCAAGTTCAGTACGAAACCTTTGACTCCAATGAAGCCATGTACACGAAAATCAAGCAGGGTGGAACAACCTATGATATTGCTATCCCGAGTGAGTACATGATTAACAAAATGAAGGACGAAGACCTTCTAGTTCCACTGGATTATAGTAAGATTGAGGGCATTGAGAATATCGGTCCAGAGTTTCTCAATCAGTCCTTTGATCCCAACAACCAGTACTCTATCCCATACTTCTGGGGGACCTTGGGAATTGTCTACAATGAAACTATGGTAGAGGAAGCACCTGAACACTGGGACGACCTTTGGAAGCCAGAGTATAAAAACTCCATTATGCTTTTTGATGGGGCGCGTGAAGTACTTGGTTTAGGTCTTAACTCACTAGGCTATAGCCTCAACTCTAAAGATCCACAGCAGTTGGAAGAAACGGTAGATAAGCTCTATAAGCTAACTCCAAATATCAAGGCTATTGTGGCGGATGAGATGAAGGGGTACATGATTCAGAATAACGCTGCTATAGGTGTGACCTTCTCTGGTGAAGCCAGTCAGATGCTAGAGAAAAATGAAAATCTTCGCTATGTCGTACCGACAGAGGCAAGTAATCTCTGGTTTGACAATATGGTCATTCCCAAAACAGTCAAAAACCAAGACGCAGCCTATGCCTTTATCAACTTTATGTTGAAACCCGAAAATGCTCTCAAAAATGCAGAATATGTCGGCTATTCAACACCAAACAATGCTGCTAAGGAAATGCTCCCTGAGGAGACCAAAGAGGACAAGTCCTTCTATCCAGACGCAGACACTATGAAACACCTAGAGGTCTATGAGAAATTTGACCATAAATGGACAGGTATCTACAGCGACCTCTTCCTACAATTTAAAATGTATCGGAAGTAGGAGTAAACAAAAAGAACGAATCAGTTAAACTGGTTCGTTTTTTGAATAGTTCTATAGCTGTGTATTTTTACTATCCTATTTGCTTATTTTATAGCCTAGTAGTATACTAAGTTTATAATAATAGAAAGCGGTAACAAATCATGAAAATGTCTACTTTTTTCAAAAAAAGTTATTGGCCAACCTTTTTGATTGTTCAGCAAACTGTTATACTATTCTATCTAAAGGATGGTTTGGATCGACAATACCTAACAACTGATTCCATACATTTGGTGATAGGGTTCTTTATATTTGTAAATATTTTCGAAGCTATCTTTAACAATTCAAAACTTTGGAATAAAAGTTGGGATAAAAAGAAAAATGGTAGTAAGAAAAAATATATCCTGAAAAAGTAACCAGAGATATAGGGAGTTGGTTATTTAAATGAGGATTATTTCCAGTTGACGCAGACTTAAAAAAACGATATAATAAGAAAGTTGAGAATTGATTTTCTCTCCATCTTAGTTCAGAGAATTGGCGGTGCTGCGAGCCATCTAAGATAGAAAATCATGCTACTCAATCTAACAATTGCATAAGAATCAAAGAATGACAAGTTCATTGAATGAAGGTGGTACCGCGGTTTTTCGCCCTTCGTGATATGGATTTGTCTTTTATTTTTGGAGGTGTTTATGAGAACATTTCTTGTCAAACAAAAATTTCGCCTAGGTGGTGAACGCTTTGATATCAAGGATGAAATGGGCAATGTCGCCTATCAGGTTGAAGGTTCATTTTTTAAGATTCCTAAAACCTTTACCATCTATGATGTTGCTGGTGAACAGGTCAGTGAGATTAGTAAGGAAGTCTTAACTTTCCTACCTCGTTTTGAGATTCAACTCAGTAATGGAGATCATTTTTATATCCGAAAGAAGTTGACTTTCTTCAGAGATAAGTATGAGTTTGACAATCTCGGCCTTCGCATCGAAGGAAATGTCTGGGATTTAAATTTTAAATTGCTGGACGACCGTGACCAAGTGATTGCTGAGATTACCAAGGAACTCTTCCATTTAACCTCTACCTATACCGTAACCGTCTATGACGAATCTTATGCAGACCTAGTCATTTCCCTCTGTGTCGCTATCGACTATGTGGAAATGCTAGAAAGCCAATCAAATTAGTAAAAAGGAGATACATATGAAACAATTATCTAGTGCACAAGTCCGCCAAATGTGGCTTGATTTCTGGGCTACAAAAGGCCACTCAGTAGAACCATCCGTTAGCTTGGTTCCAGTAAACGACCCAACACTTTTGTGGATCAACTCAGGGGTTGCTACTCTTAAAAAATACTTTGATGGAACTATCATTCCTGAAAATCCACGTATTACCAATGCTCAAAAGGCTATCCGTACCAACGATATCGAAAACGTAGGTAAGACTGCCCGTCACCATACTATGTTTGAAATGTTGGGGAACTTCTCAATCGGGGATTACTTCCGTGACGAAGCAATTACATGGGCTTATGAGCTTTTGACAAGTCCTGAGTGGTTTGACTTCCCTAAAGACAAACTTTACATGACTTATTATCCAGATGATAAGGATTCATACAACCGCTGGATTGAAGTGGGAGTAGATCCAAGTCATTTGATCCCAATCGAAGACAACTTCTGGGAAATCGGTGCGGGACCTTCTGGACCTGATACAGAAATCTTCTTCGACCGTGGAGAAGCTTTTGACCCAGAAAATATCGGTCTTCGTCTTCTTGCAGAAGATATCGAAAACGACCGTTATATCGAAATCTGGAACATTGTATTGTCACAATTTAACGCTGACCCTGCTGTTCCTCGTAGCGAGTACAAAGAATTGCCACACAAAAACATTGATACGGGCGCTGGTTTGGAGCGTTTGGTGGCGGTTATCCAAGGGGCTAAGACAAACTTTGAAACAGACCTCTTCATGCCAATCATTCGTGAAGTTGAGAAATTATCTGGTAAGGTTTACGACCAAGATGGCGACAACATGAGCTTCAAGGTTATTGCAGACCATATCCGTTCTCTTTCATTTGCGATTGGTGATGGTGCCCTTCCTGGAAATGAAGGTCGTGGTTATGTCCTCCGTCGTCTTCTTCGTCGTGCCTCTATGCATGGTCAAAAATTGGGTATCAATGAGCCTTTCCTTTACAAACTCGTTCCAACTGTTGGAAAAATCATGGAAAGCTACTACCCAGAAGTGCTTGAAAAACGTGACTTTATTGAGAAAATCGTTAAGAGCGAAGAAGAGTCATTTGCTCGTACTCTTCACTCAGGTCAACACTTTGCCCAAGGTATCGTAGCAGACTTGAAAGAAAAAGGTCAATCTGTCATCGCCGGTCAAGATGTCTTTAAACTCTATGATACATACGGATTCCCAGTGGAATTGACAGAAGAAATCGCTGAAGAAGCAGGGATGACTGTAGACCGTGAAGGTTTCGAAGCAGCCATGAAAGAACAGCAAGAGCGCGCGCGTGCGTCAGCTGTCAAGGGTGGCTCAATGGGTATGCAAAATGAAACCCTTCAAAACATCACTGTAGAAAGTGTCTTCAACTACAATGCTAGTCAATTGTCTTCTAAGTTAGTGGCTATCGTAGCGGACAATGCTGAAGTAGAAGCTGTAGATGAAGGAAATGCCTCTCTTATCTTTGCAGAAACACCTTTTTACGCTGAAATGGGTGGACAAGTTGCGGACCATGGTCAAATCTTGGATGCTGCAGGAAATGTCGTAGCGACTGTAACAGACGTTCAAAAAGCACCAAACGGACAAGCATTGCACACCGTTGAAGTTCTTGCTCCTCTTGCTTTGAACCAAGAATACACTTTGGCTATCGATAGCAATCGTCGTCATCGTGTCATGAAGAACCACACAGCCACTCACTTGCTCCATGCGGCTCTTCATAATATTCTTGGCCATCATGCAACTCAAGCAGGTTCACTTAATGAAGTAGAATTCCTTCGCTTTGACTTCACTCACTTCCAAGCTGTCACTCCTGAAGAATTGCGTGCTATTGAACAACAAGTCAATGAGAAGATTTGGAAAGCCATCGCAGTAGAAACAGTTGAGACTGATATTGACACAGCTAAAGAAATGGGAGCTATGGCCCTCTTTGGTGAGAAATACGGTAAGGAAGTTCGCGTTGTCACTATCGGTGACTACTCAGTAGAGCTTTGTGGTGGTACCCACGTTGGCAATACTTCTGAAATCGGCCTCTTCAAGATTGTTAAAGAAGAAGGTATCGGATCAGGAACTCGTCGTATCTTGGCAGTGACTGGTAAGGAAGCCTTCGAAGCTTATCGTGAACAAGAAGATGCACTGAAAGCAGTAGCAGCAACCTTGAAAGCACCTCAACTCAAGGAAGTCCCTCATAAGGTGGAAGGCCTTCAAGAACAACTCCGTCAATTGCAAAAAGAAAATGCAGAATTGAAGGAAAAAGCGGCAGCAGCTGCAGCAGGCGATGTCTTCAAGAATGTTCAAGAAGCAAATGGCCACCGTTACATTGCCAGCCAAGTTTCAGTATCAGATGCAGGTGCCCTTCGTACCTTTGCGGATAACTGGAAACAAAAAGATTACTCTGATGTCCTTGTTCTTGTCGCAGCTATCGGTGACAAGGTCAATGTCCTTGTTGCAAGCAAGACAAAAGAGGTACACGCAGGTAATGTGATTAAAGAATTGGCTCCAATCGTCGATGGACGTGGTGGTGGTAAACCAGACATGGCCATGGCGGGAGGAAGCAATCAAGCGAAAATCCAAGAATTGTTGGATGCAGTAGCAGGCAAATTGTAAGAAAAAATCTACCATTTTTGGTAGATTTTTTTGTTTAAAGTCATAGAGCAGTTGATTTCTTTGAAGAATAAGCGTATAATATATAAAAATTAATTGAGTGCTCACTCAATTTTGTTAGGGATTAGGAGAATTAGATAATGGTTATTAAAGCAATACAGTATAATCGTTTTGGTGATGAAAAAGTTCTAGATTTAGTAAATATTATATCTGAATCATTAGGAATGAATCAAGTTAGAGTAAAAGTATTTGCTGTTGGTCTAAATCCTATTGATTACAAAACTTTCGAGGGGGCGAAGCCACTTCGTTTTTTGAGTTTTTTGACAAAATTAAAACAACCAGGTCGTTGGTTTGAATCAAAATCATCTTTATTTCCAAGAGGTATCGCTAGGGATTTTGCTGGTGTTATCACAGAAATTGGTGATGGAGTGAGTCGATTTTCAGTAGGTGATAAGGTTTTTGGAACAATAATAAGTGATCCTGGACTTGGTACTAAGAGGGGTGCGTTAGCAACAGAAATTTGTGTTAGCGAATCAGAAATTGCATTGAAACCAGACAATATTGATATGTATCATGCTGCTACTATGGGGGTGGCTTCTTTAACAGTCGGTGGTGCTTTTAGAAGAATTAATTTAAATTCTAAAGATGTTGTAGTTATTTCAGCAGCTTCAGGTGGCATTGGTAGCATTGCAGTACAGTATGCGGTTGCTAAGGGCGCAACTGTTATTGGTATTGCGAGCAAGAAAAATTCAGAATATCTAGAATCATTAGGTGCTATACCAGTATCTTATGAAGGGGATGTCCAAAAGTCTCTTTTATCAGTAGCTCCAAAACCTATTACAAAATTCTTGGATTGCTATGGTGGTGATTACGTTAAGTTAGCTTTCCATCTTGGATTGAACGGAACTGATATTGGAACTTTAGTACCTTCACCATATGTTTTAATAAGAGGAGCTCAGTTCACAGGTCCGAGACATTCCACTTATGATGATTTTAAAATTCTAGAGGAGATGGTCTCAGATGGAAAAGTTCAGCTGAATATTGAGAAAGAGTATAGTTTTTCTCTGGAGTCAGTTAGAGAGGCATATCGTAGTCTAAAATTAGGACATACCCGTGGTAAAAGAATTATTAAAATAAGAGAGTAGATAGAGGGGGCAGGAATGGAAAGTATAGAATATAAGTTTGCTGAGACATTAAAAAGCAGTGAATTAAGTTTAAAACAACGTCAAGTATTAATATCCAGTTTAAAATTATTTTCCGAGATTGGTTTTGAAAATACAACATCTAATCTTATTGCTGAACATGCTGGCGTCTCAGAAGGAACCGTTTTTAGTTATTTTAAAACCAAGGAAGGTATCCTAGATGCTATTTTATCTAGATTTCTTGAACAAGTCATTCCAGAGGCCATTGCTGATTTTTCAGATAAGAGATTTACAATAGGGCAAGAAACCTTTTCACTTTTTCTAAGAAGCATCGTTCAGGATAGGTTAGTCTTTATTCATAACAATAAAATGCAAGTTAAAATTCTTTTGAGTCGTTCACTGATTGATAAATCTATTTCTGAAGAGTTAGGAAATATTATTGTTCATTCTATCATTAATCCAATTACACCAGTTTTGAATCAGTTTAAAAAAAATGGTGTTATTCGAGATTGGTCAAATGAAAGGATCGTTCGCTATATTTTAGCTTTAAGTCTTTCTTATATTGTTCCTATGATTATAAATGACAAAGAAGATATAAACATTGATAAAGTAACAAATGAAATTGTAGAATGTCTTTCTTTTGCCTTAGTTATCGTAAAATAACTATTAATTTTAAGTTCACTAAAAAATTTAGTGAGCTTTTTTAAAACCAAAATAAAAATCCCCAATCAGAGTGATTGAGGATTCAGCATATTTTATCTTAAACAATCCCTTGGGCAATCATAGCGTTTGCTACGTTTTCAAAGGCTGCAATATTTGCACCTGCAAGGTAGTCAGTTCCAAGACCGTAAGTTTCTGCAGTTGTTTTAGCTGTGTTAAAGATGTTAGTCATGATGTCTTTCAAGCGACCGTCAACTTCTTCACGTGTCCATGAAAGGCGAAGGCTGTTTTGGCTCATTTCAAGAGCAGATACAGCTACACCACCAGCATTGGCAGCTTTGGCAGGTCCGTAAAGGATTCCATTTTCCTTGTAGACTTTGATAGCTTCAAGGTCGCTAGGCATGTTAGCACCTTCAGATACACAGATAACTCCTTGAGCAACCAAGCGTTTCGCAGCTTCACCGTTAATCTCGTTTTGAGTCGCACATGGAAGAGCAATATCGTAGTTTCCAGTATAAGTCCATACAGAACCTTCGTAGTAAGTAGCAGTTGGTTTTTCTGCAGCGTACTCAGTCAAACGAGCACGACGTTTTTCCTTAACATCTGTAAGAAGGTCAAAGTCGATACCATTTTCATCGATGACATAACCATTTGAGTCAGATACAGAGATAACAGTTGCACCAAGTTCAGTTGCTTTTTGAAGAGCGTATTGAGCTACGTTACCAGAACCTGAAATCACAACTTTCTTACCAGCAAAGCTATTGTCGTTTGCTCTAAGCATTTCTTCAGTGTAGTAAACCAAACCGTAACCAGTTGCTTCTGGACGGATCAAGCTACCACCAAATCCAAGAGGTTTACCAGTCAAGACACCAGCATCAAATTGGTTGAGGCGTTTGTATTGTCCGTAAAGGTAACCAATCTCACGTCCACCAACACCGATATCACCAGCAGGTACGTCAAGGGATGGTCCGATGTATTTTTGCAATTCAGTCATGAAGCTTTGGCAGAAGCGCATCACTTCAGCATCAGTTTTGCCTTTAGGATCGAAGTCTGATCCACCTTTACCACCACCGATTGGCAGTCCAGTCAAAACGTTTTTAAAGATTTGTTCGAATCCGAGGAATTTCAAGATCCCTTGGTTTACAGTTGGGTGGAAACGAAGTCCGCCTTTATATGGTCCAACAGCTGAGTTAAATTGAACACGGTAACCACGGTTAACTTGAACTTTTCCATCACGGTCAACCCAAGGAACACGGAAAGAAATCACGCGCTCAGGTTCTGTGATACGTGCCAAGATATTTTCTTCAATATACTCAGGGTGTTTTTCAAAGACAGGCTCCAAAGTGCTGAAGAATTCTTCAACCGCCTGGAGAAATTCAGCCTCATGCCCGTTACGAGCTTTTACAGTTTCAAACACGCTTTGGATATATTCTTTAGCAGATGTCATATCGTTCTCCTTTTTGTTGTCATATTTTATTACATGAGACATTATAGCAGAAAATTTTTTCAGTGTAAAGAAAAAAACATAAATTTTCTAAAAATTCTTTCAATTTAAAACGACTGATTCAGAACATGCTAAAAAACGAACCTTTTCTATGGAAATGGTTTTATTGAAAAGCAAAAGTCAAAGTATGGTATAATAATAGACATAAAAAGGAATCTGGAGGAACAGAATCATGGTATCAACTAAAACACAGATTGCTGGTTTTGAGTTTGACAATTGCTTGATGAATGCAGCAGGAGTTGCTTGTATGACAGTTGAGGAGTTGGAAGGTGTCAAAAACTCAGCAGCAGGAACCTTTGTCACTAAAACAGCAACCTTGGAATTTCGTCAGGGAAATCCGGAACCACGTTATCAAGATGTTCCACTCGGTTCTATCAACTCTATGGGGCTACCAAATAATGGTTTAGACTACTATCTGGACTATCTTTTGGACTTGCAAGAAAAAGAGCCAAACCGTACTTTCTTCCTATCTCTAGTTGGCATGTCTCCAGAGGAAACTCATATCATTTTGAAAAAGGTTCAAGAAAGTGATTTTCGAGGTCTAACTGAACTCAATCTCTCATGTCCAAATGTTCCAGGTAAGCCACAGATTGCCTATGACTTTGAAACTACAGATCGCATCTTATCAGAAGTCTTTAAGTATTTTACAAAACCTCTAGGAATTAAGCTTCCACCTTATTTTGATATTGTTCATTTTGATCAAGCTGCAGCGATTTTCAACAAATACCCACTTAAGTTTGTCAACTGTGTTAACTCTATCGGAAATGGTCTTTATATAGAAGATGAGTCAGTCGTGATTCGTCCTAAGAATGGCTTTGGTGGGATTGGTGGAGAATACATCAAACCAACAGCCCTTGCTAATGTCCATGCTTTTTATCAACGCTTGAATCCAGAAATTCAAATCATCGGAACAGGTGGAGTATTAACAGGACGTGATGCTTTTGAACATATCCTATGTGGTGCCAGCATGGTGCAGGTAGGAACTACCCTGCACAAAGAAGGTGTAGGTGCTTTTGATCGCATTACAAACGAACTCAAAGAAATTATGACGGAAAAAGGTTATGAAAGCCTTGAAGATTTCCGTGGTAAATTGAATTATATTGATTAAATAAAAGCGAAACTAAAAAGAAAGGAGAAATGATGCTAGCAATAGAAGAAAGCCAAAAGCTATCTTTATCAAACTTACCTAGTTTGACCTTGTTTACAGGCGCTGATCAAGGACAGTATGAAGTCATGAAAACTCAGGTGCTAAAGCAAATCGGCTACGATTCTGCTGATTTGAACTTTGCTTATTTTGATATGAAAGAAGTAGACTACAAAAGCTTAGAACTAGAGCTGGTCAGTCTTCCTTTCTTTGCGGATGAAAAAATTGTAATCCTAGATCACTTTGTGGATATTACAACTGCTAAAAAACGCTATCTATCTGATGATGAGCTTAAGGCTTTTGAAGAATATTTGGAAAACCCATCTCCGACGAGTAAATTAGTTATTTTTGCTGAAGGTAAACTAGATAGCAAGCGACGTCTAGTTAAAATTCTAAAGAGAGATGCCAAGATTTTTGAAGCCCTTGAACCAAAAGAGCAAGAGATGCGAGCCTATTTTCAAAAGTGGGCTCAGGAACAAGGACTGACCTTTGATGGAAAATCCTTCGAACAGTTGCTTATTAAATCAGGTTTTCAATTCAGTGAAATTCAGAAAAATCTACTCTTCTTACAGTCTTATAAGGATGATGACTGGATTACCGAAGAAGACATTGTTGAAGCTATACCAAAGACTTTGCAGGATAATATTTTTGATTTGACCCAATTAATATTGACTAAGAAGATTGATCAGGCACGTGATTTAGTGAAAGATTTGACTTTGCAGGGAGAAGATGAGATTAAACTGATTGCCATTATGTTGGGGCAGTTCAGACTCTATACACAAGTGAAAATTTTGCAAGAATCTGGTCAGACAGAGTCCCAGATGGTCAGCAGTTTGGGTCACTATCTTGGTCGCAATCCGAATCCCTACCAAATCAAATTTGCCCTTCGTGATTCTCGAAGACTATCCCTTGATTTTCTCCAGAATTCTATTCGTTATCTCATCCAAGCTGATTACCAAATTAAGACAGGAGTTTATGAGAAAGGCTACCTGTTTGAGAAGGCTCTATTACAGATTGCCAGCCAGTCAAATTGAGCAAATAACTTGAAAAAATAGGATGATTGCGTTATCATCATTATATAGAAAGAAAAAGAGGTATTACAGATGGCTATTATCTTACCAGATCTTCCATACGCTTACGATGCATTAGAACCATACATCGATGCTGAAACAATGCACTTGCACCATGACAAACACCACCAAACTTACGTTAACAATGTAAATGCAGCTCTTGAAAAACACCCTGAAATCGGTGAAGACCTTGAAGCTTTGCTTGCTGACGTAGAATCTATCCCAGCTGATATCCGTCAAGCGCTTATCAACAATGGTGGTGGACACTTGAACCACGCTCTTTTCTGGGAATTGATGACTCCTGAAAAAACAGCTCCTTCAGCAGAACTTGCAGCAGCAATCGATGAAACTTTCGGTTCATTCGAAGAATTCCAAGCAGCCTTCACTGCAGCAGCAACAACTCGTTTTGGTTCTGGATGGGCTTGGTTGGTTGTTAACAAAGAAGGTAAACTTGAAGTGACTTCAACAGCAAACCAAGACACACCAATCTCAGAAGGTAAAAAACCAATCTTGGGCTTGGATGTTTGGGAGCATGCTTACTACGTGAAATACCGTAACGTGCGTCCTGACTATATCAAAGCTTTCTTCTCAGTTATCAACTGGAATAAAGTAGACGAACTCTACGCAGTAGCGAAATAATATTGAACCTAACACCTTTGCTTAGACCTTAGTCTAATCTGAAAGGTGTTTTTTGTTTGCTTTGCGAAGATATCTGTGACTCATGATTTTCCTTTGTTAGATAGGCTTGATTTATGGTATAATGATAAGATAGAAATCGAAGGAGAAATCATGAATATTCAACAATTACGCTACGTTGTAGCTATTGCTAATAGTGGTACTTTTCGTGAAGCGGCTGAGAAAATGTACGTTAGCCAACCCAGTCTATCTATTTCTGTAAGAGACTTGGAAAAAGAGCTTGGCTTCAAGATTTTTCGTAGAACCAGTTCAGGAACTTTTCTTACACGTCGCGGGATGGAATTTTATGAAAAGGCACAAGAGTTGGTTAAAGGATTTGATGTTTTCCAAAATCAGTATGCCAATCCTGAAGAGGAGAAAGATGAGTTTTCAATAGCCAGCCAGCACTATGATTTCTTGCCACCAACCATTACAGCTTTTTCGCAACAGTATCCTGACTATAAGAATTTTCGTATTTTTGAATCTACAACTGTTCAGATTTTGGATGAAGTAGCCCAAGGACATAGTGAGATTGGAATTATCTACCTTAATAATCAAAACCAAAAAGGAATCATGCAACGGGTTGAAAAGCTAGGACTTGAAGTAATTGAGTTGATTCCTTTCCAAACCCATATCTATCTGCGTGAAGGACATCCTTTAGCCAAGAAAAAAGAGTTGGTCATGGAGGATTTGGCAGATTTACCAACGGTTCGATTCACTCAAGAAAAGGATGAGTATCTTTATTACTCAGAGAACTTTGTGGATACCAGTGCTAGCTCTCAAATGTTTAACGTAACTGACCGTGCTACCTTAAATGGAATCCTTGAAAGAACAAATGCTTATGCGACTGGTTCTGGATTCTTAGATAGCGATAGTGTGAACGGGATCACCGTTATTCCGCTAAATGATAATCTTAATAATCGCATGGTTTATGTCAAGCGTGAAGAAGTAGACTTGAGCCAAGCGGGAACCTTATTTGTAGAAGTTATGCAAGAGTATTTTGATCAGAAGAGGAAAGCATGAAAAAAAGAGGAATTATTGCAGGGATAATAGCAGCTTTGATTGTCTTAGACCAAGTGGTAAAGGCTTACGTCGTTCAGAATATTGCTCTTGGTGAAATTAAATCATGGATCCCAAATCTGGTCAGTTTGACCTATCTGCAAAATAGGGGGGCAGCCTTTTCAATGCTCCAAGATCAGCAGTGGTTTTTTGCAGTAATAACTCTTGTAGTTATGGCAGGGGCTATCTGGTATCTGCATAAGCATATAGAGGATTCCTTCTGGACAGTTCTTGGATTGGTTTTGATTATTGCAGGTGGTCTAGGCAACTTTATTGATCGCATCAGTCAAGGATTCGTGGTGGATATGTTTCACTTAGACTTTGTTAATTTTGCTATATTTAATGTGGCAGATAGTTATCTGACAGTAGGAGTGCTTGTTTTATTGCTTGCAATGCTAAAAGAGGAAATGAATGGAAATTAAAATTGAAAGAGGTGGACTACGCTTAGACAAGGCTTTGTCAGATTTGACAGAATTGTCCCGTAGTCTCGCCAATGAACAAATCAAATCAGGCCAAGTCTTGGTCAATGGTCAGGTCAAAAAAGCCAAGTATACGGTCCAAGAGGGCGATGTCGTTACTTATCAGGTGCCAGAACCAGAAGTTTTGGAGTATGTAGCTGAAGATATTCCTCTAGAAATCATTTATCAAGATGAGGATGTAGCAGTAGTCAACAAACCTCAAGGAATGGTTGTTCATCCAAGTGCTGGTCATACCAGTGGTACCTTGGTTAATGCCCTCATGTACCATATCAAGGACCTATCAGGCATTAATGGTGTATTGAGACCAGGGATTGTCCATCGTATCGATAAAGATACATCTGGACTCTTGATGATTGCTAAAAACGATGATGCCCATTTAGCACTAGCTCAAGAATTGAAGGACAAAAAGTCTCTTCGGAAATATTGGGCCATCGTTCATGGGAATCTTCCCAACGACCGTGGAGTCATTGAGGCACCGATTGGTCGTAGCGAAAAAGACCGTAAGAAGCAAGCTGTGACTGCAAAAGGGAAACCAGCAGTGACACGTTTCCAAGTCTTGGAACGTTTCGGTGATTATACATTGCTGGAATTGCAACTGGAAACAGGACGAACTCACCAAATCCGTGTACACATGGCTTATATCGGACATCCAGTCGCTGGTGATGAGGTATATGGCCCTCGTAAAACCTTGAAAGGACATGGGCAATTTCTCCATGCCAAGACTCTTGGATTTACCCATCCAAGAACAGGTGAAACTATGGAATTTACTGCTGATATTCCAGATATCTTTAAAGAGACTTTGGAGAAACTTCGAAATAACTAAAAAAGAGGCTAGGACTTTTGTCCCAGCCTCTCAATTATCTTTGGATTGTCGAGCAAGACGCAGTGGTTGAGTGGGCTCTACTACGCTGATTTCATCAGCTTTTACAACCCTACTCAACTGTGCGGAGGTGGGACGACGAAATCGAATTCTAACGAATTACCGATTTCTGTCCCACTCTCCTTTTTATTTGCGTTTTTTCTTAGCTTTTTTCATTTTATTGGCCATGCGTTTCATGGATTGCTTCATAGCAAATTCACCGATTTTACCTTTGAGACCTCCACCAAACATCTGGCTCATATCAGGCATTCCTGCTCCACCAAGAGCTGACAAGTCAGGCATACCACCTTGTCCCATCATACCTTCAAGGGCAGACATATCCATACCCCCAGGCATATTTTTAGGAAGGTTGTTAGGGTTGATGCCCATCTGCTTCATCATCTTGTTCATGTCACCAGACATGACACCTTGCATGAGTTGTTTAGCTTGGTTGAAGTCCTTGATGAACTTGTTGACTTCGATAAAGGTATTCCCAGAACCAGCAGCGATACGGCGACGGCGACTTGGAGTAAGTAAGTCTGGATTTTCACGTTCTTCTGGAGTCATAGAAGATACGATGGCACGTTTGCGAGCAATTTGTTTTTCATCCACCTTCATATTTTGAAGGGCAGGATTGTTGGCCATACCTGGAATCATCTTGAGTAAATCTTCCATTGGTCCCATATTTTGCACCTGATCCAACTGATCGATGAAATCATTGAAGTCAAAAGTATTTTCCCGCATCTTTTCAGCCATTTCAAGGGCTTTTTGCTCATCGTATTCTTGGGAAGCTTTCTCAATCAGAGTCAGCATATCCCCCATACCGAGAATACGACTAGCCATACGGTCAGGGTGGAAGGTTTCAATGTCGGTAATCTTTTCACCAGTACCAGTGAATTTGATTGGTTTTCCTGTGATATGACGAACGGAAAGGGCCGCACCACCACGAGTGTCCCCGTCAATCTTGGTAAGGATGACACCGGTAACTTCTAATTGAGTGTTAAATTCTCGCGCAACGTTTGCAGCTTCCTGACCGATCATGGCATCGATGACCAAGAGAATCTCATTTGGTTGAGCAAGTGCTTTTACATCACGGAGCTCATTCATGAGAAGTTCGTCGATTTGTAAACGACCTGCCGTATCGATCAAAACATAGTCGTTATGGTTAGCTTTTGCTTGCTCCAAACCTTGGCGAACAATCTCAACAGCAGGAACTTCAGTACCAAGAGCAAAGACAGGTACATCAATCTGTTGCCCCAGTGTTTTCAATTGGTCAATAGCAGCAGGACGATAGATGTCGGCCGCGATCATTAAAGGACGAGCATCCTCTTCCTTTTTAAGTTTGTTAGCAAGTTTACCTGCAAAAGTTGTTTTACCAGCCCCCTGCAAACCGACCATCATGATAATAGTTGGGATTTTTGGTGACTTGATAATCTCAGCAGTGTCTGAACCAAGGACTTCTGTCAATTCTTCATTGACAATCTTGATGATTTGTTGAGCTGGATTGAGGGTATCAATGACTTCATGCCCAATGGCACGTTCACGAACCTTCTTAATAAAGTCTTTGACAACTGGCAGAGCAACATCGGCTTCTAAAAGAGCTAGACGAATTTCCTTGGTTGCTTCTTGGATATCGCTCTCTGTAATTTTTCCTTTTTTACGTAGGTTTTTAAAGACGTTCTGCAAACGTTCTGTTAAATTTTCAAATGCCATTATTTTCTCCTATTTTTTCAATTCAGTGGAAATCGTCCGAAATGTTGCAAACTCTCTAGTTCTTCGGTTGTGACTTCTTTCATGATTTCATTTGGATATCCCCAACAGCTAAATCCTTCTTTAAGGGCTTGAGGAATAGAATCAGGTGAGAGAATTTGTAGTCTTGTAGGAAATGGTTCCTCTGCAGCTAATAGTTTGCAAGGTATCCCTTTATAGACAACAAGATTTTCCATGATTACTCCCTATTATCAATACTGGTCAAAATCTCAATTTGCTCTTGTAGAAAAGCATCCTCTGGATAACGCTCTAAGATCTGGTCAAAAATCTGACTGCGAACAATGTAGTCAGAGTACATATGGAGCTTCATCTCATAGTCTTCCAGAATCTTTTCAGTTCGCTTGATATTATCATAAACGGCCTGGCGACTGACACCGAATTCTTCAGCGATTTCAGCTAAACTATAGTCGTCTGCATAGTAGAGTTCGATATAGTTCATCTGCTTATCAGTTAAAAGGGCTGCATAAAATTCAAACAGAGCATTCATTCGATTGGTTTTTTCAATTTCCATAAGATTTATTATACCAAAAAAAAGCCCAATTCGCTAGCTGGGGGCTGATTTTAGCTAGAAGTTAGAAAATGAGCTTTTCACTGTTCTTTTCTGACTATGAAGCCTTTTTTTGATATAATGGATAGGATTATAATGATTTAGAAAGAGGTAGTCATGAAAGAATTAGAATCAGTGTTACAAGACCGTTTTGAGCTTGTTTTTACAGATAAAAGCTTACTTGAAACAGCTTTTACCCATACCAGTTATGCCAATGAGCACCGCCTCTTAAAAATTTCACACAACGAACGCTTGGAATTTTTAGGAGACGCTGTTCTGCAATTATTAATTTCAGAATATCTGTTTAAAAAATACCCTAAAAAACCAGAAGGGGACTTGTCAAAACTCCGTGCTATGATTGTCCGAGAGGAGAGTTTGGCTGGTTTTGCCCGTGATTGTCAGTTTGACCAGTTTATCAAGCTTGGTAAGGGGGAGGAAAAGTCTGGTGGTCGTAACCGAGACACGATCTTGGGTGACGCTTTTGAAGCCTTTTTGGGTGCTCTGCTTTTAGACAAGGATATAAAGACTGTAAAAACCTTTATCTACCAAGTCATGATTCCTAAGGTTGAAGCTGGCGATTTTGAGATGATCAAGGATTATAAGACTCACCTGCAAGAATTGCTCCAAGTTAATGGAGATGTTGATATTCGTTATCAGGTGATTTCAGAGATTGGGCCAGCCCATGATAAGATGTTTGAGGTTGAAGTCCTTGTTGAGGGACAAAGTCTAGGTTCAGGTAAAGGACGCTCTAAAAAATTGGCCGAGCAGGAAGCCGCTAAAAATGCAGTTGAGAAAGGGCTGGATTCATGTATTTAAAGGAAATTGAGATCCAAGGGTTTAAGTCCTTTGCTGACAAGACCAAGGTTGTTTTTGACCAAGGGGTGACGGCGGTTGTAGGACCAAATGGCTCTGGGAAATCAAATATCACTGAAAGCCTCCGTTGGGCACTTGGTGAATCTAGTGTCAAGAGTCTGCGTGGTGGGAAGATGCCTGATGTCATCTTTGCAGGAACAGAAAGTCGGAAGCCTCTAAACTACGCTTCTGTTATTGTTACTTTGGATAACCAAGATGGCTTTATCAAGGATGCAGGCCAGGAAATCAAAGTTGAACGTCATATCTATCGGAGTGGAGATAGTGAGTACAAGATAGACGGGAAAAAAGTTCGTCTTCGTGATATCCATGATCTTTTCTTAGATACTGGTCTCGGACGTGATTCTTTCTCCATCATTTCCCAAGGGAAGGTCGAAGAAATCTTTAACTCCAAACCTGAGGAACGTCGCGCTATTTTTGAAGAAGCGGCTGGAGTTTTGAAGTATAAAACTCGTCGAAAAGAAACTGAAAGCAAGCTCCAACAAACTCAGGACAACTTGGATCGTTTGGAAGATATCATTTATGAGTTAGATAATCAAATCAAACCATTAGAAAAGCAAGCAGCAACAGCTCGTAAATTTATAGAATTAGACGGTCAGCGTAAAGCCATCTACTTGGATGTTCTGGTTGCACAAATTCAAGCCAATAAGGCTGAATTGGATGTGACAGAAGAAGAATTAAACCAAGTCCAAGAACTGTTGACTAGTTATTATCAAAAACGTCAAGACTTAGAAGAAAAAAACCAAACTCTCAAAAAGAAACGTCATGATTTGCAGGCTGAGATGGCTAAAGACCAGTTAAGTTTGATGGATTTGACTGGTTTAATCAGTGATTTAGAACGTAAGTTAGCTTTATCTAAACTAGAAACTGAGCAAGTTGCCCTCAATCAACAAGAGGCACAGGCTCGTTTGGCTAGTTTGGACGAAAAGAGAAATGTTCTCATTCAAGAGAAGGAAGAAAAAGAAACAAATCTCAGTCAGTTAGAAGAAAATCTAGCTGTCAATACGAAGGAAGTCAATCGTTTAGAAGCTGAGTTGTTAGCTTTTTCTGATGATCCAGACCAAATGATTGAGCAATTGCGTGAACGTTTCGTTTCCTTTTTACAAGAAGAAGCTGATGTGTCTAACCAGCTGACACGTATTGAAAATGACCTTGAAAATAGTCGCCAACAGACTCAAAAGCAAGAAGAACAATTAGCATCCTTGAAGGAACAATTGGCTTCTGCCAAGTCTAACGCTGCTGACCAAGAGCTTGCCCTAAAGTCTGCTAAAGAAGAAGTACAGAACTTACTCGCTGACTATCAAACCAGTGCCAAAGAAGAAGAAGCACAAAAGCAGGCTTATCAAAGCCAGCAAAATCAACTATTTGACTGCTTGGATAGTCTGAAAAACAAGCAGGCCAAGGCGAAAAGTCTGGAAAACATTCTTAAAAACCATAGTAATTTCTATGCTGGTGTCAAGAGTGTTCTCCAAGAAAAAAATCGCTTGGGCGGTATTATTGGAGCAGTCAGTGAACATTTAACCTTTGATGTTCGTTATCAGACAGCACTTGAAATTGCCCTTGGTGCAAGTAGCCAACACATTATTGTTGAAGATGAACAGGCAGCAACAAAGGCCATCGATTTTCTTAAGAGAAATCGAGCTGGTCGCGCTACCTTTCTACCTTTGACAACGATTAAGGCACGTAGCATTTCTGGGCAGAATCAAGATGTGATTGCCTCAAGTCCAGGTTTTCTTGGTATGGCAGATGAACTGGTTACCTTTGATGCCAAACATGAAGCAATATTTAAAAACTTGCTAGCTACGACAGCTATCTTTGATACAGTGGAGCATGCGCGTGATGCAGCTCGTAAGGTGCGTTATCAAGTTCGGATGGTAACCCTCGATGGTACAGAATTGCGAACAGGTGGTTCTTATGCTGGTGGTGCCAATCGTCAAAATAACAGCATTTTCATCAAGCCTGAATTGGAGCAGTTACAAAAAGAAATTGCTCAAGAAGAAAAGCTCCTTAGTCAGGAAGAAGAAAAACTGAAATCACTTCAAGAAAACTTGACTGCTCTCGCTCAAACTTTGGAGACCATTAAGTCTCAAGGAGAGCAAGCTCGTATAGAGGAGCAGGGCTTATATCTTGCTTATCAACAAACTTGCCAGCAAGTCGAAGAACTCGAAACACTTCTAGAACTTCAGGAAAAAGAATTAAACAATCTCAGAGGTGGAGATTGGCAAGCTGAAAAAGAAAAATGCCAAGAACGTCTTGCAGTTATTTCAACTGAAAAGGAAAAGCTGGAGTCTGAGATTGAAGAAATCAAGTCCAATAAAAATGCGATTCAAGAACGTTATCAGAACTTGCAGGATAAACTTTCTCAAGAACGTCTGCTCAAAACAGAAATGATAGGGCGAAAACGTTACGAAGTTGCGGATATTGAACGGATTAACAAAGAACTTGAGAACCTCAATATCGAGCAAGATGAAATCGAACGTCTTCTCCAAGAAAAGGTAGACAATCTTGAAAAAGTTGATACAGAACTTTTGGCCAAGCAGGAAGCAGAAGCCAAGAGTCAGAAGGAAGAACTTCAACAAGGGCTCATTCGTAAGCAGTTTGAACTAGATGATATTGAAGGTCAATTGGATGATATTGCCAGTCATTTGGATCAAGCTCGTCAGCAAAATGAAGAATGGATTCGTAAGCAAACACGTGCAGAAGCAACTAAAGAGAAGATTACGGACCGCCTTCGCTATCTTCAAGGTCAACTGACTGAAGAATATCAGATTAGCTATACGGAAGCCCTAGAACAAGCCAATCCGTTAGAAGATTTGACTGTCGCTGAACAAGAGGTCAAGGATTTGGAAAAATCCATCCGTTCACTTGGTCCGGTTAACTTGGATGCTATTGAACAGTTTGACGAAGTACACGAACGTTTGGAGTTCTTAAATAGTCAGCGTGATGATATTCTTTCTGCTAAAAACTTACTTCTTGAAACCATTACAGAGATGAATGATGAAGTGAAGGAACGATTTAAATCAACCTTTGAAGCTATTCGTGAGTCCTTTAAAGTGACCTTCAAGCAGATGTTTGGTGGTGGCCAAGCAGACCTAATTCTGACAGAAGGTGATTTATTGACAGCAGGTGTCGAAATCTCTGTGCAACCACCGGGCAAGAAAATCCAATCTCTCAATCTCATGAGTGGTGGAGAGAAGGCCTTGTCAGCTCTGGCTTTGCTCTTCTCAATCATTCGGGTCAAGACCATTCCATTTGTTATCTTGGATGAAGTAGAAGCTGCACTTGATGAAGCAAACGTTAAACGCTTTGGGGATTATCTTAACCGATTTGACAAGGATAGCCAGTTTATCGTCGTTACCCATCGTAAGGGTACAATGGCGGCCGCAGACTCTATTTATGGGGTGACCATGCAAGAATCTGGTGTTTCTAAGATTGTTTCTGTTAAACTAAAAGATTTAGAGAATATGGATGCTTAGTTTGTTTTCGATACAACATTTCAAGCTAAAGTATTTAGAATGACCTTCAAGAAGTCGGAGGGTTACAAAAATAATTTGAGGAGCTTATATGGATTTCGATCTATTCCTAATAATCTGTAATTATATTGGGACTATAGCCTTCGCGGCTTCAGGAGCCATTAAAGGATTTGGTAAACGATTAGATATTTTTGGAATTAGTTTATTGGCAATTGTAACGGCAGTAGGCGGAGGGATTTTGAGAGATTCTATTATCAGTCGTTTTCCTTCCTCTCTTGCTGATCCCAGCCCGATTTATGTCTCTATCCTTGTAGCGGTTATCATGTATGTCTTTGTAACTTCAAAACAGGCCAATGCTAGTCATGAAAAAAAGTTCTATAAGTGGTTGAGAGAAGCTTACCTCATCTTTGATTCGATTGGGTTAATTATCTTCTCTCTAATCGGAGCCACAGCTTTAGCTGATAGTAAATTGAACTTGATGTCGGCTGGGATTTTGGCCTGTTTAACGGGTGCAGGTGGTGGAATTATCCGAGACCTCCTGATCAATGAAGTACCAAGTGTTCTAAAAGAAGATATTTATGCCCTTCTATCTTTCGTAATTGGAGTTATTTATTATTGGTTGGCCTTTGTCCTTCACTTTCCAAGAATCACTGTCTTTATCATTGTTTCTATTGTTGGTTTTGTGATTCGACTCTGCATCATTAAATTCCGACTCTCTTTGCCAAATATGGATAAAAAGACTTGGAATTGATTGATGGTAGGAAAGTTCAATCACTCGAATGATAAATATTTTATAAATTACAAGTTTAATCAAGCGTCTAATCTCGTATGGATTAGGCGTTATTTTTTTGCAAATACGGGAAATTAATGATGTAAAGATTAATTTTTGCTAATATATTTGTAATTTAGAATAAGGTAGGAATAGCAATGAGTAATTTGAAACATTCAGTTGATTTTATTAAAGAAATAGAGAAATTAAAGTCAGTGACAAGATTTAATAGAACTCTTGATGGCAGATTTGAAAATAGTGCCGAGCATTCCTGGCAGGGTGCCATAGCTGCAATGGTTCTTCAAGATTATTATCCTAAAAAATTGGATATGGAAAAAGTGATTCCTATGTTATTGATTCATGATTTAGGTGAGATTTATGCCGGAGATACTTGGGTTTTTGATGATGAAAAAAAGCTTCATTCTCATGATAGAGAACTAGCATCTATAGAAAAAACAATGAGTATCCTTCCAGAAGAAAAATATTTGAATATGAAAAATTTGTGGTTGGAATTTGAAAAAGGGCTGAGTGCTGAAGCAAGATATGCAAGAGTGATCGACTCCTTGGTACCACTGATAAATCACTTAGAAGTGTCAGAATTCAATTATAATCCTGATAATATCAGTGCAGACATGATATTAGAAAAGAAAAAGTTCGTAAAAAGTGAATCAGAAGAATTATGGAAACTGACGGAAGAGTTAATTCAGGAAAGTGTGGAAAAGGGCTTATATTTTTAATAGCAATTGGCCCAATAGAAGATAGATTTTTAACTGGAGAATGGAAATAAACTTGTCACAACTGAAATTGGAATAAGGAAATTGATACAGTAAAATACAAAGAAAGCCTTGGAATAAGCTGTTTCCAAGGCTTTTTATCTATCTATCTATCTATAGATACAAGGAAAAAGTTGTTAGAGTAGATGATTTTTATTAGATACCCTTGTTTTGTATAACATTAAATTATATGTTATTAAAGACAGATTGTGTTGAGTATTGAATTATACAAAAATTACTAATGTACTGAGATTTTTGCATTTGATTATACTGTAGAGAATATTAGTCAAATAAAATTGTTTTGTTTTCACTAATGCATTTCTTATTATCATCCCAATAGTTAATACTTTCAAAGCTTCCTTTTCTTAAATAAAGCGGTAGCCTTTTTCTTATTTCATCTTGCATTGGTATTTTATCAATATCTTTTAGATTCCACCATTTTGGCTCACCTTCAGCAGATGTGCTTAGTTCACCAGTAAACTGAGTACATAAAAAGTCATAGAAGACAAATCTCTCATTACCAATTGAATTAGTAAAACCTGAAATTCCTTTTAATTCAAGATTTAATGCAGTAAGTCCAGTTTCTTCCTTAAGTTCCCGTAATGCAGCTTCAAAAAAACTTTCAGGGAATTCAACTTTTCCGCCCGGTGGAATCCAGCCAGGAAAATTATCGTGCTGTCTATTAAGTAATAAAATTTCTTGATTTTTCAAAACGCAAATATTAACCCAGTTTTTGATTTTTTCAGTCATATGATCAACCTCCAACAATTATTTTTTCATATGCAAGATTATATGTCAAGAACTATATGCTATTTATGATTATGATATCTCAGCCAAAGATTGATAATTTTTACTCAATAGTTGATTAACTCTCAGAAGAGACTTCAATCAAGAACTTTAGAAGAAAAGTGTTGAGAGGTTGGATATAAAAGAAAGTAAGCAAATCAGCCTGGCCTTAAATTAGCCCTACAGGATTATTTATAGAAGGCAAGGACGTGTCAATTCAGCACGTCTTTTTTTACTTTTTCTATGGTATAATAGAAGGTAGATTTATTAATTGGAGTATGAAGAACTTATGATTAAATTAGTAGCAACGGATATGGACGGTACTTTTTTGGATGGTGCCGGTCAATTCGATATGGAGCGTCTGAAAAAGTTGCTCCATTCTTATCAAGAAAAAGGAATCTACTTTGCTGTTGCCTCTGGTCGTGGGCTTTTGTCACTTGAAAAGCATTTTGCGGATGTTAAAGATGAGATTATTTTCATTGCTGAAAATGGGAGTCTCGTTCGCTTCCATGGAGAGGACCTTTATGAAGCAACCATGCCTCGTGATTTTTACCTATCAACATTTGAAAAACTAAAGACTTCACCTTATTTTGATGAGAAAAAGATGCTCTTGACTGGTAAAGAGGCTTGCTATGTCTTAGATACAGTAGATGAAACCTATCTTATGTTTAGTCATCATTACAATGAAAATATCAAAAAAGTAGCCAGTCTTGAAGAGATTACCGATGAGATTTTCAAATTCACAACTAACTTTACTGAAGAGACAGTAGAAGCTGGAGAAGCTTGGGTCAATGAACATGTTCCTGGTGTTAAGGCTATGACGACAGGTTTTGAATCTATTGACATCGTTTTAGATCATGTTGACAAGGGAGTCGCTATTGTCGAATTGGTCAAGAAGTTAAATCTAGATATGGACCAGGTGATGGCCTTTGGTGATAATCTTAATGACCTGCACATGATGCAAGTTGTAGGGCACCCAGTCGCACCTGAAAATGCTCGTCCAGAGATTTTAGAACTAGCTGAAACAGTTATCGGACATCACAAAGACCAATCAGTTATTGCTTATATGGAGGGATTGTAATGGCAGATATTAAATTAATTGCCCTAGACTTAGATGGGACTTTGCTGACGACAGACAAGAAGTTGACTGATCGTACTAAGGCAACTTTAAAGGCTGCGCGTGATCAGGGAGTTAAAGTTGTACTGACAACTGGACGTCCCCTCAAGGCTATGGATTTCTTCCTCAAAGAGCTTGGAACAGACGGCCATGATGACGAGTATACTATCACCTTTAATGGTGGATTGGTTCAGAAAAATACGGGTGAAATCCTCGATAAGACAGTATTCTCTATTGATGATGTGACACGTATTTACGAGGAAACTGAAAAACTAGGCATTCCTTTAGATGCCATTTCAGAAGGTACAGTTTACCAAATCCAATCAGATCAAGAAAGTCTGTATGCTAAATTTAATCCTGCTCTGACTTTTGTTCCAATTGACTTTGAAGATTTGTCTAGTCAGATGACCTACAACAAATGTGTGACCGCTTTTGCCCAAGAACCACTGGATGCAGCAATTGCTAATATTTCACCAGACTTGTTTAACAATTATGAAATTTTTAAATCTCGCGACATGCTTTTGGAATGGTCACCAAAGAACGTTCATAAGGCTACTGGATTAGCTAAATTGATCGACCATCTAGGAATTGACCAAAGTCAAGTGATGGCTTGTGGAGATGAGTCCAATGACCTTTCCATGATTGAATGGGCAGGGCTCGGTGTTGCTATGCAAAATGCTGTGCCTGAGGTCAAGGAAGTTGCAAATGTAGTAACCCCTATGACCAATGACGAGGAAGCTGTTGCCTGGGCCATTGAAAAATATGTACTGAAGGAGAACTAAAGAATGGGATTATTTGACCGTTTATTTGGGAGAAAAGAAGAACCAAAAATCGAAGAAGTCGTTAAAGAAGCTTTGGAAAACTTGGATCTGACAGAATCTAGCGAGGAAGTTGAAGCACTTGGAACTGAAAAAGTTGAAGTGAAAAATACTGAGGAAATCAATCAAAGTTCAGAAGTTGAGGAAACTAATTCTAAAGAAGCTAGTGAGTCTGCAGAACCAGAGGCAGAAGCTACTCTAGAAACAGTTGAACCAGAAGCAACTCAGCTTGAAGAGAAAATGAAGTGCCACTGTTGTCAGGAAGAGTCAACAGAAGCTAAAGAAACTAAAGATAGAGCTCAAGAGGTGACAGAGTTTGTTGCAGAAGAACCTGAGTCACCAATCGAAGAAAGTTCTCAAGAGGAATCGACTCATGTTGAAGAAGTAGCTTCAAGTGATAATGATGATCAAGAAGCTAATCAAGCTCAATCAGACGAAACGGAATCAGACGCTTCTGAAGGAGTGGAAGAGGAAGTAGCAATCGAAGAAATTCCTCAAGTTCAAGAGACTGTACAGGAAAAGTATGATCGTAGTCTCAAGAAAACCCGCACAGGCTTTGGTGCTCGTTTGAATGCCTTCTTTGCTAACTTCCGCTCTGTTGATGAGGAATTTTTCGAAGAACTAGAAGAATTACTTATCATGAGTGACGTTGGTGTGCAGGTTGCTTCAAATCTCACTGAAGAATTGCGTTATGAGGCCAAGCTTGAGAATGCTAAGAAGCCGGATACGCTTCGTCGTGTCATCATTGAAAAGTTGGTGGAACTCTATGAAAAAGATGGACAATACAATGAAAGCATTAATTTCCAAGATGGTTTGACGGTTATGCTCTTTGTAGGTGTTAATGGAGTCGGCAAAACAACCTCTATCGGTAAATTGGCACATCGCTACAAGCAAGCTGGCAAGAAAGTCATGTTGGTTGCTGCAGATACCTTCCGTGCTGGTGCGGTTGCTCAGTTAGCTGAATGGGGTCGTCGTGTGGATGTTCCTGTCGTAACTGGTCCTGAGAAAGCAGATCCAGCCAGTGTTGTCTTTGATGGGATGGAGCGTGCTGTGGCTGAAGGTGTTGATATTTTGATGATTGATACAGCAGGCCGTCTGCAAAATAAAGAAAACTTGATGGCAGAGTTGGAAAAAATTGGTCGTATCATCAAACGAGTTGTGCCTGAAGCACCGCATGAAACCTTCCTAGCGTTGGATGCTTCAACAGGGCAAAATGCTCTGGTACAAGCTAAAGAGTTTTCAAAGATTACTCCTGTTACAGGGATTGTCTTAACAAAAATTGACGGAACAGCCCGAGGTGGTGTTGTTCTTGCTATCCGTGAAGAACTCAATATCCCTGTTAAATTGATTGGTTTTGGTGAAAAAATCGATGATATCGGTGAGTTTAACTCTGAGAACTTTATGAAGGGCCTTCTTGAAGGTTTGATATAAAAGAAAATCCTGCAAGAATTCTTGCAGGATTGTTTTTGATTATTCTGACTCTTTGTCAACTGTAGTGGGTTGAATAAAAGCTAACATCTGGAGAGGACAATCGTTGTCC
>NZ_JVHE01000085.1:0-27137 GCF_001072925.1 Streptococcus pseudopneumoniae | reverse complement strand
AACAATTGTCCTCTCCAGATGTTAGCTTTTATTCAACCCACTACAGTTGACAAAGAGCCAAAATATAATGGAGCCGGTGGGAGTCGAACCCACGTCCAAACACCTGCTAACATATTTGTCTACAACCATAGGTTATGTATTGTTTTAACAGCTCCTCGACACATAACTCAAGCCTAGGAACTGCGAGTCTATAAATCTCTTATCAAACTGCTAGACAAAGTTTGATCGTATCTCGCTAATAATAAGACCTGTCATTGGACACGAGCAATCCAAATCGGGTCACGCCTGCTGGTTTTTAGGCAGCTAGAGCGTAAGAAGTGTTATTTTTTGCAGTTATATTTAACTGAGCGTTTACGTCGCCACACGAGTCGCAAAATATGCCTCATAATGCCTGTCGAATCCGTAACGACCCCAAAAGACAATACAATTATTATACCTTATCTGAGGGGAAATTGCAAAAGTCAAGTAAACAAATGGAAAGAGACTTTGGTATGTATATGTTTTATAAGTGGGTGCTTAGAGCGATGAAGAGTCATTAACTTAGTAAGAAAATCAAGAGAAAAACTGGAAATCATGTTATAATAAAAAGATAGAATCGTAAGAAAGAGTGGATGATTTTTTTGATAATTCCTACTTATAATTGGCAATTCGCTCCGCAAGTTGAGGATGCGGATTTTACAAAGATAGCTAAGAAAGCTGGTTTGGGCCCTGAAGTAGCTCGTTTGTTATTTGAACGAGGCATCAAGGATGAGCCCAGTCTGAAAAAATTTTTAGAACCTTCTTTGGAGGATTTGCATGATCCCTACCTTTTAAATGATATGGAAAAGGCAGTGGAGCGGATTCGCCATGCTATTCAGCAAGGGGAACTGATTCTTATTTACGGGGACTACGATGCGGATGGGATGACTTCGGCTTCCATTGTCAAGGAAAGTTTAGAACAGTTGGGTGCTGAGTGCCTGGTCTATCTTCCCAATCGCTTTACGGATGGTTATGGTCCAAATGCCAGTGTCTACAAATATTTTATCGAACAGCAGGGTGTGTCTTTGATTGTGACGGTGGACAATGGTGTGGCGGGGCATGAAGCCATTGATTTGGCTCAGTCTATGGGAGTGGACGTCATTGTGACTGACCACCATTCTATGCCTGAGGTTTTACCAGATGCCTATGCTATTATCCATCCTGAACATCCAGGGGCGGACTATCCTTTCAAGCATTTGGCAGGTTGTGGGGTCGCTTTTAAGTTGGCTTGTGCCCTTTTGGAAGAAGTACAGGTTGATTTGTTAGACTTGGTTGCAATTGGGACAATTGCCGACATGGTCAGCTTGACGGACGAAAATCGTATCATGGTCCAATATGGTCTTGAGGTCTTGCGCAATACTCAGCGAATGGGATTGCAAGAAATGTTTGAAATCGCTGGGATTTCGAGTAGTGATGTGACAGAAGAGACAGTTGGTTTTCAGTTAGCACCGCGTTTAAATGCTCTAGGACGTTTGGATGATCCCAATCCAGCTATTGATTTGTTGACTGGATTTGACGACGAGGAAGTGCATGAAATCGCCCTTTTGATTCATCAAAAGAATGAAGAACGTAAGGAAGTTGTTCAGTCCATTTACGATGAAGCCAAGGGCATGGTGGATCCTGATAAAAGTGTTCAAGTTTTGGCTAAAGAAGGCTGGAATCCAGGGGTTCTTGGAATTGTAGCTGGACGCTTGTTGGAAGAACTAGGTCAGACAGTTATTGTGCTAAATATCGAAGATGGACGCGCCAAGGGAAGTGCTCGAAGCATAGAAGCGGTTGATATTTTTGAAGCTTTGGACCCGCATCGAGAACTGTTTATCGCCTTTGGTGGTCACGCAGGCGCTGCAGGTATGACCCTTGAAGCGGATAAGTTGGAAGTCTTGTCTGATCTTTTGGAAGCCTATATCCGAGAAAAAGGCGCAGATGTCCAAGGTAAAAACAATCTATTTTTAGATGAAGAACTGGATTTAGAGACCTTGAGTCTGGAGACGGTGAAAAGTTTTGAACGTCTAGCTCCTTTTGGGATGGATAACCAAAAACCTGTCTTCTATATTCGAGATTTTCAAGTTGAAAATGCTCGCGTTATGGGGACTGATAATGCTCATCTCAAGCTGAAAATTTCCAAAGGTGAGGCTAGTTTTGAGGTGGTCGCTTTTGGTCAAGGGAAATGGGCGACTGAATTCTCACAGACCAAGCAACTGGAACTAGCAGTGACTCTCTCTGTCAACCAGTGGAATGGTCAAACAACCTTGCAGTTGATGATGGTTGACGCCCGTGTAGAAGGTGTCCAGCTCTTTAACATCCGTGGTAAGAATGCCCTGTTGCCAGAAGGTGTACCTGTTTTGGACTTTACGCAAGAGTTACCTGATGTGACTTCTTGTTCAGCTATTGTTGTGAAGAATATCCCTGAGGATATATCCCTTCTTAAGAAAATCTGTCAGGAGCAGGAGTTTTCAGCTCTTTACTTTAAAAATGATATAGCTAAGGCTTACTACTTGACGGGCTATGGCACAAGAGAGCAGTTTGCAAAATTGTATAAAACCATCTATCAGTTCCCAGAGTTTGACATTCGCTATAAACTCAAGGATTTGGCGGCCTATCTCAAGATTGAGCAAATCCTATTAGTCAAAATGATTCAGATATTTGAAGAGCTTGGCTTTGTGACCATTGAAAATGGAGTCATGAGGGTAAATAAAGAGGCTGAAAAGCGTGATATTGCTCAAAGTCAGATTTATCAAAAACTGAAACAAACTGTTAAAGAGCAAGAGATAATGGCGCTTGGAACAGTCCAAGAAATCTATGATTTCTTGATGGAAAAAAGTGAATAGAGATTGAAAGAGTTGGCTTGCTGACTCTTTTTTTGCTATCAAAAACTACATCAATGAAAGGAATTTAGTGCTATAATGAGAGGAGTGAAGGACTGTTGAATCTTGTTGAAGAAAGTTATACTCTTCGAAAATCTTTTCAAACCACGTCAGCGTCGCCTTACCGTATATGTGTTACTGACTTCGTCAGTTCTATCCACAACCTCAAAACGGTGTTTTGAGCAACCTGCGGCTAGCTTCCTAGTTTGCTCTTTGATTTTCATTGAGTATTAGTTTCAATAGTCCCAGAGAAGTTAGTTGGAGTAGAAGATGGATAAAGAGAAGAAAAAGAAATTACTGGCAGAGTATAAGCAGCAACAGAAGAAAGAATTTGAAGCTAGTTTACCGATAACAAGGGAGATTTTTTTAGATTTGTTTGATTTTTTGGATCAGGAGTTAGAGTCGCTGACTTGTCCTGCTGATTTTACCTTGACTATATCCTTTCTAAAAGGGCGTGATTTAGAAGTTGAAGTGATTTTGGGATTTTTAGAAGCAAATGGAGCCTACTGTGACTGCGAAGTGCTTTATAATGTTGCTGACTTATTTGAAGATTAGACAGGATGGGAGCGCCAATTGTATCATTTGATCCTCTTATTAGTGCTGCTTTGTCCGTTATTGAACGGAAAGAGATAGTTGAAGTGCGATTATCTGTAAGATTCATTTTGAAAATTAGTAAAAAAATGGTATAATGAATGGAAAAGATTCGGCTGAAAGTGAATTGGACTTTCGGAAAAAGAGAGCTTTTAAAGCTCTACAAACAGTTGAAGTGACTATTCGGAGGAAAAATGAATACTATTAAATTAACAACACTTGGGGGTGTACGTGAGAATGGTAAGAACATGTACATCGCAGAGATTAACGACTCGATTTTTGTATTGGATGCAGGTTTGAAATACCCTGAAAATGAACAGTTGGGTGTCGATGTCGTTATTCCCAACATGGACTATCTGTTTGAAAATAGCGATCGTATTGCTGGGGTTTTCTTAACACACGGGCATGCGGATGCGATTGGCGCCCTCCCTTATCTCTTGGCAGAAGCTAAGGTTCCTGTATTTGGCTCAGAGTTGACTATCGAACTGGCCAAACTATTCGTTAAGGGAAATGACAGCGTCAAGAAATTTGATGATTTCCATGTCATTGACGAAAATACAGAGATTGATTTTGGTGGAACGGTAGTATCCTTCTTCCGTACAACTCACTCTATCCCAGAAAGTTTGGGTGTGGTCTTAAAAACGTCTGAAGGAAATGTTGTTTACACAGGGGATTTCAAGTTTGACCAAACGGCTAGTGAATCCTATGCTACTGACTTCGGTCGATTGGCAGAGATTGGTCGTGAAGGGGTCTTGGCTTTGCTTAGTGACTCAGCAAATGCAGATAGCAATATCCAAGTAGCAAGTGAAAATGAAGTTGGTGTAGAAATCACGCAAACCATTTCTGACTGGGATGGCCGTATCATCGTTGCTGCAGTTGCAAGTAACCTTTCTCGTATCCAGCAAGTTTTTGATGCGGCTGCGGAGACAGGGCGCCGTGTTGTTTTGACAGGATTTGACATTGAAAATATCGTCCGTACAGCGATTCGCTTGAAAAAATTGTCTCTAGCAAGTGAAAATCTTTTGATTAAGCCAAAAGATATGTCTCGTTTTGAAGATCACGAATTAATTATCCTTGAAACTGGACGTATGGGTGAACCGATTAACGGCCTACGCAAGATGTCTATCGGTCGTCACCGTTATGTTGAAATCAAAGAAGGTGACCTAGTTTATATCGTTACAACACCATCAATCGCCAAGGAAGCAGTGATGGCACGTGTAGAAAATATGGTCTACCAAGCAGGTGGAGTTGTCAAGCCAATTACTCATAGCTTGCGTGTGTCAGGACATGGGAATGCGCGTGATTTGCAATTGATGATCAATCTCTTGCAACCTAAATATCTCTTCCCAATCCAAGGAGAATACCGTGAGTTGGATGCCCATGCCAAGGCTGCTATGGCAGTTGGTATGTTGCCGGAACGGATTTTTATCCCTAAAAAGGGAACAACTATGTCTTACGAGCATGGGGACTTTGTTCCATCTGGTGCAGTTACAGCAGGCGATGTCTTGATTGATGGGAATGCCATCGGAGATGTCGGTAATGTCGTCCTTCGTGACCGTAAGGTCTTGTCAGAAGATGGTATTTTCATCGTGGCTATCACTGTTAACCGTCGTGAGAAAAAAATCATTGCTAGAGCTCGAGTGCACACGCGTGGATTTGTCTATCTCAAGAAGAGCCGTGATATCTTACGTGAAAGTACAGAGTTGGTGAATCAAACAGTTGAAGACTACCTCCAAGGTGAAGATTTTGACTGGGCAGAGCTCAAAGGTAAGGTACGTGATCATTTGGCCAAGTTCCTCTTTGACCAAACCAAGCGTCGTCCAGCTATCTTACCAGTAGTCATGGAAGCAAAATAAGGATTAAATAGTAGTAGAGAAAGTCGAGTTTCGGCTTTTTCTTATCTTAAACGAATAAGGAGCAAGTTATGGCAGTAATGAAGATTGAGTATTACTCAGAAGTTTTAGATATGGAGTGGGGAGTGAATGTTCTCTACCCTGATGCGTCTCGGGTTGAGGAGCCAGATTCTACAGATATTCCTGTTCTTTATCTCCTTCATGGGATGTCAGGGAATCACAATAGTTGGCTCAAACGGACCAATGTAGAGCGCTTGGTGCGAGGGACCAATCTGATTATTGTCATGCCTAATACAAGTAACGGTTGGTATACAGATACTCAGTATGGATATAACTACTATACAGCTCTAGCAGAAGAACTGCCTAAAGTGCTCAAACGTTTCTTCCCTAATATGTCTAGCAAGCGTGAAAAGACTTTTATCGCTGGTCTATCAATGGGAGGCTACGGTTCCTTCAAGTTGGCTTTGTCAACCAATCGTTTCTCACACGCAGCTAGTTTTTCTGGTGCTCTTAGTTTCGAAGAGTTTTCTCCAGAAAGTCAAGATCTTGGAACAAAAGCTTACTGGCGAGGAGTTTTTGGCAAGCTTGATAACTGGGAAACTAGTCCTTATTCACTTGAAACCCTTGCTAAAAAGTCAGACAAGAAGACCAAGCTCTGGGTTTGGTGTGGCGAGCAAGATTTCTTGTATGCTGCTAATAACCTAGCGGTGAAGAACCTCAAAAAGCTTGGTTTTGATGTGAACTATAGCCATAGTGCAGGAACCCACGAGTGGTATTATTGGGAAAAACAATTGGAACGGTTTTTGGCTACACTGCCGATTGATTTTGTTTTGGAAGAACGCTTGTCTTAGTTTTAGTTTTCTTTTAGCTTACTCGAGTAAAATAAGGAATCTATCTTTAGAATGGGAATCCATGGTTTAAAGGTGGATTCTTATTTTTTTAGAAAGGCGGGAAATCATGTTCTGGATTATACGTGTTCTATGTCGATTGTTACTAGGAATTTGGCGCATGTTCTGGCGCCTTGTGTGGACTCTTGTAGTCTTAATTCTCATTGCTTTAGGGATTCTCTGGTATGTGACGGGAGATTTATCTGGTGTCTTCAATCAAGCGGGGCAACTTGTTCAAGTTGGTCAAGCAGGTTGGCATCAATGGCAAGAAACTGGTAAGTTGCAAGGCTTGTCTCAGACCGATCATCATCAAGATTCAGGAGTAAAATGGCCCCAAGCGCAGGCGACAATTTATATTGATCCTCAAATGGATGCAACCTTTCAAAAGGCTTATGTTGAGGCTATTACCAATTGGAATCAGACTGGTGCTTTTAATTTTGTAGTTGTGACAGAACCTGACCAAGCAACTATTTTTGCGACTGAAATGAATGATGGTTCCACATCTGTTGCCGGTGAGGCGGAGAGCCAGACAAATCTCCTAACCAAACAATTTACTTCAGTAACAGTTCGTTTGAATCATTATTATCTATCTAATCCAAACTATGGCTATACCTATGATCGCATCTTGCATACGGCCGAGCATGAGTTAGGACATGCCATTGGTTTGGAACATACTAATGAAGTGTCAATCATGCAACCAGCAGGGTCTTATTATGGTATTCAGGCTCAAGATGTTCAAGCAGTTCAAGAACTTTATGAGTCTGGAGAATAAGTGATTTTCAAACGAAAAATAGAGCTCCCTGATGTAAGCAATGAGGGGAGCTTTTTGCTATAATGGAACTATGAATAACTTGATTAAATCAAAACTAGAGCTCTTGCCGACCAGCCCTGGTTGTTACATTCACAAGGATAAAAACGGCACTATTATCTATGTAGGAAAGGCTAAAAATCTACGTAATCGTGTACGGTCTTATTTCCGTGGAAGTCATGATACCAAAACAGAAGCCTTGGTGTCTGAGATTGTAGATTTTGAGTTTATTGTCACGGAGTCTAATATTGAGGCGCTTCTTTTAGAGATTAATCTCATTAAGGAAAACAAGCCCAAGTACAATATTATGCTCAAGGATGACAAGTCTTATCCTTTTATTAAAATTACAAATGAGCGCTATCCTCGCTTGATTATCACCCGTCAAGTCAAAAAAGACGGAGGTCTCTATTTTGGACCCTATCCGGATGTGGGCGCTGCTAATGAAATTAAACGGCTATTGGATCGGATTTTCCCATTTCGCAAGTGTACCAATCCACCATCAAAGGTTTGTTTTTATTACCATATAGGGCAGTGCATGGCTCACACCATCTGTAAGAAAGACGAGGCTTATTTCAAAGCTATGGCGCAAGAAGTCTCTGATTTTCTTAAGGGCCAAGATGACAAAATCATTGATGAACTCAAAAGCAAGATGAACTTGGCGGTCCAGAGTATGGAATTTGAACGCGCGGCGGAATATCGAGATCTGATTCAGGCTATTGGCACTTTGCGAACTAAGCAACGAGTCATGGCTAAGGATCTCCAAAACCGAGATGTCTTTGGTTACTATGTGGATAAGGGTTGGATGTGCGTCCAGGTCTTCTTTGTCCGTCAGGGCAAGTTGATTGAACGCGATGTCAATCTCTTTCCTTACTACAACGATCCTGATGAGGATTTCTTGACCTATGTGGGACAATTTTATCAGGAAAAATCTCATCTGGTTCCCAATGAGATTTTGATTCCTCAGGATATTGATGAAGAGGCAGTTAAAGCCTTGGTGGATACCAAAATTCTCAAACCCCAACGCGGTGAGAAAAAACAACTGGTTAATCTGGCTATCAAAAACGCTCGTGTTAGTTTAGAGCAGAAGTTTAATCTGTTAGAGAAATCAGTTGAGAAGACTCAAGGGGCTATTGAAAATCTGGGACGACTTCTACAAATTCCAACCCCAGTCCGTATCGAGTCCTTTGATAACTCCAATATCATGGGGACTAGTCCAGTTTCTGCCATGGTAGTTTTTGTCAATGGGAAACCGAGCAAGAAGGATTACCGCAAGTACAAGATAAAAACAGTTGTTGGGCCAGATGACTACGCAAGTATGCGAGAGGTTATTCGCAGACGTTATGGCCGAGTCCAACGAGATGGTTTGACACCGCCTGACTTAATCGTTATTGATGGAGGACAAGGTCAGGTAAATATTGCTAAGCAAGTTATCCAAGAAGAGTTGGGGTTGGATATTCCTATCGCAGGGCTTCAAAAGAATGACAAGCACCAAACCCATGAATTGCTTTTTGGAGATCCGCTTGAGGTGGTAGAGCTGTCTCGTAATTCTCAGGAATTTTTCCTCTTGCAACGCATCCAAGATGAGGTCCATCGCTTTGCTATCACTTTCCACCGTCAACTGCGCTCTAAAAATTCCTTCTCCTCTCAATTGGATGGAATTGAAGGCCTGGGTCCGAAACGCAAGCAAAATCTTATGAAATATTTCAAATCTCTGGCAAAAATCAAGGAAGCCAGCGTGGATGAGATTGTGGAAGTTGGCATACCAAGAGCAGTGGCAGAGGCTGTTCATCAACACTTGAATCCTCAAGAGCGTGTAGAACTAGCACAGGTTGCTGAGTCTCCTGCTGAATACTAGTGATAAAGCAGCAAGGAAAGGTTTTTGCTTTAGCGAGTGCAAGCTAGTCAGAATTGTGGTAAAATAGATAAGATATGACTAAAGAATTTCATCATGTAACGGTCATGCTCCATGAAACTATTGATATGCTAGATGTGAAACCTGATGGTATTTACGTTGATGCGACCTTGGGTGGAGCAGGCCATAGCGAGTATTTATTAAGTAAACTAAGTGAAAAGGGGCATCTCTATGCCTTTGACCAGGACCAGAATGCCATTGATAATGCACAAAAACGTCTGGCGCCTTATATCGAAAAAGGAATGGTCACCTTTATCAAGGACAACTTCCGTCATTTGCAGCTACGTTTGCAGGAAGCAGGTATAGAAGAGATTGATGGTATTTGTTATGACTTGGGAGTTTCTAGCCCGCAGTTGGATCAGCGTGAGCGTGGTTTTTCTTATAAAAAGGATGCGCCACTGGATATGCGGATGAACCAAGAAGCTAGTTTGACAGCTTATGAGGTTGTCAATCACTATGACTATCATGATTTGGTACGAATCTTTTTCAAATATGGAGAAGACAAGTTTTCCAAGCAGATCGCTCGGAAGATTGAACAGGCGCGTGAGTTGAAACCAATTGAGACAACGACTGAATTAGCAGAGATTATCAAGTCTGCTAAGCCTGCCAAGGAACTCAAGAAAAAAGGTCATCCGGCCAAGCAAATTTTCCAAGCCATCCGTATTGAGGTCAATGATGAATTAGGAGCTGCAGATGAGTCCATCCAACAAGCTATGGAATTACTAGCAGTGGACGGAAGAATCTCAGTCATTACCTTTCATTCGCTGGAAGATCGCTTGACCAAGCAATTGTTCAAAGAGGCTTCAACAGTGGAGGTGCCAAAAGGCTTGCCATTCATCCCGGATGATCTCAAGCCTAAGATGGAATTAGTCTCTCGCAAACCGATTCTACCAAGCAAGGAGGAGTTGGAGGCCAATAATCGTTCCCACTCAGCCAAGCTACGAGTAGCTCGAAAAATTCACAAGTAAGGGGATAAAATGGTAGACAAAAGAGAAACGACGAGCCAATTACTGCAAGCTCGTATCAAGAGATTTTCACGTGTTGAAAAGGCCTTTTACCTTTCAATTGCCATTACAGCCCTTGTCTTAGCCATCAGTGTGGTCTATATGCAAACCAAGCTTTTACAAGTCCAGAGTGAACTAACGACTGTTAATGCTCAAATTGAAGAAAAGAAAACGGAGTTGGATGATGCTAAGCAAGAAGTCAATGAATTGATCCGTTCAGAGCGTCTGACAGGGATTGCAGATTCGCAAGAACTGAAATTAAATAATGAAAATATCCGATCGGCGGAGTAGTATATGAAAACCTGGAAAGAAAAAATAGTAGACTTTGCCATTAAGAATCGCAAATCTCCCCTTGAAAACCGCAGACGAGTTGGGAAGAGTCTCAGTCTCTTGGCCGTCTTTCTCTTTGCTGTTTTTTTGGTTAACTTTGCGGTGATTATTGGTACGGGGAAGAAGTTTGGCGTTGACCTGGTCAAAGAAGCAAGTAAAGTTCACCAAACAACTCTAACAGTTCCTGCTAAGAGGGGGACCATTTATGATCGTAATGGAACGCCGATTGCAGAGGATGCAACATCCTATAATGTTTATGCTGTCATTGATAAGGACTATAAATCAGCTAATGGGGATGTTCTATATGTAGAGGAATCTCAGTACAATAAGGTAGCCGAAATTTTCCATAAGTACTTGGATATGGAGGAATCCTACGTCAAAGATCAACTCTCTCAACCAAATCTCAAACAGGTTTCCTTTGGTGCTAAAGGAAATGGAATTACCTACGCTAATATGATGTCTATTAAACAGGACTTAGAAGCTGCCAAGGTCGAGGGTGTCAATTTTACCACTAGTCCCAATCGAAGTTATCCAAATGGAAAATTTGCTTCATCCTTTATTGGTTTAGCTCAGTTACATGAAAATGAGGATGGGACAAAAAGCCTTATTGGGACATCTGGTATGGAGAGCTCCTTAAATAGCTTGCTGGCAGGGACAGATGGCATTATTACCTATGAAAAAGATCGTTTAGGTAATATTGTTCCAGGTACGGAACAAGTTACCCAACAAACGGTAAATGGAAAAGATGTCTACACGACCTTATCCAGTCCTTTGCAGTCCTTTATGGAAAGTCAAATGGATGCCTTTCAAGAAAAAGTTAAGGGCAAGTACATGAATGCGACCTTGGTTAGTGCCAAGACAGGGGAAATTCTTGCTACAACCCAAAGACCGACTTTTGATGCAAATACAAAAGAAGGCATAACAGATGACTTTGTTTGGAGAAATATCCTCTATCAAAGTAACTATGAGCCAGGTTCGACCATGAAGGTCATGACCTTAGCTGCTGCTATTGACAATAAAACCTTCTCTGGAGGCGAATACTTTAATAGTAGTGAATTAAAGGTTGCTGATGCGACTATCAGGGACTGGGATGTTAATGATGGCTTATCAGCTGGAAGTATCATGACTTACTCACAAGGGTTTGCTCACTCAAGTAATGTGGGTATGACCTTGCTCCAACAAAAGATGGGGGATGCTACTTGGTTAGAATACCTTAATCGATTCAAGTTTGGAGTTCCAACTCGTTTTGGAATGCCCGATGAGTATGCGGGACAACTACCTGCAGATAACGTTGTTAATATTGCTATGAGTGCTTTTGGTCAAGGTATCTCTGTTACCCAAACCCAGATGCTTCGAGCTTTTACAGCCATTGCTAATGATGGGGTTATGCTAGAGCCTAAGTTTATCAGTGCCCTTTATGATCCTAATGATCAGACAGTGCGGAAGTCCAAAAAGGAAATTGTAGGTAATCCTGTATCCAAAGAAGCAGCTAGTTTGACTCGAGAAAATATGATTTTGGTTGGTACAGATCCTGTTTATGGTACGATGTACAATAAACTTACCGGTAAACCAATCGTTACTGTACCAGGTCAGACTGTTTCTGTAAAATCAGGAACTGCCCAGATTGCTGACGAACAAAAAGGGGGATACTTAGTTGGGAAAACAAATTATATCTTTTCTGTAGTAACCATGCATCCTTCTGAAAATCCAGATTTTATCCTCTATGTCACAGTTCAACAACCACAACATTTTGCTTCGGTACAACTAGGAGAATTTTCCAACCCGATTCTGGAGCGAGCTTCAGCCATGAAAGAGACGCTCAATCTTCAATCTACGGCTAAGAATTTGGACCAAGTGACAACTACAACTAGTTATGCAATGCCAGAACTGAAGGATTATGGTCCTGGAGAACTAGCTGAAGAACTCCGTCGTAACCTTGTACAACCAATTGTTATCGGTTCAGGAACAAAAATCAAAGAAAGCTCAGTAGAAGAAGGAACCAATCTAGATGCCAATCAGCAAATCTTACTCCTTTCAGATAAGGTAGAAGAGATGCCTGACTTATATGGCTGGTCTAAGAAAAATGTTGAAACCTTTGCCAAATGGCTGAATCTTGAAGTTGAGTTTGAAGGCACAGGAGAAACTGTTAAAAAGCAAAGTGTTCGTTCCAATACAGCTTTAAAAGATTTACAGAAAATAAAAATAACATTAGGAGATTAGAATGCTTATTTCTATCTTTGCTGGAGTGATTGCCTTTATTCTAACAGTCATAGGAATTCCAGCCTTTATCCGTTTTTACCATAAAGCGCAGATTACCGGTCAACAGATGCATGAGGATGTCAAACAACACCAAGCAAAAGCTGGGACACCAACAATGGGAGGACTCGTCTTTCTCCTAGCAGGAGTTTTAGTTAGTCTGGTCCTTGCTCTCGTGACTAATCAATTAACCAATAATGTCGGAATGATCCTCTTTATCCTGGTCTTATATGGTTTGGTCGGTTTCTTGGATGATTTCCTCAAGGTTTTCCGCAAAATCAATGAAGGACTTAATCCTAAACAGAAGCTTTTGCTTCAGTTGGTCGGAGGGGTTATCTTCTATTTCTTCTATGAAAGAGGAGGAGATATCTTAAATGTATTTGGTTTTCCCTTGCATTTAGGTGTTCTTTATATTCTCTTTGCCCTCTTCTGGTTGGTCGGTTTTTCAAATGCAGTTAATCTGACTGACGGAATCGATGGCTTGGCAAGTATTTCGGTGGTGATTAGCCTATCTGCTTATGGAGTGATTGCCTATGTGCAAAATCAGCTTGATATCTTACTAGTGATTGTAGCTATGATTGGTGGTCTTCTTGGCTTCTTTGTCTTTAACCACAAGCCTGCTAAAGTTTTCATGGGAGATGTTGGTAGCCTAGCCCTTGGAGGGATGTTAGCGGCTATTTCCATGGCACTGCACCAAGAATGGACGCTGCTTTTGATTGGTCTAGTGTATGTCTTTGAAACAACATCTGTTATGATGCAAGTCACCTACTTTAAGTTGACTGGAGGAAAACGTATCTTCCGTATGACACCAGTTCACCATCATTTTGAGTTGGGGGGCTTTTCTGGAAAAGGCCAAGCTTGGAGTGAGTGGAAGGTCGACTTCTTCTTCTGGGGAGTGGGCTTACTCGCTAGTCTCTTGACTTTAGCTTTCATGTATTTGTTCTAAAAATAGAATATTGATTATAAGAGAGAAGGATTAAGTTCCTTCTCTTTTCTATTTCCATCAGTTTATTGCATCCCCTTCTCAAAAATAGGTAAATTTATGGTAAAATGGAAATAGAAAGTTGAAATGATGAGTTATTTTAAAAAGTATAGATTTGACAAATCCAAGTTTAAGTTAGGGATGCGAACTTTCAAGACAGGGATCGCTGTTTTTTTAGTTCTCATGATTTTTGGTTTTTTTGGTTGGAAAGGACTTCAGATTGGAGCCTTGACTGCAGTTTTTAGTTTAAGAGAAGACTTTGACAAGAGTGTTCATTTTGGTACTTCTCGTATTCTCGGAAATAGTATCGGTGGTTTTTATGCCCTGATTTTCTTTCTCTTAAATAATCTTTTTCACGGTGCCTTCTGGGTAACCCTCCTAGTTGTTCCAATTTGTACCATGTTAACCATTATGACAAATGTTGCTATGAACAATAAAGCAGGTGTTATCGGTGGAGTTGCGGCTATGTTGATTATTACCTTATCAATTCCAAATGGTGAGACTGTTTTGTACGTGTTTGCCCGAGTTTTTGAAACATTTATGGGTGTTTTTGTAGCAATTCTTGTAAATTACGATATTGATCGTTTACGGAGTATTTTATTGAAAAAAACAAAATAATGTCACAAGATATAACATTATTGATTGACGATTGAATTTTTTTAGACTATAATAGACAGAAAGAAGGAAGTGTACATGAAGGAAAAAGAATTTCGTCGCAATATGGCAGTTTTTCCTATTGGTAGTGTTATGAAGCTGACCGATCTTTCGGCGCGCCAAATTCGTTATTATGAAGACCAGGAATTGATTAAGCCTGATCGTAACGAGGGCAATCGCCGTATGTATTCTTTGAATGACATGGATCGATTGCTTGAGATTAAAGATTATATCTCTGAAGGTCTGAACATTGCTGCCATCAAGAAAAAATATGCTGAACGTGAGGCGAAGTCTAAAAAGCCAGTGAGTCAAACTGAAGTACGAAGAGCCCTTCGGAATGAAGTTCTCCAACAAAGTCGCTTTGCTTCTCAACAATCACCTTTTGGTCGCGGTTAGGCAACCGCAAGTCGTCATATATAAGGAGAAAAACCATGCCAATCACAGCTGCAGATATTCGTCGTGAAGTTAAGGAAAAAAATGTAACCTTTATCCGTCTCATGTTTTCAGATATTTTGGGAACTATGAAAAACGTCGAAATTCCTGCTACAGATGAACAACTAGACAAGGTCTTGTCAAACAAGGCTATGTTTGATGGATCTTCTATTGAAGGGTTTGTTCGTATCAACGAATCTGATATGTACCTATACCCTGACTTGGACACTTGGACAGTCTTTCCTTGGGGAGATGAGAACGGTAGTGTCGCAGGATTGATCTGTGATGTCTATACAACAGAAGGGGAACCATTTGCGGGAGATCCTCGTGGAAACCTCAAACGTGCTCTTCGTCACATGGAAGAAGTTGGATTCAAATCTTTCAACCTTGGACCAGAGCCAGAATTCTTCCTATTTAAGCTTGATGAAAATGGAGACCCAACTCTTGAGGTAAATGACAAGGGTGGTTACTTTGATTTGGCACCTACAGATCTTGCTGATAACACTCGTCGTGAGATCGTTAACGTCTTGACCAAAATGGGATTTGAAGTTGAAGCAAGTCACCACGAAGTTGCTGTAGGTCAACATGAGATTGACTTTAAGTACGATGAAGTTCTTCGTGCTTGTGATAAGATTCAAATCTTTAAACTCGTTGTAAAAACAATTGCACGTAAACATGGTCTCTATGCAACCTTTATGGCTAAACCAAAATTTGGTATCGCTGGTTCAGGTATGCACTGTAATATGTCTTTGTTTGATGCTGAAGGAAACAATGCCTTCTTTGATCCAAATGATCCAAAAGGGATGCAATTGTCAGAAACTGCTTACTACTTCCTTGGTGGTTTGATCAAACATGCTTACAACTATACAGCTATCATGAACCCAACCGTTAACTCATACAAACGTTTGGTTCCAGGCTACGAAGCCCCTGTTTACATCGCTTGGGCAGGTCGCAATCGTTCACCACTTGTCCGCGTACCAGCATCACGCGGAATGGGAACACGTTTGGAGTTGCGCTCAGTGGACCCAATGGCAAACCCTTATATTGCTATGGCTGTTCTTTTAGAAGTTGGTTTGAACGGTATCGAAAACAAAATTGAAGCACCAGCACCAATCGAGGAAAACATCTACATCATGACTGCAGAAGAGCGTAAAGAGGCTGGCATTACTGACCTTCCATCAACTCTTCACAACGCTTTGAAGGCTTTGACAGAAGACGAAGTGGTTAAAGCAGCCCTAGGTGAACATATCTACACTAGCTTCCTTGAAGCTAAACGCATCGAGTGGGCAAGCTACGCTACCTTTGTCTCACAATGGGAAATTGATAACTACCTAGATCTTTACTAATAACAAATAAGAAGATTGTCCGTGAGGACGATCTTTTTTTTCTTGCATTTTATATCGAGGTGTGATATATTTTATATAACGAAGTGCGATATATCGAGCTAAATAGGAGGTCTGGTTAAATGGAATTAACAGATAAGATTAGACGTGTCTACCTTCCCATGACTGAAACGGGATTTTATATTCTGTTCTGTCTGCAAAAGGAGAACCATGGCTATGGTATTAGACAAAAGGTCAAAGAAATGACAGATTCGCAGGTTTCGATTAGTCCTGGAACTATGTATGGAACCCTGTCAAAGATGGAAAAGGATGGTTTGATTTCCTTTGTCCGAGAAGAGGAAAAACGTAAAATCTATCAGATAACAGACTTGGGCCAAAAAGTTTTAGACATTGAGTTGAAACGTATTGAACGGCTCTACAGAAACAGTCGGGAGGAGCTTTGATGGAAAAGAAAGTTGTTTATAGAATTGCTACCATTGCGGATTATGATAGAGAGGCTCTCTATCTCGGAGAAATGCATGCTCAGGGCTGGAAACTTAAGGAAGTAAGTTATTCTAACTTAGTAGTTGCGGTTAAGTATACTTTTGAAAAGTGCCAACCGGAGCAGGTGGTTTATCAGTTGGACTTTTATCCTATGAAAAAATCAGAGAGAGCTTCCTATTTACAATTATATAAAGACTGTGGCTGGGAGCATATTACAGACTTTAATGGTTTTTCCTACCTTAGAAAGCTTTATTCTGGAGTTGAGTCGGATGCCGAGTTTGAAATTTATAATGACGCGGCCGGGAAGTTAGCAATGGTCAAGAAAATTTTAACAATGCGGATGCTTCCTATTTTACTTCTCTTTTCAGCGCTACTACCGATTTTCTCAAAGTTACTCAGTGGAGGTAGTTATTTCAGTTGGGGAATGTTTTTGATTGTTATCATAGACTGTACTTTATTGATCGTTTTTGCGATTCAGATTTCTTATATTTTTTGGAGATTGTTTCAAAAGTGGAAAGAATTATCCGATAAATAAAATCAAGCATGTTTTCTAATTTGGAGGTCAGACAATGAATAGCAAAGTACAATTTCGAATGTTTACCATTTTTGATTTTGATAAGGTAGAAGAGTATTTGCATGAGATGCATTTGGAAGGTTGGAAATTTAAATCGAATCGTTTTGGTTTTTTCTATTTTGAACAATGCCGACCAGATGATGTGATTTACCGTGTGTGGAATACTAGCTACCTTAGAAAAAATGAGGTAGATTTACAAAGTATTAAGGATAGAGGATGGGAATTTGTGGAAAATTGTTCTTATTCTGTTTTTCGAAAAGCAACTTGTGATGTAGATTTAAATGATCGATTTTTCATGGACAATCGTCTTAGATGGGATGGTGTGAAATCTGGATTTCGTACATCTACAGTTTCTATCTCTGGTGGTCTTGTTGTTTGTATGAGTCTGTTTCGCGAAAGTCTCTCTCAATCTTTCTTCCTTATTTTTGCCCTTTATGCCCTCATGATTTCTTACCTCATCTATAGTTTTTACAGACTTAAAAAGAAATATCTTGAGAATGTAAGATGATTTTCTAGGTCCTCAGACCGATTTTTAGCACTCTTAGTAAAAGAGTGCTAATTTTTTGAGTTTTTGTCTTGACATTCTTTTCTAAGGGTGTATAATAGAATCATAAGTTAGCACTTGGATATATCGAGTGCTAAAACGATCTATCAGAGAGGAGTAGCGAGATGGTTACAGAACGTCAGCAGAATATTTTAAATCTGATTATTGACATCTTTACCAAAACGCACGAACCTGTTGGATCTAAGGCCTTGCAAGAGTCTATCAACTCTAGCAGTGCTACTATTCGAAATGATATGGCAGCTCTAGAAAAGCAAGGTTTACTTGAAAAGGCTCATACTTCCAGTGGTCGGATGCCCAGTGTGGCTGGATTTCAATACTATGTCAAACACTCCTTATCCTTCGACCGTTTAGCTGAAAATCAAGTTTATGAGATTGTAAAAGCCTTTGATCAAGAATTCTTCAAGCTAGAGGATATTTTTCAAGAGGCAACGAGAATCTTGGCAGACTTGAGTGGTTGTACGGTTGTAGCACTAGATGTAGAACCAAGTAGACAGAAGCTGACAGCTTTTGACATCGTTGTTCTCGGACAACATACAGCCCTTGCTGTTTTTACGCTTGATGAGTCTAGAACAGTTACCAGTCAGTTTTTGATTCCGAGAAATTTCTTGCAGGAGGATTTGAACCGCCTCAAGACCATGATTCAAGAACGTTTCCTGGATCAGACTGTTTTGGATATTCACTACAAGATTCGGACAGAGATTCCGCAAATTATCCAACGTTACTTCACAACAACGGATAACGTTATGGATCTCGTCGAACATATCTTTAAAGAAATGTTCAATGAAAATATCGTGGTTTCTGGCAAAGTCAATCTTTTGAATTTCGCTAATCTAGCTGCCTATCAATTCTTTGATCAACCACAAAAGGTTGCTTTGGAAATTCGAGAAAATCTGATTGGCGACCAGATGCAAAGTGTCCGAGTTGCGGATAGCCAAGAATCCTGTTTAGCTGACTTAGCAGTGATTAGCAGTAAGTTCCTGATTCCCTATCGTGGATTTGGAATTCTTGCGATTATAGGTCCGGTTAATCTGGATTATCAACAATTGGTTAATCAACTTAATGTTGTCAATCGAGTTTTGACTATGAAGTTGACGGATTTTTACCGCTATCTCAGCAGTAATCACTATGAAGTGAATTAAGATTGAAATCATTAAAGGAGGCGAAAATGGCCCAAGATATTAAAAATGAAGAAGTAAAAGAAGAGGAAGTTGTGGAAACAGCTGAAGAAACAACTCCTGAGAAGTCTGAATTGGACTTGGCTAATGAACGTGCCGAGGAATTTGAAAACAAATATCTTCGTGCCCATGCAGAAATGCAAAACATTCAGCGTCGTGCCAACGAAGAGCGCCAACTCTTGCAACGCTATCGTAGCCAAGATTTGGCAAAAGCGATCTTACCATCACTGGATAACCTCGAACGTGCCCTTGCCGTTGAAGGGTTGACAGATGATGTGAAGAAGGGCTTGGAAATGGTCCAAGAAAGTTTGGTACATGCTCTGAAAGAAGAAGGAATTGAGGAAATCCCAGCAGATGGAGAATTTGACCATAACTACCATATGGCCATTCAAACAGTCCCAGCAGATGACGAACATCCAGCAGATACCATCGCACAAGTCTTCCAAAAAGGCTATAAACTCCATGACCGCATCCTAAGACCGGCAATGGTAGTGGTTTATAACTAGGCGATAAGTCAGAAATCTGTGATTTCGACTCCTCGTGTCGTAACATAATAGGAACCTTGTCCGAAATGACACTAAACTATGAAAGAAAGATAAAGAATGATTCAGCTTTGCCAATAGTGAGCGAAACGAACCAAAGGCGATACTCTTCGCCGTGGCGGTATTTTCGCAAACTTTGAGACCTGAGGCTCAAAGTTTAGTCAAAGAGATTGACGAAGTCAAACTCTGACGGCGTCGCCACTTAAGAAGAGTATCAAAAAGAAAAAAAGAAGAAAAAACAACAAGGAGAAAAACATATGACTAAAATTATCGGTATTGACTTAGGTACAACAAACTCAGCAGTTGCAGTTCTTGAAGGAACTGAAAGCAAAATCATCGCAAACCCAGAAGGAAACCGTACAACTCCATCTGTAGTGTCATTCAAAAACGGTGAAATCATCGTTGGTGATGCTGCAAAACGTCAAGCAGTCACAAACCCAGATACAGTCATCTCTATCAAATCTAAGATGGGAACTTCTGAAAAAGTTTCTGCTAATGGTAAAGAATACACTCCACAAGAAATCTCAGCTATGATCCTTCAATACTTGAAAGGTTATGCTGAAGAATACCTTGGTGAAAAAGTAACTAAAGCAGTTATCACAGTTCCAGCTTACTTCAACGATGCTCAACGTCAAGCGACTAAAGACGCTGGTAAAATCGCTGGTCTTGAAGTAGAACGTATCGTCAACGAACCAACTGCAGCAGCCCTTGCTTATGGTTTGGACAAGACTGACAAAGAAGAAAAAATCTTGGTATTCGACCTTGGTGGAGGTACATTCGACGTATCTATCCTTGAACTCGGTGATGGTGTCTTTGATGTATTGGCAACTGCAGGGGATAACAAACTCGGTGGTGACGACTTTGACCAAAAAATCATCGACCACTTGGTAGCAGAATTCAAGAAAGAAAACGGCATTGATTTGTCAACAGACAAGATGGCCCTTCAACGTTTGAAAGACGCGGCTGAAAAAGCTAAGAAAGACCTTTCTGGTGTAACTTCAACACAAATCAGCTTGCCATTCATCACTGCTGGTGAAGCTGGACCTCTTCACTTGGAAATGACTTTGACTCGTGCGAAATTTGACGATTTGACTCGTGACCTTGTAGAACGTACAAAAGTTCCAGTTCGTCAAGCTCTTTCAGATGCAGGTTTGAGTTTGTCAGATATCGACGAAGTCATCCTTGTTGGTGGTTCAACTCGTATTCCTGCCGTTGTTGAAGCTGTTAAGGCTGAAACTGGTAAAGAACCAAACAAATCAGTGAACCCTGATGAAGTTGTTGCCATGGGTGCTGCTATCCAAGGTGGTGTCATCACTGGTGATGTGAAAGACGTTGTCCTTCTTGACGTAACTCCATTGTCACTTGGTATCGAAACAATGGGTGGAGTCTTCACAAAACTCATCGACCGTAACACAACTATTCCAACATCTAAATCACAAGTCTTCTCAACTGCAGCAGACAACCAACCAGCCGTTGATATCCACGTTCTTCAAGGTGAACGCCCAATGGCAGCAGATAACAAGACTCTTGGACGTTTCCAATTGACTGATATCCCAGCTGCACCTCGTGGTATCCCACAAATCGAAGTGACATTTGACATCGACAAGAACGGTATCGTATCTGTTAAAGCGAAAGATCTTGGAACTCAAAAAGAACAAACAATTGTTATCCAATCTAACTCAGGTTTGACAGACGAAGAAATCGACCGCATGATGAAAGATGCAGAAGCTAACGCTGAAGCAGATAAGAAACGTAAAGAAGAAGTTGACCTTCGTAACGAAGTAGACCAAGCTATCTTTGCGACTGAAAAGACAATCAAAGAAACTGAAGGTAAAAGCTTCGATGCAGAACGTGATGCTGCCCAAGCTGCCCTCGATGAGCTTAAGAAAGCCCAAGAAGACAACAACTTGGACGAAATGAAAGCAAAACTTGAAGCATTGAACGAAAAAGCTCAAGGACTTGCCGTTAAACTCTACGAACAAGCCGCAGCAGCGCAACAAGCTCAAGCAGGAGCAGAAGGCGCACAAGCAACAGGAAACGCAGGCGATGACGTCGTAGATGGAGAGTTTACTGAAAAGTAAAACAATCCAGTGGATTGTTTTAGCGGAACCTCCTGAAATAAAGAAAGGTTCCGAGATTTTAGGATTCCTTTAATCCGAAACTCAATTCAGCCTAACTCGTTAAGAATGACTAATCACTAAAGTGATTGTCATTCTACGGCAATCGCTATGGCGACTTGCCTAAACGCCTTACTAGTTCAAAAACAAAGTATAATCGACTTTGTTTTTGAACGTCGTAATAATAAGAAGAAATCCAGAGGTTGCAACCCAGCCTCTGTTTTTCGGTAAAATAGAGGATGTTGCGAATGAAAAAAGTACTTTGTATCATTTATCCTAATTTTTCTCTTTATGAAATAACCGCTTTAACGAGTACTTTAGCTCTGTCTTTTGACGTCACGATTGATTATGTCGCTTCAGATCATTCGATAGTGGTCTCTGAGGATGGTTTGCCCTGTCAACCGACCAAAACACTAGATCAGATCCGTATAGAAGAGTATTCTTGTGTGATTTTGCCAGGAATGGTAAACATAGGACCTGCCCTACAGGATGAGAAATTGATTTCGTTCTTGAGGGACCTTGGTGAGCGAGATGTCTTGATTGCAGCCATTTCTTCAGCGCCTCTTTTATTGGCGAAAGCAGGCTTGTTGAAGGACACGAAATTTACAGGTGGAATTTGGCAAAACTTCTTTGACTATTTTGAATTTCTTCCACGTGAAAATTTCCAACCCAAAGTTCTTGTGCAAGATAAACAAATCATTACGGCTATAGGCTTTGCGCACCAAGAGTTTGCAAGAAAAGTGATTCTAAGTTTAGGGTTGACAGAAAATACGGACAACTATTTTAAAGAACAGAATGAGTACGCAGAAGAGGATTTGATATTTACTCTATCAGATGAAGAGTTTGATCAAGTGAAGCAGAGTATAGAAAACAGCCTCTAAAGATTTACTTATAAATTATAGAAAGGAACAAAGAGCGTTCGGGGAATTGAACTCGAGCTCTAAAGTTTCTTACTCAATATGAAAGAAAGGAATTGAACCCGACCTACATCGAGGTTTGATTTACAACATCAATAGAAAGGACAAATGTGTTCGCAACTGAACACGGGCTACGGACTGTGCCAAAAAGATAGTTTTTTCTAGGACGTAAGCGTCCGTCGTCAAAACTCCTATTTTGCCTGTGTCCGTTTAACGCCCTTTGTATCTTGAATTATGAACAATACTGAATTTTACGACCGTTTGGGCGTTTCGAAAAATGCATCTCAAGATGAGATCAAGAGAGCCTATCGGAAATTATCTAAAAAATATCACCCAGATATCAACAAGGATCCTGGTGCTGAGGACAAGTACAAGGAAGTTCAAGAAGCTTATGAAACTTTGAGCGATGAACAGAAACGTGCTGCCTATGACCAATATGGTGCTGCTGGTGCCAATGGTGGTTTTGGTGGTGCTGGCGGTTTCGGAGGCTTCGACGGAGCAGGTGGCTTTGGTGGATTTGAAGATATCTTCTCAAGCTTCTTTGGTGGTGGCGGTGCATCACGTAATCCAAACGCCCCTCGTCAAGGTGACGACCTCCAGTATCGCGTTCATTTGACTTTTGAAGAAGCTATTTTTGGTACAGAAAAGGAAGTCAAATACAATCGTGAAGCAAGCTGTCGTACTTGTAATGGGTCTGGTGCTAAACCTGGAACAAGTCCAGTTACTTGTGGACGCTGTCATGGTTCAGGTGTGATCAATGTTGATACCCAAACACCTCTCGGTATGATGCGTCGCCAAGTAACCTGTGATGTCTGTCATGGCCGTGGTCAAGAAATCAAAGATCCATGTACAACCTGTCATGGAACTGGTCATGAAAAACAAGCCCATAGCGTACACGTAAAAATCCCTGCTGGTGTGGAAACAGGTCAACAGATCCGCCTAGCTGGTCAAGGTGAAGCAGGATTTAACGGTGGACCATATGGTGACTTGTACGTGGTGGTTTCAGTTGAAGCAAGTGATAAGTTTGAACGTGAAGGAACCACTATCTTCTACAATTTGAACCTCAATTTTGTTCAAGCAGCACTTGGTGATACAGTAGACATCCCTACAGTTCATGGTGATGTAGAATTAGTCATTCCAGAAGGAACTCAGACTGGTAAACGATTCCGTCTACGCGGTAAAGGTGCGCCTAGCCTTCGTGGTGGTGCCCTTGGTGACCAATACGTGACTGTCAATGTTGTGACTCCAACAGGCTTGAACGAACGACAAAAAGCAGCCTTGAAAGAATTCGCAGCTGCAGGTGATCTAAAAGTCAATCCAAAGAAAAAAGGCTTCTTTGACCATATTAAAGATGCCTTTGAAGGAGAATAAAGCATAAAGTAAAAAGAGCCTTCGGGCTCTTTTTTCGTGCAATCTTTAGACTTTTAGCATGGGAGAAAGAATCTCCAACTGGTTTACTATTGATATTTTTGAATGAGTAAGCCAGCCTCATCCATGTCCTGGATGAGTTGCTTGAGTTCTGCTTCCTTGCCAGGCTTAACAGTGACGGTATCAATGCGCTTAATCGCCGAATTGTCCTGGATATCCACCAAGGTCAAAGCTTTTTCATAAAATGCGATTCCCTTTTTCATGCTTTCTGGATCCCTCCAAGAGAGAATAAAGTAAGAAGGATTTGATTTCTTTCCGATTTCTTGGAAATACTTCTCGCCTTCCTCCTCTAAAAATTGGGATAAACCATGATTGAATAAGTTGTCTTCTACTGAATGGTAGGAAATATCTCCTGTGTTTAAGACATAGACTTTGAGTCGGTTTTTAGTGAGGTTTGGACTTTCTTTTAGAACTGGGTGGCTATTGATGACCTCGTCTGAGAAAGTCACATAAAAATCTAAGCCCCCACCCTCGAATTGATAGCTTCCATTTGATTCTACTTTCTCAGGAGGCAGGTCAAGGGAGATAAAGATTTGTTTTAAGGCCTCATTTCCTTCTCGGATGTCACTCGGTGAGGCCTTGAACAGATTGGCCAGTATTAGAAATGCCAGAGCTACAAGAAGGCTGAGGCCACCACAAATAATCAAGATGATCCGCGTCAGAACTTTAAAAAACTGTTTCATTTTCATGCCCTCCCTTGTCTATTAAGATCTGCTAACCCAAAATGGATTTAAAGGGGAAATAAGGAAAATTGGAGTTTCCCTTAGTTTTCTTCAGTTTTCTGCAATTCTTTTAGTACAGCAAGTCTTGCTTGAAGGTCTTTTTCAAAGACTTTAAACTTATAGGTCAAATCTTTTTGATATTCCTTGATGAGTTCTTTTTGTTGGTCGATAATTTGCAGGCTATCTTGGATGATATCCAAGTCATCCTTAATGGCTTCAACACGATCAGTAGTATCTAAAACTTCTTCAGTGATAGCTTGGCGATTCTTAACGAGGAGGTATGAACCGACTGCAGAGCCTGCAAAAAGTAGTAAATTTGATAGTTTCATAGTGACTCCTTAAGCGTTTTTGATTGTTTCAGCGACTCGAGCAAGTTTGTCGAAGTCTGGTTCATGTGCGATAAAGTCAATTTTTAGGTCGTCATCTGCACTATACCGAGGAACGAGGTGCACATGGGTATGGAAAACGGTTTGTCCAGCAACTTCTTCACAGTTGGCGATGATATTCATACCTTCAGCTTTGGTAGCTTTCATGACTTTTTGAGCGATCTTTGGTACTTGGGCGAAAAGTTGGCTGGCGCTTGCAGCATCCATTTCTAAAAGATTGCGGTAGTGTTCTTTTGGTACGACCAAGGTGTGACCAGGTGTTACTTGTGAGATATCAAGGAAGGCAAGAACTTGATCATCTTCGTAAACCTTTGATGTGGGAATCTCCCCTGCGATAATTTTACAAAAAATACAATCTGACATAAAATCTACCTCTACTGTATTGAATTTTGATATAATATAGCTACATTATACCAGATTTGGAGAAAATATGTTAGAAATTAAAAACCTGACAGGTGGCTATGTTCATGTCCCTGTCTTGAAAGATGTGTCCTTTACAGTCGAGAGTGGACAACTGGTCGGTTTGATTGGCCTCAATGGTGCTGGAAAATCAACGACCATCAATGAAATTATTGGACTTTTGACACCTTATAGTGGAGAAATCAACATCGACGGGCTAACCTTAGGTGCCAATCCTCGTGAATATCGTCAGCAGATTGGTTACATTCCTGAAACTCCTAGTTTGTACGAGGAATTGACTCTCAGAGAACATATCGAGACGGTTGCTATGGCCTATGGTATTGAACAAAATCTAGCTTTTGAACGTGTAGAACCGCTTTTAAAAATGTTTCGTTTGGATCAGAAATTAGACTGGTTCCCAGTTCATTTTTCAAAAGGGATGAAGCAGAAGGTCATGATTATCTGTGCCTTTGTCGTGGATCCGAGTCTCTTTATCGTCGATGAACCTTTCCTTGGTCTTGATCCCTTGGCAATTTCAGACTTGATTCAGCTTTTGGATCTTGAAAAGAAAAAAGGCAAGTCTATCCTCATGAGTACCCACGTTCTTGACTCTGCTGAAAAAATGTGTGACTCTTTTGTCATTCTTCACAAAGGACAAGTGAGGGCTAAAGGGGATCTTGAAGAGCTGAGACAAGCTTTTGCCATGCCTCAAGCAAGTCTCAATGATATCTATCTGGCTTTGACCAAAGAGGAGGACAGATGAAAGACTTGTTTCTAAAGCGAAAGCAGGCTTTTCGTAAAGAGTGTGTCGGTTATCTGCGCTATGTGCTCAATGACCACTTTGTCTTGTTTTTACTGGTCTTGGTAGGTTTTCTAGCCTATCAGTATAGTCAACTGCTCCAGCATTTTCCTGAGAATCACTTACCAATCCTATGTTTAATTGGAATTGTCTCTGTTTTACTCATGCTTTGGGGTGGAATCGCGACCTATGTGGAAGCACCTGATAAGCTCTTTCTCTTAGTAGCTGAAGAAGAAGTAAGAGAACACATCCAGAAGCAAAGTCTAGTTTCCTTCATCTCTTGGGTTAGTGTACAGACTCTCTTCTTGCTTCTTTTTGCCCCTCTATTTTTAGCCATGGGCTTGGGCTTAGGAGTTTTTGGTGTTTATGTTCTTCTGTTGGGAGTCGGGAAATATTTCCTGTTTCAGAAAAAGACTGGCAAGTTTTTTAGTGCAAATCATCTGGACTGGGACTATGTGATTGCCCAAGAAAGTAAACGCAAGCAGTTTTTACTTCGTTTCTTTGCCCTCTTTACCCAAGTCAAGGGAATTTCAAACAGCGTCAAGAGACGAGCTTATCTAGATGTTATCCTAAAAGCAGTTCAGAAGGTGCCGAGCAAGATTTGGCAGAACCTCTATCTTCGTTCTTATCTGCGAAATGGAGATCTTTTTGCCCTCAGTCTTCGCCTCCTCTTCCTATCTTTGCTGGCGTTGATCTTTATCGAGCAGTCTTGGATTGCGACAGCAGTAGTGGTTCTATTTAACTACCTCTTGCTCTTTCAGTTATTGGCCCTCTATCACGCCTTTGATTACCAATATTTGACTCAACTTTTCCCGCTAGACAAGGGGCAAAAGGAAAGGGGATTACAGGCGGTTGTCCGAGGATTGACTGGTTTTGTTTTATTGGTTCAACTGGTAGTTGGGGTGATTACCCTCCAAGAAAAACTAGCTCTTTTAGCCCTGCTTGGAGCTGGATTGGTCTTACACATCTTGTATCTCCCTTATCAGGTGAAACGTCAGATGCAGGACTAAATCTTATAAGATTAGATGAAAATGAGGTTGGGACAAAAGATCCCGACCTCACTTTTTATTAGCAATCAAACTTTGACGCGGTAGCT
>NZ_JVHE01000084.1:0-442 GCF_001072925.1 Streptococcus pseudopneumoniae | reverse complement strand
ACTAAGACACCAGTTGAAGTGAACGCAGAACCAGGATCAACTGTTGCCCTTTACGATAAAGATGGCAACAAGATTGGTGAAGCAACTGCAGGTGAAAATGGTAAAGCCACTATCACTCCAACAGTAAACATTCCAGAAGGCAATGTAACAGCGAAAGCAACTGATGCGGCAGGTAACACTTCAGATGCAAGTGAACCAGCTAAGGCAACAACAGCTAAAGAAGCTAAGACTCCAGCAGTAACCCCAGTAGCGAACCCATCAGCCCTTACAGATGCGGAAAAAGCAAAAGTAGCTGAAGAAGTTAAGAAAGCTAACCCAACAGCAACAGATGTTAAAGTTGGTGAAGATGGCACAGCGACAGTTACATATCCAGGTGGTACAACAGCAAACTTGACACCAGCACAGACAGTGAAAGAAGCTGACTCAAATGGCGTTAAGACAC
>NZ_JVHE01000083.1:0-1085 GCF_001072925.1 Streptococcus pseudopneumoniae | reverse complement strand
GGACAACAATTGTCCTCTCCAGATGTTAGCTTTTATTCAACCCACTACAGTTGACAAAGAGCCCAAAAAAAGCGAACAAAACATAGGTTCTGAAAATCAGAATTTTGTCTTGTTCACTTTTAGTACCTATTCAGTTTAAGAATTTAAGTAAAGAAACTTTAAACTTAAAATGGTAGATTTTTAGCTCTCAGATTCATCCTACTGAAAATTAGTTCTATTAAAACGGAATAGCTAGTCCTTTAAAATATTAAAGATACTAATCTTCTTTTTTCTTACGAGCTACAAGTCCAAATCCACTCATTACTCCAAGAAGTCCAAGTGCTGCTAAGCTAGTATGATCTTCAGTACCAGTATTTGGCAACTGAGGAGTATTTTCTTTAGCTGAGGCTGGTTTCTCTGGAGTCACTGGTTTCTCTGGAGTTACTGGTTTCTCTGGAGTCACTGGTTTCTCTGGAGTTACTGGTACGATTGGTACGTAGATGATTGGTGTGTCATCACCTGGATTTGTTGGAAGGTTTGGAAGTTCCTTACCTGGTTCTACTGGTTGACCTGGTTTGCTTGGATCTTTTGGATCTGGCAAGTATGGTTTGTAGCCTGGTACGTCTGGAACAACTGGTTTTCCTGGTTTTGTTGGATCTGTTGGATCATTTGGATACTTCACTTCTGGTGTTGATGGGAAGTTTGGATCATTTGGTTTCTCTGGTTTTGGAACCAAGCTTCCAAGTGGTTTATAGGTAATAATCTCTACTACTTCAGGATTTTCTGGAGTAACTGTCTTACCACCAGCTTCTGTCTTATCAGCGTAGTAACCTGGAATTACAGGAACAGTAACCTTGCCATAGGTATGACTAGTTTCAGTCCATGTTGTAGTTCCATCAGCTTGTTTTTCTTTACCAGTAAATGTAAAGTCGTCTTGGACATTGTCAGCTGGAGTCTTGTCACCTGCTCCTTCAAACTTCACTATCTGTTTGGTTGGTTTAGTCACATCATTTACGATTGGTACGTAGATGATTGGGGTATCTTCACCTGGATTTGTTGGAAGGTTTGGAAGTTCCTTACCTGGTTCTACTGGTTGACCTGGTTTG
>NZ_JVHE01000082.1:0-42097 GCF_001072925.1 Streptococcus pseudopneumoniae | reverse complement strand
GACAACGATTGTCCTCTCCAGATGTTAGCTTTTATTCAACCCACTACAGTTGACAAAGAGCCGGAATGTTTTATTCAAAGAACTTCAATGACCATCAGCTTCCTCACTTTAAGAAAAAGCGAACAAGACCAGATTCTGTTTATCAGAAAACTAGTTTTGTCCGCTTTTTATATTCGAGATTAGTCTCTTGATCCAATCTCTATGACTTATACTCTTCGAAAATCAAATTCAAACCGCGTCAACGTCGCCTTGCCGTATATTTTTGTTACTGACTTCGTCAGTTCTATCCACAACCTCAAAACAGTGTTTTGAGCAACCTGCGGCTAGTTTCCTAGTTTGCTCTTTGATTTTCATTGAGTATTAGATGCTTTTACATCATCTTATTCGTCGTCTTTTTTCTTTCCCATAGCAAACATACCAAGAAGTGCACCTACAACACCAACGGCTGCAAGGCCGGCATTTTCTTTAGTACCTGTCTCTGGGAGCTTGTATGGATGACTTGCAGGTGCTTGGTAGGTCTTATCTTGTGACATAGCAAGAGCTACAAGAGACTGCTCATCTGTGTATGCTGGAGTTTCACGTGTAGTTGGAGCTGAACCATTCACACTTCCAGTAAATTCTGGAACTTCGTGAGTAGTTCCTTCTGATCCATTTACGTGACCAGTGAACTCTGGGACTTCATGGACAGCCGCTTCAACACCATTCACACCACCAGTATATTCTGGGACTTCGTGGACAGCTGCTTCTGCTCCATTGACGCCACCTGCGAATTCTGGGACTTCTACTACTGGTGCTGGAATCTTGTCTGCTTCTACCGTAGCTTCAGTATACTCTGGTACTTCATGGATAGCTGCTTCGACACCATTTACGCCGCCTGTGAATTCTGGAACTTCTACTACTGGTGCTGCTTCATCACCTGCTGTGCCAATAGCTTCAGTGTATTCTGGAACTTCATGAACAGCTGCTTCAACACCATTTACGCCACCAGTAAATTCTGGGACTTCTACTACTGGTGCTGCTTCATCACCCTTGCTTGTAGTTAAAGCTGGTTTCTCTGGTTCTTCTGGAAGCTCTTGGTGGAAGGTCGTCATTTCGTAAAACTCAGGTTTGCCACCTTCCCAAACAACTTTGACATCTAACAATGGCGCTTTTTCTCTCACTGCAAATGTTTGGAAGCTTGAGGTAATTGCTCCTAGATCTGTCCAAGCATCTTTTTTATCTTCTTTAAGAGTACGAGCAAGCACACGCGCTTTCACTCCTTGTGGAAGACTTGAAACAAGGCGAATATGGTTTGCGTCTGTTGGTTCTGACAAGTGGTAGACAAGCTCACCTTGTTCTTTCTCAGCCTTGTAGCTTGTCAATACTTTACCATCCACGAGGTTAGTGTAAAGGTTGCCTTGGCTTTCACCACTGTTTCCTTCTACAGTTGGGTCATTGATTGGTTTCACGAATTCGCCATCATTGATCACCAACTCAGTGAATCCTACAAAACGAGCATCATAGTCTGCTGTAAATAGAACACGGAGATAGTTAGCTTTAACTGGGCTTGAAAGTTCACCCTCGATATAGCGATTTCCTGGCATCTTAGAATCATGTGTCCAGCCATCTGTCAAGGAGTCATCACGTGTTTCATTAGCAAGGCCGTCACCAACTGTCACAACATCCGTCCAAGTCTTGCCATCTTGACTGACTTGAATCTTACCATCACGGAGATAGTTTTGAGTGCCGTCTTGGATGTAAGCTCTAATCTTCTTAATATCACGTTCGCTACCAAGTTTCAAGGTAATATGACCGTCTTTACGAGCATAGTCTGAGAACTCTACAAAGTTATTGTAGACACCGTCAAACAACTGATCCAAGTTCTTGATCTTACGAACGTCGTTTCTACCGTATGTTTGGTGGATTCCCATTGATGTAGAATCAAGTGTGGTTGGCTGAACTTCTTTTGTCTGAACAAGTAGAGAAGTTGCTGTCACTGCTTGTTCTTGGTCAGTCTTATTAACCAAACGAACATAACGTACCAAGGACTTATCTGTCACTTGATCAGCTGGATACCATTCTTGAGCATTTGGAGAGTATTCCAAATTGAGAGATGGATTTTCTGTACCAAGTGCTTGAATGCTTTCAGCTTGGTGAAGACGATCAAGTTTCATACCCAAGTAGCTATTAGCTGGAAGCTTAGTTCCGCTTGGAATTTGAAGGTCATAACGGCCTAGGCTGTCATAAACTGGAGTTGACTTCAAGCTCTCAACGTTTGTATCAGTCAATTCGCTATTGCCTGCACGTGTTTCAACTGAGAAGTCAGCGATACGCCACCATAGGTTGATGTTCTTAGTATTGCGAACACGAACGTAGCGAGCTGAAATTGGAGTTTCGATTTCTTTTGTTTGTTCACCAGTCAAGCGATCCAACTCTTGCCATGAGCTACCATCTGCAGAATATTCAAGAACACCTTCTGCCAATTTATCTCCTGATCCTTGAACCAAACGAACCTTGGTCACAGGTTTAACTTCACCCAAGTCAAGTTGTACCCAACCATTTACTGGAGTTGTGTCTGTTCTATCAGCATTTGCAAGCATGGCTTCAGTATTATCACGTCCATCTGTAATTTGCCCAACCGTTGTGTTGTACTTGTACATAAGATTTGGACTGATAGTCACAGTAGCTGACTGTTTAGCACGAGTAACTTCTACAGGGCGGTTCACAGCAATTTCTCGTACAGCAAACCAAGTGTTTCCACGATCTGAAGTCGCAATCATACGAACAGCTTTGGCGTTGATGTTGAGGTTTTCAAATTTAAGCAGTGGTTCATTACCAGTGTAGCTTGGTTCTGAAAGGGTTACCCACTCATCATTTTCATTGAGGTATTCAACCTTAGCGTTGTTGAAGGTATCACGAGGATTTGCTTGAGTTCCCATTGCAAAGGTCAAGTTTTGAACTGGAACAGCTTTGTTAAATTTCAAGCCAATGTAGTCACCAGTTTGAATGCTGTTTGGTGATTTGATCAAAGCATGTGTTCCCAAATCTCCGTCAGTCACTTCAGCAAGTCCACCTTCGACACCAGTACGGTTCGTGATAAAGGTACTAAGGACTTGGTCAGGATGCAAGGCTTTTTGAACTTCTGTTGCGAGGATTTCACGAAGTCCAAGCAAGAATGGACGGATATGTTGAACACCCAACTCAGCTCTCTCATCATGATCTACATAATGGAAAGTATAAGTTTGTGATTGTTCATAAAGTTTTAATCCCTTATAGTAGCTATCCCAAAGTTTTGCAGAATCGTTCTTTTCGATAGCTTCTGTACCATCAAGAAGAGCACTCAAGGCATCCATTTGGTCGATGGTATTATCCAACCAGTAGTGGATTTGAGCACGCATCTTTTCATCACCAGATGCTTTATAAAGTTGAGCTGCTGCTTTTAGTTTAGCAAATTCTGCACGCAATCCTTCACGCTCTGCACCGACATCTTGACCAGCTTTTAGCTTAGTCATAAAGGCATCTAATTTCGGTGCAAGTTCAACAGACTCTTCCAATTTCACAACACGACCATCCATGTTTTGGTTGATCATATGTTTACCAAGCTCACGGAAGGCAAGAGATGCTTCGCTATCTGTAAACTTACCGTTCTCAACAAAGTTGAAGGCGATGTCATTTACTTTCTTAGCTTCTTCTTCTGATTTCCATTGTTTCCATGCATATTGGGCTGCAGAGAAGAGGGCAATCTTCGATGGCTCAGATTGTTGCATTGGGTTCAACATGATACCTGAAAGGAGACTAGGGTCAACATTCGGATGAAGGAATTTCTCACCACCACCCAAGATCAAGTGTTGTTTAGAGTTATCTGTAACAGGCCAGTTTACCCATAGAGAAACTGGTCGGTAGGTCTTACCTCCTGCAGTCAGGTTATTCTTAAGGTTAGAGAGGAAGCTTTCAGATACTTCACCCCAAATCTTACCACCAGTAAGGGTCATAGAAGTTGAAGTTGGAAGGTTTTCATTTAGAGATTTCAACTCATCTTCACGTCCATTACCCCAATACTGACCTGGAACAAAGATCATTTCCTTACGAAGACCAACATAAGTTGCTTGTTTTTCAGTCAACCAGTCTGTCATGTCCTTCATCAAGCGGTTGTAGCTATTGTAGCCACCAACTGGACTTGGAGCGTCATCAGCTAGGATACCGAACTCACGAACACCGACATCCATCAATTGAGTGAATTTAGCTTTAATAGTTTCAAGGTCTTTTTGGTAGTCAGCATCGTTGCCAAAACGGATACGGTTGTTCATGAATGGGTGGATGGTCCACACATAACGAGTCTTGTTTTGATTTCCGACACGCGCTAATTCACGGATTTCAGCTAATTTTTCTTCTGGATAAAGTTCACGCCATTTCTTGTTGTGGTATGGATCATCTTTTGGTGCAAAGAAGTATTGCGTCAACTTCAAGTCACCACCATAGCGCATCAATTCAGCACGATCAGCATTGCTCCAAGGGTTACCATAGTATCCTTCGATAAAGCCACGGTTCTTAATTTCAGCAAAATCTTCAACTGTCACATTACGCAAGACTGGAGCTTCACTTTCATTAAGCATGTGTTTGAGAGTTGTCAAACCGTAGAAGACAGCATCTGTATCCTTTCCGACGATAGAGATTGTATTGTTCTTGATAGACAAGGCATAGGCATCAATCTTATCAAAGAGTCCTTGAGAAATGCCAGACACTTCTTTTTCAGCCTGTGAATTTTGACCATGAACACCAAGGTAGATGTTGGTAGCACCTGCCACTGCTGTTTGACTGCTTGTGTAAGAGATTTGATGATCTTGTAGGACACTCTTCAAGCGGTTACGAGTATAGATATCTAATTGATCGCCCATGACAAGATTGACTTGTTTATGGAGTTTCGTAACACCTTCATCATAAGTTACTTTTTGTGGTGTTGGGAAGACCTTGTACTCTTTCTTGAGATAATCCTGACTTTGAGCTGCTGCGGCAACTGCTTCGTCACTTGTAGGTTTCGTAGCTACAAAGCTATCAGCAAGTTCAGTTGTACCATCGCCCATTTCCTCAACTTTAGGTTTTTCTGGAGTTTCAGGTTTTTCTGGTGTCACAGGTTTCTCTGGACTAACTGGCTCTTCCACCTTGTTAGAAGAAACTGGTTTCAGAAGTTGAATTTCTGCAGCACTACCAAATCCTGCAGCACCAGCTAGAACTTTAAATTCTACCTTATCGGTTTCAATGGCATCAAAGTTAACTGTTTTCTCTTTGGCATTATTTTCCCAAGTTCCTAAAGCAACTTTAACCATTTGACCATCTTTCTGAGCATAGATTTCATAAGATGTCACAACACCGTTGCCTCCACCTGGACGTGGAAGATAAGTCAAACCATTAACTGTTTCAGCTGCTTTCAAGTTCATTGCCACTGTAAATGGAGCCTGATGACCAGACCATTTTGAATGCCAGAAGGTATTTGGATCATTGTCAAAGGCTTTTTCGACTGGACCTTCTGCATTGGTTCCTGGCAATTCCTGACTTGTTGCAGAAACTGTAAAATGATCATTTGGAATCAAACGTGGGTTTACAAATGCTTCATTTGACAACTCAGCACTATGCAAGATTCCTTTGAAGCCACCGACTGTTTCAAGTGGTAAGACTAAGCTATTATGAGCCAAACGTGGATTAGCTGGATTCGCAATCCGTTCAACCTTTTCACCGTCCACATAAACTTCAGTCACTTGAGGTTTGGTTACAACAGAAATTTGATAACGTTTGTTCTTTTCAAGTTTCTTGTTAAATTGAATATGGAATTGTTCAAAAGTATAGGCAAGATAGCCATCTTTGTCCGCAAGATAGAGTTGATTGTTTCCACTTGTTGAGAAGGTTTGCTCGCCATCACCAGTCACTGTCACATCCAATTTCAAGACATGACTTGGTCCAGCATCACCAACTAGGCCTTCGATAGTGCTATCTTTTTCGAAGTTCAAACCTGCTTCAGTCTTCTGTACTTTCTTAGCAAGATAATCTTTGACAGTCTCAGGATTAATCTTGAACAAGTCTTCTTCAGCTACGGTCTTATCTGGGTTAGATTGTGGTGCATAGACACTTGCTGGTTGAACACGTTCTGCATAGGTCTTGGCTGCACGGTCTGAACCCCAAGTGCGTTCTGCAGTTGATTGCATACTCTTGAAGAAGCGTTTAAAGATATCGTAAGAAGTGAGTCCAGTTTCATGGAGGTCAATATTATCATTCCATACTGCATGACCACCACCAAGGATATTTGGATTAGAGGCTTCTAGACGTGGTCCTCCACCTGTTGAGAAATCATTTGGTGTCCAGCGATTGTATTGAGTTTCATAGTTTGCATAATCTCCATAGCCACCTTGACTATTGCTTCCACTTGGAACACTATAGGTTGGAATATCTGTGATATTGATAATTTTTGCACCTTGAGCAATGGCCGCTGCTGGTCGTTGCCAACCAATACTCCAGATATCAACTTCTACATCTTTCCAATCAACAGGTGTAGTTCCTTGTTTAGCACTGAGGGAACCCCAAATACGCGGTGTTAGGCCTTTGCCTTTGATGTACTGGATCATATCATTGACATAGCGACGATAGCTTTCGCGACTACCGTAGTACTCATCAGTTCCGATATGAACTGTTGAGACACCATGAAGTGGTGCATCCTCTCCATCCAACAATTTATCATAGACTGATTTAACAAAAGCAAGCGTTTCTTCGTACTTGTTATCCAAGTCCAACATGGCAACTCGTTCAACATTGTGCTTACCTCTATAGTCGCTAAGACTGCCTTTATACATAAGGTCAGGTCTAACCTTAACAAATGAAAGAGCGTGACCTGGCGTGTCAATTTCAGGAACAAGGTTGATATGCAAGGCTTTTGCCAACTTGATAATTTCTTGCATTTCTTCCTTAGTGTAATGCTCGTCAGATGTTAATTTTTCACCATTTTCACCAACAACATCAGTCTCTACACGGAAGCCTGTCTTAGCTTTTTTGAGGACATAGTCTAGTTCTTCATCTTGAGAAAGATTTTTACCAGCCAAGTGATCTTTTAAGAAGATATAGTTATCATTCAAGTGCAACTGAAGATCGTTCATCTTGTAGTAAGCCATGTTGAGCATGATGTCTACAAGCGTATCATAAGGAATAAACTTACGACCTGTGTCTAGCATAAAGCCACGGTGGCTAAAGCTTGGGAAGTCACGGATTTCTCCGTTTTGCAAATCATTTTCGCCCATTTGTAGAAGAGTACGAGTTGCGTAAAAGGCTCCTGCGTTGGTTGCAGCTTCTACAGTAATAACACCATCTTTTACAGTGATACCATAGCCTTCTTTACCATAACCCTTATCTTCAACCTTTTTAAATTCAATCCGTTTTTGAGCTGTTTGATCACCTGTAGCGATTTCTAGCCCACGACTTTCAAGGTCAGTCTGATAGAATTTAGCTTCTTGACCAAATCCAGAATCGCCAACTGAAATCACAGTATCAGCTGTAATAGAAGTTTTTCCTTCAGTTCCATACCATTGTTGAACTGCTGGAGCAACTGCTGGTTTAGTGCCAACGCCTTCGTCTGCATGTAAGCCTTTAATAAGGACTTCAAATTCTTTTGTGAAGGTATGAGTATCCTTGACTTGTTGGACCATGACCTTAACAGTTTGATCTGTTAAGGGTTTATAGATTTTGTTATTTAGGTCAACAACACCCTGTTTGTTGCTACCAATCAAGCTGACTTGACCTGGTAATTTAGGCAAGATAAGAGATTTTCCATCTTCAGCAACAGCTAATTCTGTCACTTGGCGAATATCTGTTGGTTTGCTAGCGTCTGGAATGTTTGAGTAGGCACGAATTTCTTGAATCCCAACATTTTTCCAATTCATTGTACCAGCTTGATAGTCTGTAATTTCAAGTTTAAGGTATTTGGCTTGGATAGCTTCTTTCAAGTCAATTTTTTCATCAAGAAGAGGATTCCCTGTTCTTTGATAAGCCAACTTCCATTCTTTAACTCCTGAACCATTCACATCATCCTGGCCGGCGTAATAGAGGTTCCATGACTTGATATTAGGATCATTTTGTTCACCACGAACGCGGCGGTCCCAATCAATCTCAACATGCTTAATCACTGTTGTCTTTTCAAGAGTAAATTCGATTGTTGGTTTCTCAACGTTTTGGTCAGTAGCCCAACGAGTATCAGGTTTTCCGTCAATCGCCTTTTCTGCTGTGTATTGTGTGTTGGCTTCATGGTTTGATGCTGTAGCAGAAGCTTTTTCTAAATGATTGACATCTGGTGTATCTACTACATCTTTAGTCGCAGGACTTGCAGCTGGTTTCGCTTCAGAAGCTGCTTCCTCTTTTGGATTTGTAGCTGGTTTTGAAGCTACTTCTTCCTTAGGAGCAGGAGTTTCAGTTGGTTTTGGAGTAGTTGTTTCAGCTGCAGTTGCCCCAGTTTCTGACCCTGCAGGTTGTTCATCTACAGTTCCAGCACTTGCTTCTGCTTTTTCAATAGCTGCTGCTATATCTGCTGGCAGTTTATCCAGAGGCTGAGCCTGTGTTACCGTACCTTCTGTCTCTGCAGGTCCTTCTGTTTCAGCAGCTTGAACCATACCAGTTCCAAAGATACTGGCACCAATCATAACAGAAGCTGCGCCGATTGTAAATTTACGTATACTGTAATGACACCGTTTCTCAAAAAAATGTTTTCCCATTTTTTCCTATTTCCTTTCATACGCTCACAAGGAGTAAGCGCTATCATTCCCCTTTAGAAAAAGAGAGGACCTAGAGGGTCCTCTCTGGGTTTTCTTTTTCTCCACTACAGTGATTGTGGAGTTTTAAGCTCTCTTTTATTGAAAACTTTTTATTTTTTAATCTTCTTTTCTCTTTGCAAGAAATAGAGCAGACATTGCTAGACTGAGGCTGGCAAGGAAGAAGAGATGATCTGACTTGCTAGTACCAGTTTCTGGAAGTTTATCCTTCGCTTCTTGTTTAGCTGCTACTTCCTTCATTTCTGGTTTAGCAGTATCATCTGATTTCTGATCGAGTTTTTGTACTGCTGCATCCTGTGGTTTATGATCCAGTTTCTCTGTTGATGGAGTCTGTACTTGACTTCCAGGTTCCTCAGTTAATGGAGTTTGTGGTTTATGACCTGGTTCTCCTACTGATGGCGTTTGTGGTTTAGAAACTTGTTTATAAACTACTGCAAAATGTCCTAGCTGACTAGTTGTAAACTCAACTGTACCTTGACCATTTGTAAAGCTTACTGCCTCACCTGATGCAGTGTAGTATACTCCAGCTACTTCACTAGAAACTGGAAGTCGAACAAGCACTACACCCTTCGCTTGAACCTCATGCTTATCTTTATCAACTAAATGAAGAGCATAAGCATCAAATTTCACACCTTGTAGACTTTGGTCTGTTACTTTTTGAACTTTAAGATTAAGATCTGTAGCCAAATCTCTTGCTAGTCCTGCAACTACAACTCCTGTAGTCTTATCTGACAAGACACGAACACCTTCAGTTGGTTTTTCTACAGTAGGTGCGGCTTGATCACCTGCTGTTCCAATCGCACCTGTATACTCTGGTACTTCATGGACAGCGGCTTCAGCTCCATTTACACCTCCAGTAAATTCTGGTACTTCGTGGATAGCTACTTCATTTCCTGCGGTTCCCTCAACTTCATTGTATTCTGGAACTTCATGAACAGCGGCTTCAGCTGCATTCACACCTCCAGTAAACTCTGGTACTTCATGGATTGCGGCTTCAACACCATTTACACCACCTGTGAATTCTGGAAGGTCAACAACTGGCGCAGCTTCGTCACCCTTGCTTGAAGTTGGAGCTTCAGGTTTAGGTTCTGGAGTTGGTTCTGGATCTGGAGTTGGAGTAGGTGTTTGGTCTTTCAATTGGTCGAGATAATTTGCAAAGAATTCAAGCATTCTATTTGTTAAGAGATGATTATCTGTTGCAAATTTCATGCTGGCAACAACACTTGCTACTTCCTCTTGATTACTTTTATCAGTCAATTTTTGAGCTTTTGCCAAGGCTGCTTCATAGGCTGTAGTGTCAAGACCAGTTTCAGCAACCTGTGGACGAGCGAAGATCAATTCTGCAGCTGATTGATATTGGTTTTCTGTATCACCGTAGGTTCTTGTTCCAGTTAGAACAATCTTTTTAGCCTTGATAGTCTTACCAAAGTCAATATCTTTTGGTTTATTATTGTTAGCCCAATTGGTTGCATTGAAGGTATGTTCCTTACCTGTTTCATCAGTAACCACAAGAGTGACATCTCTCAAGTTACCATTTGATCCTGAACCACGTGGAACGTAACGGAAGCCAGTAATTTCAGTTGGTTCCTTCAAGACCATAGTTGCAGGTTTACCAACATCTCCTCCGCTCCATGATGTATGCCATAGGCTAGAAACGTTGCCATCAAAGGCATTTTCAAGACCTTCACCAGCCTGAGCAGGAGCTGTAAGACTTGCAAAGTCATCTGCTACAAGAGCTGTTTTCTTCATCACTAAAGCGTCTTTAAGAGCATTGACCTTAGCAATTTCAGACTTAGCTTCTTCTACACTGATATCATCATCTGCTTGACTGAGGTTGAAGACAGCTTCTTTCAAAGCATCCATTGTTTCTTTAGTGTAGTTAGTCATCGCAACAGTTGGAAGATAGTTCTTGACAGCATTTTCTGTCATCATCTTACCAGTCAAGACAATTTCTTCGATTTGAAGTCTGTCCATGATGAAGTCATTGTAGCCACGGAAGTTAGCATTACCACCTGAGTCTCCGCGAGTGTTGCTTGCATTGCCTGTAGAGTAGATACCTACCCATGTATCGCCAGTTTCCGCACCTGTTACTAGGAAGGTTGCACGTTTCGCTTTCTTAGAATCTGTCCAAGTATTTGGCAATTCATGCATTTCCAAATTACTTGCTTGTCCAGATTGGAATTCTCCCTTACCGACTACAAAGGCGTAAGTATTGTCAGATCCAGCTTCATAGTCAAATGTAATACGGTAGGTCTTGCCTGCTTCAAAGCGGAAGTTTTGTGGAATTGTTTGGTAAACCAAGTTACGACGACTTACAAGTCCATTTGTCTTGAGTGACCAATTTCCTTCGATAACGTCATCAACTTTCTTGCCATTCCAATCACGTTGTGTGTATGGTCCATGTTTTTCAGACAAGTGAGTACGGTTGTCTTCAACGCCTTCGATACCACCGATGACAAATGGGAAGATACCTTGTCCGACATTTTCAAAGTCTTGTTTGAAGACGCCTGTTGCAGTATCGTGACCGTCACCGTACATATTTGATTCATTTTCAAAGGTACGAATTTCATCGAAGTAAGTTGCTTCATCGCCTGCTTCACGACTCAAGGTCAAGGTTACGTTTGATACATCTGAACCTGTTGTGAAGAATGCATACATGTTTTGGAAGTAACTTGTGTTATCAACTGTTGCATTGCTTCGACGAGTATTGTGAGCATAGGCTTTTACATAGTTAAGTGCTAGTGACTTGTTAGTGTAGTTGGTTACTTCTTTTTCACCAGTATTAACAGTAATACTTGCTTTAGCATTACTACGGTTGTCGACACCGACATACACTGCGTATTTCGTATTTGGTTTCAAGCCAGTCAATTTTTGAGTAAGACTAACTTTTTCTTTATTACCTTGGATGCGGAGCATTTGGTTTGCACCTTGAGACTTCACGATTTCAGCCTTAGAAGCATCTCCCGAAATCTTCCAATGATCCAAAGATTCACTGTTAAATCCTTGGTCATAGATGTGCATTCCTTCACTCCATGACATTTCTGGATTTGTTTGTTTAGAACGATAGAGAACATATGGCTGATTTGCAGTGAGGTCAAGGGTAATCTTACCGTCTTTCACGGCAACTTCTTTTTCCTCAGTCTTACCTTGGTCAGTTAGTTTATAAAGGTAAACCTTACCATTTGCCCAGTCGCTAGGAAGTGTCCAAGTTGTTTCACCTGCTTCAGTATTGAAGTAGTACATTTTTTCCTTGTCACTCTCAAGCTTATTACCATTTGCATCCCAGTTCCAAGGAGTCAAGTAAGCTGAACCGTCTTGGATGACACGTCCGTTGAGCGTTACTGTACGTTCACGGTATTGTGGACTGTTGACATCATTAGATTTACGAGTTACCACAACTTTGTTATTTGCAGCATCGACCAACTCGACTTTCATTTCTGGAGTCCATTTATAGGTACTACCATTATCAGACATGGTTACTGGTTTGCCATCTTCCCATTTGCTGACTGTGAAGTGTTGGAAGTACTTAGTCATAACGTCATGAGCAAACAAGTTTGTTACATAACCGTTATAATCACTACGTCCTTGCCATCCTTCAAAGTCCTTCATGCTATAACCGCCTAGAAGTGGGTAGTCAGCTGCACCACCATAACTTCTGTAGTCACCAACCCAAGAATCTTTTTGGTGGTTACGGATAAAGCGAGTGATGGCACTGTTAATACCTTTATTTGTATAGCCACCGTATGTCAAGTCAGCTGCCCAGTGTTGGAAGGTAGAATCATATTCACCACCATGGCCCCACTCAATAGCAAAGCGCCAACCTTGTTTGTTAATTTCTTTCGCAATAACGTGAGTTGCCCAGGCACCGTTGTCACCTGATTGACCGTTACCCCATACGTCGACGTAGATGAAGTCTAGACCTTCACCCAACTCTTTCTTCAACTCTTCCCAACGAGCTAGACGCCCATGAGCGAGGTCATAACCAGCATCAATGTTGATACCTTGGTCAAGCCAGTTCCAACCGTAGCTATAGCTACCATCTGCATTTTTACGAAGAATATCTTCATTAAAGTATTTAGACTCTGGATAAGTTTCTGAAGCGTTGACGTGGATACCGAGGTGGGCACCATATTTCTTAGCTTTCTCAATAAGAGTCTTAAAGTCTTCAACACCACCGATACGTTTACCGATGTCCGCATAGTTCAAGTGTCCAGAGTCATGTCCTTCACTTCCGTATCCCTTAAGCAGTACACCTTGGCCAAGACCATCGGTATGGAGGTTGATCTTCTTGATACCATCCAAGGTCATGAGGAATGGGTTTTGCGCTTGTGAACCAAAGTTCATAGCGATACGGTAAGCAGTAATGTCTTTAACTTTTTCCCAACCTTGAGGGTTGTTCATGATGCTACGGTAAGCAATCGCACCATCTTGCCAGTCAACCTTATGGTCAGCATTGGCATCTTCAGTGATGACAACTTTTGCACTTGGAAGTTCTTGAGTGTATGCTGGGAAGACAACTCCATTGTGCGCTTTTTCCCATTGCCATTCAGAGCTATGAATTTCCACGTAGTTAGCATTGCCAATCGTATTCTTATAAGCTGTCAAACGTGTCCAGTCGTAAGAACCACCACCGTAGCTATTTTGTGAGTTACTCCATACACCTGCTGCAAGTTTGTCTGTTGAAACAAATCCGTACATGTAGCCTTTGGCTAATTCTTTCATTGGATTTGTTACTTCGATATGGTCATCACCACTGACGTGAGTATTGTTTGACATGGTTGCCCCATCAAACTTAGCTCCCGCTTGGTCGCTTGAAACAGATACCAAGGCATTTCCTAGGAAGCTGATTGAAGAAAGTAATTTACGTTCGTCATCAATCTTTTGTCCTGGTGTAACTTGGTTATGGTTGACAATCTTAGTCACATCAAAGTGAAGTTGGTTGTCCACCACTTGCAAACGAACTGTCATATCTGCATTGATGAGGTTTTCCTCATCACGGAGTTTCATTTCATACTCGGCAGTCGTTGCATTGACCTTCTTATAGGTAACTTCAGGAGTCACAGCGTGTTTATTAATCACAACTTGATTAATCGGTTGCACTTGACCTGGAAGCTTGTTGCCATTGAGGACGTACTCTTTAATACGTGGGAAGGCTTGGTCGATGACTGCTTTCAATACTGTAGATTCGATAGTGTCGTATTTGACATTGCTATCATCTACTGTGTCGCCCTTTTCTTTTTCAGCGGCTTCTTGATCGTTTTTCACACCTTCTTGATCATCAGTTTTGACATTGACAATGGTACGTTCGCTGCTGTTATAGGTTCCAGCTTTAAGAACGATTTTCTTCTCATCTTTGAGTTTGTCATTAACTGCAGATGGCAAAGTCACTGTGTCAAAGAGTTTGACATCATTGTTAGTTGCATTGAGCTGTCCATCTGATTTGAGGCTGATGGTCAAGTGGTTTTCAGAACCATTTACTGGAGCTGCAACACGTCCACCTTGGTACCAAAGTCCACTTCCATTTGACTTGTATTCCCAGAACCATCCACCTTGGTCGTACCCTACAAAAACGTTGTTATCAGTGTCTTTAAATTTCATGAAGACACCAAAGCGAGATTTACCTGTTTCAGATTCTTCTTTAAAGGTCAAATCAACTGTGGCATTTCCATTAGCATCGACTGTCAAACCATCTTTTTCAAACAAGGCTGGTTTCTTACCATTGTCATTTTGAGCAGTTGAAGCTAATTGGTTGTAACGAACTCCGTTTTCTTCACGGATTGTTACTGTTCCCTGTTGGTCTTTATTTTCAACTGTTTTCCATTCTGGAGAAACTTCTTTTGATTCAGCTGGTTTATTCTCAGCTGGCTTGTTTTCAGCAGGTTTATTTTCTGCTGGTGTTTCTTCTTTTGGCTTATCTTCCTTAGGTTTATCCTCTTTTGGTTTTTCTTCCTTATCCTCAACTTGTTTATCGAGAGCATCTAGACCAGCTGGTTTCGTTGTTTCAATACCCTTGATGTAGTTTTGAATCCACTCCAGCTGAGCAGGTGAGAAGAGAATACCTCCACTACGTTTACCAGATACACCATTTTGGTGAATACCAATCAATTTCCCATTTTCATCGAAAATACCGCCACCACTAGCACCTGGTTCACTTCCTTGATAGCTAATGCCACGAACACCTTCTCCGTGATTATTAATATCCTCAACAGTTGTATTCAAAATTGGATCAAGCTCTCCTTTTGGATATCCAAATACATGGACCTTATCTCCTACCTTAGTTGTCGCAGGCTTATCAGTCACTTCAACAGGAGCATTTGCGAGAGGTGTACGAAGTTTCACGATTGCCAGGTCATTTTTATACCCTTTGAGGAATCCTTCACGATCCCAGTGTTTCACATCATTTTTACTAAATTTGACGTCTGGTGCTCCTTGATAAGAAATTGTGTAAACATCTTCATCACTTTCAACATTATCAGCTACCTTACGATTATTGCCATCTGGAACATCTTTGATAAAGTTATGAGAAACAGACAAAACGAGATTTTCCCCGATAACGATACCACTACCGAGTCCAGCAGGGCTTTTAATTTCGACAGTCGCACCGTAGTTTAATTCTCCATTTTTTGTTTTAGCAACATCTTCTGGGACTAAACTTTTATCTTCTTTTTCTAGTTCTTCTTTTGAGGCAGTGCGGCCATTTTCTTCAGCCTTATCAAGTTTTCCACGTAGTTCTTCAGGAAGAGTATCTGAAGTTGCTGAGCTTGTTGCAGTTTCTTTTTCTTTGGCCAGCAATTCTTCTTCAGTCTTTGGTCCTTCAGTTACTTCAGGAGAGCCTTGATCTTCACCTGGCTTTGGTGCTTCAAAGTCATGCCCATCATCCTCTTTAGCATTGGCAAGAGCTGCCGCCAAATCAGCTGGCATATTCGCTGTTGAACCTGTTTGTGCAGAATCTGCGAGAACAGTGCTAGTTCCAAAGAAAGCTGCACCAATCATAACAGAAGCAACCCCTAATGAAAATTTCCGAATACTATATTTGCAACGTTTTTCAAATAATCCTTTATCCATCGGTTTTTTTGTTCCTTTCAGTTTACCAGGTAAGCGTTTGCATTTTATTTTAAAAAAATATCCTCCTCAATTTTTAAACACTTCTGGATAAACATATAATTTTTTCTATACCAAATTAATATATCAAAAACAGTTTAAAAAATCAATACTTTAACAGGTAAAACTAGTAAAAGTAAAATCCGATTATTAGGCAAGTCTGAAACGATTTTCAGATAGCCTTATTTCTAAAGAAATCGCTATAAAAAGGAAACTTCATCGTAAAAGTTAGACCATTTTTGACTAACTTTTCAATAAAGTTTCCATGCATTTTTATACTATTTTTACGTTTTTTATTGTTGTAAAACCTTTCGTGGCTTCGTTCCTTCTGCTGGACCAATAACCCCAGCCATCTCTAATTCTTCCATCAAGCGAGTTGCTCGGTTAAAACCAACTGATAATCTACGTTGAATCATGGATGCGCTCGCTTTTTGAGTTTCAATGACCAGAGCCTTAGCTTCTTCAAATAGTGGATCTCCACCTTCATCTCCTGTGCCAGACTCACCTTCTGTCTCAGAAACCTCTCCGGGATCAAAGCTTTCATCATAATCAGCATCTGCTTGAGCCTTGATAAAACTAACAATACGCTCAACATCATCATCAGAGATAAAGGAGCCTTGCAGACGAACAGGGTGGTTTTCATCGATTGGTTTAAAGAGCATGTCCCCTCGACCAAGCAATTTCTCAGCACCATTTTCATCTAAGATAGTTCGCGAATCCGTTCCAGAAGATACAGCAAAGGCTACACGTGACGGTACATTGGCCTTAATCAGACCAGAAATAACATCCACCGAAGGACGCTGAGTCGCAAGGATCATATGGATACCAGCCGCACGCGCCTTCTGTCCTAGACGGATAATGGCATCTTCTACTTCCTTGCTAGCTACCATCATGAGGTCAGCTAACTCATCGACAATCACAACAATCAAAGGAAGAGGTACTTGTTTGTACTCAGATTGAGCGTTGAATTCCTCCACCTTGGCATTGAAACCAGCAATATTACGAACCCCAATTTTGGCAAAGAGTTCATAACGGTTTTCCATCTCATCTACGACTTTTTGAAGGGCCTTGCTGGCCTTACGAGGATTCGTCACGACCGGAATCAAGAGGTGAGGAATATCATTATAGACTGACAACTCAACCATCTTCGGATCCACCATCATAAACTTGACTTGGTCTGGACGTGCCTTCATGAGAATACTTGCAATGATACCATTGACTGCAACAGATTTACCAGAACCTGTCGAACCAGCTACTAGCAAGTGAGGCATTTTAGCCAAATCAAAACTACGTGCAGTTCCGTTAACGGCTTTTCCAAGAGGAATTTCTAGCAGATTTTCAGGTTTAGTTTGGGACTGTTCCCAGAGTTCTCGGAAAGATACGGTCGCAATTTCAGAGTTAGGTACTTCAATCCCGACCAAGGATTTCCCTGGAATTGGAGCTTCGATACGGACATCTTTCGCAGCCAAGGCCAGAGCCAAGTCATCTGCTAGATTGGAAATGCGATTAACACGAACACCAACTGCTGGCTTGACTTCGTACTTGGTAACTGATGGACCGATTTCAGCACGTTCAACCGTTACCTTGATACCGAAACTCGCAAAGGTTTCTTCCAAAATTTTGATATTTTCTCGTACGATTTTCTTTTCTTTTGACTGATCTTTTGGCTTATCGGGTGCGAAGAGTTGCAAGCTGGGGAGTTTGTACTCTAAAGCTTTTTTAGCAGAAAAATCTACCTCAACATCCTCATCATCTAAGAACTCAGCTTCCTCTGGAATATCAACTTCGCTAGGAAGATCATAGTCTGCTTGAGGGAGAATAATTTCAGGTTCTATCCATTCTTCCTCAGGAAGAGGTGGTAAATCATCAAAATGAACAGGGGGCGCTTCTAAAATCTCGCCAGTTTCCATATCAACAGGAGGTATGTCCAACAAGGCTTGCTCCTCTTGTTCTTTCTCAAGTCTTTCCTGCTCTTCTATCTCCTTACGCGCTTTTTCTTCTTCCCGTTTGATGAAGCGTTCTTGTTTCTTCAGCTCGCGTCGCTCCATCCAAAGCGAAAAACGTGCTCCAAGAAAATCAGCAACGTCGTAGACAGACCAGGGACTAACTAGAAGAGCACCGATCAAGATTAAGATGGCTCCGATAAAGTAAGTACCAATATTTGAAAAAAGAAAGGCGACTGGAATATAAAGGGCAACACCTAGCAGCCCTCCCCCAGCAAAGCTAGTCACACGAAAACCTGTCAAATCTGTCAAAACTTGGGCTAAAGTTCCCTTAAAGACAGACTGCTCTAAGCCATATTTCCATACAAGATAAGCTTCAAAAATCAGCAATAAGCCTGAAAAAATGCAAAGAAAACCTGAGATCAGACCTTCTTGCTTCCGAATCCATTTGAAGAAAAAAAGATAGACTAGGACGACAAAAATGACCAGATAGGCCAGACTTCCTACTAATAGACGAATGAGATTATAAAGGGTGAGTCCCACTGCTCCTAATTTCAGGGCAGCGAACATTAAGCAAAAAGCTATGACTAAGGAAATTAACATCCGTTGGATAGCTTGCTTTCTTTCTAATTCAACTTTTGACGGTCTCCGTCTTGTTTTACTTGTATTTTTGTTTGCCATGCTTCTATTATACCATATTTCAGAAACATCTAGAGAAATCAAAAAAATGACTGCATCTACTAGACACAATCATCTTTCGTTGATATTTCTGAATTTTCTATTCTATGTGATTTTTCAACAACCTTGTCTCACTACTTCTTCAAAAATCTAATTGCTGATTTTCTTGCCTTCTCAATCTTTTCAATTTCCAACTTCTCTACAGCAGATGTAGGAATCCATTTTTTCCCAAATAAAACTTGAGCTGCTTCTATCATCAGAGCACAAGCCCGAAAGTCCTTTTCTTCTGCAATAGCTTCACCAAACAAATCCTTTGTTTTCTCTATCAAGACTTCTTTTTCAACTTGATGAAAAGATAATTGCATCAAACTACTGGCAGACCAGGCACGACAAAGTGCATCTTTGTCAGTCAAGAGATGTTGTCCTAAGATTTCTATCTCACTTGTTGAACCAATCCAACCAAGGGCAATGATTAGCTTTCTACGATTTGAAACTTCAGAATTAGGCAAAAGAGAGAGCATAACTGGAAGTAGTTGCTTGCAAGAAGACGCATAAAAATCTCTATGTCTTGTTTTGGAGAGGATCTTCGCTAGAAGATATACAATCAAAACGCGTTGACCCTCTGCTTTCTCTTGATCGAGAATTTCCAACAGATAGTCTATTCCCCCCTGCCCATGCTGGTCAAAACTCGCTTCAAAATTCAGGTCAGTTTCTTCCTCCCAATCTTTGCAAATGAGCTCAAAATGAAAGGCAAGTTCTGGGCTCCTACCTAAATCAGCTATAAAATGAATTCGTTTAGAATCAGGAAAATTCTCCTCCACCAAGCTGGCATAGGTCTCTTGTAACTCTTCTTTTGTAAGATTTTGGTGAGGGATATTTTCTTTCACAAATTTGTCGATCTCTTCTTTTCTAGAATCACTCATGACACTTTTCTCCTCTAAGGTATTTGTAGAACTTTAGCATTCTATCATTTGGATGAAGAAAAATTCTCTAATATCTACTTCTATTATATCACTTTAAAGATAGGTCTCCCTAACTTCATTATCAAAAAAATGACTGCCCACTTTCGTGTTCAGTCATTTGAATGTGTTTGTGATTATTTATCTAATGGTTTACGAAGGTAACCGTAAACTACACCACTAACAAGTGCTCCTACCAAGACAAAGACAAGGTAAAGAAGGGCATTTGTTGTAAGAGCGATAACGAAGATTCCTCCGTGAGGTGCCATCAGTTTGATTCCTGCAAGACCAACCAGTCCACCTGCTACTGCTGAACCAAGGATAAAGCTTGGGATAGCACGAGCTGGGTCAGCTGCACCAAACGGAATCGCACCTTCAGTGATGAATGACAATCCCATAACAATGTTAGTCAAACCAGAGTTGCGTTCTTCCTTGGTGAATTTATCTTTGAAGAGAAGAGTTGCGACAAAGATTGCAAGTGGTGGAACCATTCCTCCAGCCATAACTGCTGCCATAGCTACTGAACCACCTGTTGACACTGTTGCTGCAAGAGTACCAGTACCAAAGACATAAGCTGCTTTATTGACAGGTCCACCCATATCGACAGCCATCATTCCTCCAAGAACGACTCCTAGAAGAACAGCCGAACCACCTTCAAGACCACCAAGGAAGTTGTTCATACCGGTGTTGATAGCAGCCATAGGGATGTTCACAGCCAGCATAACAAATCCTGTCAAGATTGTTCCAAAAAGTGGCAAGAGAAGGATTGATTTAGCACCTTCAAGTGAGCGAGGAACCTTCACGTATTTCTTAACCAAGAGTACCAAGGCACCAGCGATAAATCCACCAACAAGGGCTCCTAGGAAACCTGATGATACACCTGCAAGAGCTGAAGTTGCTTCACCACCTTGAGCGTAAGGGATTTTACCAAAGGCAAAACCTTCTTTGGCAATAGCTCCAGCTACGAAACCTGCTACCAAACCTGGTTTTTCAGCGATTGAGTAAGCAACATATCCTGCAAATACTGGAAGCATCAAACCAAAGGCCGCACCACCAATTTTCATGAACATAGAAGCGAGTTCATGGTAAGATCCAAGATTTCCGAGGCTATCGTTTGGCACACCCATAGCACCATCAATCAAGAAGGCAAGGGCAATCATGATACCACCACCAATAACGAATGGCAACATTTGTGATACACCACTCATCAAGTGTTTGTAGAAGGCACCACCGAGACTTTGTTTTTCATTAGATGCTGTTGAAGCTTGCGCTCCATTAGCAGCACGATATACTTCAGCATTACCAGAAAGAGCCAAGTTAATCAACTCTTCTGTCTTACGAATACCATCTGCAACTGGACGATTTACCAATGGTTTGCCATCGAAACGATCCATTTCAACTGCTTTATCTGCAGCGATGATAACAGCTTTGGCATTGCGGATATCTTCTGCTGTCAATTTGTTGCCAACACCGCTAGCACCATTGGTTTCAACCTTGATACCGACACCCATTTCCGCGGCCACTTTTTGAAGAGCTTCTTGTGCCATGTATGTGTGGGCAATTCCTGTTGTACAAGCAGTTACAGCAACGATAAAGTCACCAGATTCATTCGCAGGAGCTTGTACTGGTTCTTGAGCTTTTTCTGAAGCTTGGTTAAAGAGGTCAATAACTTGATCAGCTGATGTTACTTGACGAAGTTTGTCAGCAAAGCCGTCTTTCATCAAATATTGTGACAATTCTGCCAAGGCGGCCAAGTGAGTATCATTGGCACCTTCTGGAGCAGCAATCATAAAGAAGAGGTCAGTTGGTTGTCCATCTAAACTTTCGTAGTCAACACCCTTGTTTGATTTAGCAAAGAGAACAGTTGCTTCTTTGACAGCAGCATTTTTGCTGTGTGGCATTGCAATACCATCACCCAAACCTGTAGAAGTCAAAGCTTCACGCGCTAAGATTCCTTCTTTAAAAGTTTCAAAATCTGTCACGTATTCGTGTTCAACCAAGCTATGAATCATTTCTTCGATAGCTGCTGTTTTTTCAGTTGCTTGCAAATCAAGCAACATCACATCTTTTCTCAATAAATCCTGAATTTTCATCTTTTTTCTACCTCAACTTTTTCATAAGTCTCTTTAATAAATGCTGCAGTTGCTAAATCATCTGAGAAGGTGGTTGCTGTTCCACATGCCACTCCCCACTTGAAGGCTTCTACTGCGTCTTTTGATTTGACAAACTCACCCGTAAATCCAGCAACCATAGAGTCACCAGCACCAACTGAGTTTTTCACTGTTCCCTTGATCGGTTTAGCAAAGTATGCTCCATCTGATGTTACCAAAAGGGCACCATCACCAGCCATAGAAATAATCACGTTTTGAGCACCTTTAGTCAGCAACTCTCGAGCGTATTTCTCTATTTCATCAAGGCTTTCAAGCTTAACTCCAAAGATAGCTCCCAGTTCATGATTATTTGGTTTGACCAAAAGTGGTTGATAATCCAAACTATCAATCAAGGTTTGACCTTCAAAGTCACAGACTACTTGAGCGCCTGTCTGACGAGTCAAGGCAATCAAATCCTTATAAATGACATTGCCTAAGTTTTTTGCACTCGAACCCGCAAAGACAACTGTATCTTCTGCTGTTAAACTTGAAAGAATAGCTTTTAACTCTTCAAGTTGTTCAGCTTCAACAGTAGGACCAGTCCCATTGATTTCTGTTTCTTGATCTGCTTTTATCTTGACGTTGATACGCGTATCTTCTGCCACTTGGACAAATCGTGTTTCAATTTGCTCTTCAGCCAAAGTATCAGTGATAAATTTACCTGTAAAGCCACCGATGAAGCCTGTCGCTGTATTTGGAATATCCAAGCGTTTCAAGACACGGCTAACATTGATTCCCTTACCACCAGCAAACTTATCATCACTGTCCATACGATTGACACTACCAACTTCCACTTTATCCAGACGGACAATGTAGTCAATAGATGGATTTAGTGTGACTGTATAAATCATACTTCGATAACCTCCGTTTTCTCTTTGATAGCTGACAAGAGTTCGTGACCCTTGCTTGTAATGACAATAGCTCGTTTTATAGGGGCGACCTTAGCGAAACAAGACTGACCAACCTTAGACGAATCCGCCAAGACATAGGTTTGTTTGGCATTTTCTAGAATAGCACGCTTAACAGCTCCCTCCTCCATATCTGGAGTTGTATAATAACCTTCATCCACACCGTTCATTCCGATAAAGGCACGATCAAAGTGAAGTTGGTTAATCTGATTAAGCGCGACACCACCGATGCTGGCATCAGTTGTCATTTTAACCCCACCGCCAATAATAACTGTCGGGATTTGCTTATCCACTAATTGAACCGCATGGTGAATGGAGTTAGTCACAACAGTAATGTCTTTTCGCTCCAATTCCTTAATGAGAAAGGCTGTTGTACTTCCTGCATCCACAAAGATAACATCTTTTTCTTTGATGAGGGAAGCTGCCTTTTGCGCAATCAATTTTTTCTCTTGAAGGTTTTTGACAGATTTTTCTTGAATGGTTTCTTCTTCTTGCAAGGAGTGAGGCAACTCTGCTCCTCCATGAACTCGGCGAAGTTTATTTTCAGACTCCAATTCATCTAAATCACGTCTAACTGTTGATTCTGAAGTATCTAGCAAGCCTACTAATTTCTCTAAAGTTACGACTTTATGTTTACTCAGCTCCTCTAAAATCAACTTTTTTCTCTCAGTTTTTAGCACTTACTCACCTCCTGTTAACGATTACAATAATCATTCTAACACAAAAAAAATCAAAGTCAAGCACTTTTTGTCATTTTCTTTCATTTTCTATCATTTTGCCAATTGTTTGAATTTTATTTGCAAGATACTTGCCTTTATGATAAACTATTTTAGTAAGTATTGGAAGATTACTCAAGAGGCTTAAGAGGCCGTGTTGGAAACGCGGTAGGCGTGTGAAAGCGTGCGTGGGTTCGAATCCCATGTCTTCCGTAGCTATAGTGTGGCTGCATCTTGATGCAGCTTTTTATAATGGATTTTTCATTTAGATTTAGGATTGCAAAATTTGCTTGACAAAAACTCACCACAAGGAAATAATCCAGTAAATCTCTGCATAAAAAACGCATAATATCAATGTTTGTCAACACTTGATATTATGCGTTTTTTATGGTCATCATCTAACTTTGAAACGTTTAGTAAATAGCTAATTTAAAATCAAGTTGCAATTCATGTCATTATAATACATTCTCTATTTACCAAAATATTTTAATAGGACTATGGATTGTTCTTAGTAACTCCGCAGAATTCGCCAAATCTGATACTCTACTAAAATCTTTACGAGCTTGTTCAGATAAAACAATTCCCCCTGGAAATAATTCGCGACTAAAGAATTCATAAAAATATCTGAAAGATTGAGCAAATGCAACACCATCTAATTTCATTTCAGAGACTATTTTACTAACCAGACTATAAGCGTGAAAATATTGTTGTTGAGGTAAGTTCATTTCTTTAAAACTAGATTCAAATTTTGCGATTGCATCTAAACATTGAGTTCTAAATTGTTGATTCATCTTAATACACTTTCATTACTGTCTAAATCCATAAGCACCACCAGCTGCTCTTATAACAGCCATCGTGATGTAACATCAGTTCCTACAAATTCTATTTCCAGAATTCCAATTTAATTGCAAGTCGTGTTTACTATTTTCTGTAAATATCAAAATAGTACGCAACAGACTTATAAATTCCTTTCTTCTACTTTAGATTAAACACTCTGAATTCTTCTATTACTTTGTATTCATGATAAACACCTCCTATGTAATATTGTTTATTTGAATCGGCACCTTGATAGTAAATAAACTATATTCGATTCCAGATAGCAGATAGATTCTTTAACTCACTTTAAATTAGCAAGTGTCATAGCGAGCATATTTAAGAAAGCTCCTTTACCTCTCTCTTGATGAGGTATCTTTGCAATTAAGCCAGCAAATTCTATCACATTTTTCGGCGCCAGATATTGATGAGTCATCAAATAAATAGACAAGTCATTACTTAATCTACCTATAGCTCCAAATTCATCATTTTTTATTGAGGTTTGTCCATTCAAAAATATTTTTTTAATTGAACATCATGAGAAACTTCATCAGACAATAATAAGTTATCAATAAGATTTAATATCTCTTGTTTTTTCATTATGGAATAATAACTCCTATATAATAGATATTTTTGTCAGATTGTAACCTTGACAAGTTCAGTATAGCAGGAAAGAAGAGATTTTTACCGCAAAGTCTTTAAATGTACTTTTTTCATCACGAAACGTATTTTTTCATGATTTGTAACCATTCATTTTATTTTAATTATAAACCATGACATAAGAAAACGAGTATCTCCAACTACGGAATACTCGTTTTTTGATAGTTAGAAGTAGGGTTTTGCCCAGCCTCTATGTAACATGCTCAAAACTTTTTAAAATACATTAATATCAAAAGAGCTGATAGCCTAATGAAGAGTCAAATGTTGCTAACTCCACTTATCTTCAAATTTAAATAGACACATTATCGGAGTTATTAGTAAGAAAAAATCTAACCAATTTAGATATTTCATAATATAGGATATAATACCAGCCATAACGAAAAGGTACAAAGCTGTACGATATCCTCTCTTTGGATTTTTATCAGACTTAGTATTAAAAATAATGTATACACAACAAATTGCAATGAGTATAAGTTGAATCATAGTTTCATTTGACATAGTAAAACCTCTTCTTTTTTAAACTATTTTGGTGATCTCAATTCAGAAGCTAAATGGCTACCTACGGTAGCACCCTACAGCGCAAATCAAGTAAGCTTGAGGCACTCCTTAAAATATTCAATAGAATATCCTAAGAGTGGCCGTTCTTTTAAAGTTCTATTTCCAAAATCTGTGTAAAAACATAATTTTTACTTGTGGTTTTCAGGCATACATTTGGATAAGATTTTAAAATTCTCCGAACATTGGCCAATCCTATACCCCGACCTTCTTCTTTTGAAGAATTGTCACGCTTGAATATATCTCTCAATTCTATCTCTCTTTCTAAAGTAGAATTTTTTACAATCATGACTAATTTATTCCATTCTGTATCCTCAAGGAAACAAACTGCTATTCCTCCTTCTGCTGCGGACTCAATAGCATTATCTAACAAGATAGAAGTAATTGTTAAGAAGTCAATTTGTTCCATATTTTTTATAGAGAACTGTTCACCAATCTCCAGGGAAACTGGAACGGATAAGTTTTGGGCCTCCGATAACTTAGATAATAGTAAACTCTTTAGCGCCAAATCATTGATATTTCTTAGATGTGCTACATCAAAACGCTTACCTTTTAATTTTTCACCAGAATTTTTCAAAACACTATCATAGACTTGAGAAACCAGATTAATATCTTTTTGATCTATACCTATTTTTAAGCTCGATAAAATATTAGCATAATCATGTCTAAAGCTTCTAATTTCTTGATACAGCCCCTCAACTTGTTGACTATAATTACTAAGATTTTGCAATTGAATTTCTTTTTGTAGAACGACTTTCTCCTGTAGTTCTTGAAGTAATCTTCTATCCAAGAGATTAACAAAACAAATAAACAATAAAAAGTAAACTGCTGTCAATAATTCTTTATAATCCAACATTCTATCCCAACTTACTTTATCACTGTAGTTTATATAAGATGGTAAGATAAAATAGGCTAGCATTAAAATATCCGCAGTAATTAAAATAAATTTTGTCTTTCTATCCAAGTTCTTTATTTTTAAATGACTAAAATTATATCGAAAGAGACTAATAAGAAAAAACACAATAATTTCAGCTAATAAAGAGAAAATCATTGTTCCTAGATTAGTTTCATATAGTCTATACAATATTGGAATCTTAGAAATTATAAAGTAACCTAAAAAATTTCTGATGACATCCCAAAATCCAAGTGGAAATAATGAGTAAAAAAGTAATAAAGAAACCTTACTTCTTAATTTACTAATAGACAAAGTATATAGGATAAAAAAGGTGGGATAAAGCAATAATGACCCAAGAAAGTAAAATCCAGTTGATTTAAATAAAACAATAAATAGGAATGATAAAAGATGGAACAGAATAATGGACATTACTACTTTTTTTAGATTTAATTTCTCACCTACAACCTTAGTATGGATACATAACAATAGAAAAACACCTATAATATTTAGAAAAAATATCATCTAAATCTCCTTAGTCATGAAGTCTTTCGATAGCTTTCATAAGTGGACGAATTTTTAATCTAGAGACAATACAAGAGGACCCGTTCTGAAAATGAACTAATCGATTTTCTTTATCAATTAAAGATATATTATAAGGATTTACGATAAATGATCTATGACATTGAAATAAACGTGGTTCCTGTTTAAGAATATCTGACAATTGTCCATAAAATTCAACTATGTCTCGTTTGGAATAGAGAGTCAACTTATGAGCAATTGTTGATGTTTCAATATACAATAAATCTTTAAAAGGGACTTGAATTTGAGCTTTGGATCCTGTAAATATAAAAGAGTCCTCAGATACTGTTCTTCTTTGATTATCTCTAACACTTGAAATAACATTTTCAATTCGTTTGATAAATAATGGTTCAGGTAATTCTTTATCAATGAAATCAATAGCTGATACTAAATATTCAAAAGATACAGGCATAAACTCAGAATGTGATGTTACAAAAGCAATCACTGCTTGAGAATCAAGTTTTCTAATTTCTCTAGCAACGTCTAATCCTCTTTTGTCATCATCTTTTATTTCAATATCAAGTAAAAATAATTGATGATTTCCTCTCTCTGAAATGTCCTCTAAAAGCTGTTGAGGTTTTCCATAAACCTCAAAATGCCTATACTCAACCTTATTATCCACCAAAATTTTTTTGACAATAGTTTCAATTCTAGTCTGTTGTAAAAAATTATCTTCTAGTATAAAAATATTCACTACTTCACTCCTATATATTTTTCCACTGATTTTTTAATATTGTAAAGTGTCTTCTAGAACAAGCGATGTCTGATACTCTATCATCCAGAAACATAATCGTTCTTGTCTCATGATTAAATCCTGCTATTTTATCTTTATTCACAAGAAACTTTCTATGGCATCTAATAAGTTCTTCTGTACTTTCTGCTTCAATTTTAGATAGTGAGGTTGAAGCTTCAAAATTCCCTTCGGCTGTTACAAAAAGAACAGCATGAGCTTTTGTTGGGTGAGTTGTAACATAATAAATTTTAGAGAGTGGTACCTTTACGATAGCTCTATCTTGATATAAAATGTAGTCTTTCATATTTAGCCTCCTTCTATTACTCTTATCTTATCAAAACTATGGAAACTAAATTGTTGTAAATCTTCAATGGTTTTTATAATGTCTTGATTGGTAAAAATGTAAACTGTTTTTACATTTCGTAACAAAACAAATACTTTTAATATTCCTGTAAAATACTCCCTTACTTTAAGAAAAGAATACTATGAAACCAATTCAATTTTTAGATTTATATTTATATCAATAAATTTGCCTTATTATTTTGTAAAAACAGTGAGGAAAATAAAAAATTTCCTAAGATATAAAATTACTTACAAATACAAATTCTCTACCTATATTATCATAAAATCACAATTTTTAACATTTAAAAAAGGACTTCACCCTGTACAGCACAGGACGAAATCCCTTTTGTATATTCTTTATCTAACTTTTTGGAATCCAGTGAATTCAACTCTAGGGTGATTTTTTCTACTTCATGTTAAAAGGTCTTAAAAAATATCAAATAGCAATTTCACATTGAGAACAGTTAAGATAATGGAAACAATATAACCAAGGATAGTATTCCACTTGGCATTGGTAAATTCTCCCATCAGTGATTTCTTAGAAGTTAGATAAATCAAAGGAAAGATTGAAAATGGAAGAGCGATTGAAAGAAAGACCTGTGAATAAACCAATAACTGATCCAAGGTTTTTTCTTGATGACCAAACAGAACCGCTACTATCATAACAGGCAGTAAGGCAAAGAGACGAGTCGTCAAACGAATGAACCACTGAGGCAATCGCATATGCAAGAAACCTTCCATAACGATTTGTCCAGTCAAGGTACCTGTGATAGTCGAATTCTGCCCACTGGCTAATAGGGCCAAGGCAAACAAGGTTGATAAGGTTGAGCTAGCTATAGCTCCCGCTATGGTTGAATCCTGCAGGGCGTTATACATTTGAGAAAAGGCAGAAATCTCAGATGCATGTCCGAAAAAGAGAGCCGCCCCTAAGATTAAAAGGAGGGAGTTAACCACAAAGGCCAAGGATAATTGGAGATTAGAATCCCAGGTCATAAAGCGCACGGCTTTTCGAACATCATTCTTGTCCTTGTGATTGATTTTCCGAGTCTGAGACAAGGAAGAATGCAAATAGAGATTGTGGGGCATCACTGTCGCACCCACAATACCTAACGCCAAGGTTAATTGACTTTCATGACCAGGCAAAGGACTCTCAAATAAGGTTGCATTTGGCAGATAACCTTCAACGATTCCTTGGATACTTGGATGTGACAAAGCTACTAGGTAAGTAAAGATTGCTAAGATCGTTAAAATCAGCGTGGTCACGATAGCTTCTATCTTCTTAAAGCCAAATTTCATCAAAAGCAATAAGAGAAAGACATCTAGAACCGTCAAAAGGATGGCTATCATAATCGGAATCTTAAAGAGAAGATTGAGTGCAATGGCTGAACCTAGAACTTCTGCCAAATCCGTCGCCATCAAGGCCAACTCCAAAATCACCCATAGACTATAACGAAGCCATTTTGGTGAGTGATGAGCTGTTGCTTGAGCCAGGTCCATCTGGGTTACAATCCCTAGCTTTCCTGCCATTTGCTGAAGTTGCATGGCAATGAGAGATGAAATCAAGATAACAAACAAGAGACTATACTTATAGGAAGCACCACCGACTACACTGGTAATCCAGTTTCCTGGATCCATATAACCAACTGCGACAAGAGCACCCGGACCTAAAAAGGCCTTTAAATTTTGCCAGAAATGATTATTATTTGGAGTATCGATAGATTGATTGATCTCAGAGAGTGACACTTTTTTATGAGAAGACATAGATACTTACCTCTTTCTAAACCTACTTTTTCATTATTTTCTATTAGAGAAAAATAAGATTGACTTTAAACTATTAAAACAATGAAAACTATATGAAAAACATTTAGTTTTTTCATTATTTTTCTTAAGGCACCTTAATATTTTTCTTAAGGCACCTTAATTATAACACAAAAAATGAAAACTATATGAAAAACATTTAGTTTTTTCATTATTTTTCTTAAGGCACCTTAATTATAAAAAATATGATAAAAACTTAAGAAAATTCAACAAAATTTTAGGGAAAGTCAGAATAAGTCTACTCATTAACGATAATGATAAATCTATTGATAAACTTTGACATTTAATGGTGAACTGTAACTATTATTTCTAACTCGATTTCTCTATAAAAGAGGAAAAACCAGCGTCTTTTGACGCTGGATAAAAGCTACTTAGATCATTTAACAAGAAACTAAATGGCTTCTGTAACGAAGCTACGGCTTTCAAGTACCTTAAGCATAGCATCCGCTGTATCCAAAGCTGTAAAGAGAGGAACTCCGTGTTCAATAGCTGAACGGCGGATTTGTTCACCATCTTCATCAGCAGTTCGCTTAGTACCAACTGTGTTGATGATAGCTTGGATTTTCCCTTTACGAACATAGCTTGGGATATCATGTTCATCATCACCAATCTTACCAACGAGTTGAGCCTTCAAGCCATGACTTTCAAAGAAAGCTGCTGTTCCTTGAGTCGCAAGGATACCATAACCAATATTTTGGAAACGACGAGCCAAATCCAAAGCTTCTTCCTTGGCATCATCAGCGATAGTAAAGACAACATTTCCAAAGGTTGGCAAGTGAAGATAAGAAGCTTCAAAGGCCTTGTAGAGAGCTTTTTCAAGAGTCGTATCAGAACCCATAACCTCCCCTGTTGACTTCATTTCAGGGCCAAGCAAGCTATCTACTTTCGCTAGCTTGGTAAATGAGAAGACTGGTGCTTTAATATGAACACGACTACTTTCTGGGTAAAGCCCATCTTGATAACCAAGTTCTTCAAGACTTTGACCAAGAATGAGCTTGGTCGCTACCTGAGCCATAGGGATATTGGTTACTTTTGATAGGAACGGTACGGTACGACTGGCACGTGGATTCACCTCAATAACGTAAACTTTCTCATCCTTGATGACAAACTGAATGTTCATCATACCAAGACAGTTAAGGCCGATTGCTAGGCGTTTTGTGTAGTCTGCGATTGTTTCTTGAACCTTTTGAGACAAGGTTTGTGGAGGGTAAACAGCCATGGAGTCACCTGAGTGAACACCGGCACGTTCGATATGTTCCATGATACCTGGGATGAGGACACTTTGTCCATCTGAGATAGCATCGACTTCACACTCTTGACCGACGATATAAGAGTCTACAAGAACTGGATGATCTGGACTTGCCTTAACGGCTGTGCGCATGTAAGAACGGAGATCTTCTTCGTTTTCTACAATTTCCATAGCACGTCCACCCAAGACATAAGAAGGACGAACAAGGACTGGGAAACCAATCTTGCGGGCTGCAAGTACTGCTTCTTCTTCGTTTGTAGCAGTCTGTCCAGGTGGCTGTGGAATATCCAAGTCTTTGAGGGCTTGTTCGAAGAGGTCACGGTCTTCGGCACGGTCTAGGTCAGCAACCTGCGTACCCAGGATAGTCACACCTGCTTTTGCTAATGGCTCAGCAAGGTTGATAGCTGTTTGACCACCAAACTGAACGATAACACCTTTTGGTTTCTCCAAATCGATGACATTCATGACATCTTCGAATGTTAATGGTTCAAAGTAAAGTTTATCCGATACAGAGAAGTCGGTTGAAACTGTCTCTGGGTTCGAGTTCATGATAATAGCCTCGTAGCCAGCAGCTTGGATTGCCTTAACAGAGTGAACAGTTGCGTAGTCAAACTCTACCCCTTGACCGATACGGATTGGACCAGAACCTAGGACCAGTACAGATTCCTTTTCAGACTTGATCGATTCATTTTCCCAACCATAGGTTGAATAGAAGTAAGGAGTTTCTGACTCAAATTCTGCCGCACAGGTATCAACCATCTTGTAAACTGGGACAATCTTGTTTTCCAAACGAAGCTGGCGAACTTGGTCAGCTGTCGTTTTCCATAGTTCAGCAATCTTACGGTCTGAAAATCCATTCAATTTTGCTGTTTTCAAAACTTCAAGATCTTGTGGATGTGAGCCCAATTCTTGCTCAATTTCAAAGATATGCAAGAGTTTATCCAGATAGAAGATATCGATTTTTGTAAGCTCAGCAATTTCCTCAGGTGTATAACCACGACGAATGGCTTCTGATACGTAGAAGAGACGGTCATCTTGAGCCTTAACAACCTTTTCAATCAAGGCATCATCTGAAACATCTGCAAGCTCAGGCATTTCATTGTGGTGAACCCCAATTTCAAGTGAGCGACAAGCTTTCAGAAGTGACTCCTCGATGTTACGACCAATGGCCATAACTTCTCCAGTCGCTTTCATCTGAGTACCAAGACGGCGTTCACCCTTTTCAAACTTGTCAAATGGGAAGCGCGGAATTTTGGCAACCACGTAGTCAAGGGCTGGCTCAAACATGGCATAAGTTGAACCTGTAACTGGGTTGATGACCTCATCTAAGGTCAAACCGACTGCAATCTTAGCAGCCAATTTTGCGATTGGATAACCTGTCGCCTTGGAAGCAAGGGCTGACGAACGAGATACACGAGGATTTACTTCGATAACATAGTACTTGAAGCTGTGGGGATCAAGTGCTAGCTGAACATTACATCCACCTTCAATCTTGAGGGCACGAATAATGCTCAAGCTGGCATCACGAAGCATTTGATTTTCATAATCTGACATGGTTTGCGCTGGGGCAAATACGATGGAATCCCCTGTATGAATCCCGACTGGGTCAAAGTTTTCCATGTTACATACAACAAGGGCATTGTCAGCCGAGTCACGCATGACTTCGTATTCGATTTCCTTAAAACCAGCAATCGAACGCTCAATCAAACATTGAGTAACAGGTGATAGCTTCAACCCATTTTCAGCGATTTCACGCAATTCTTCCTCGTTGGCACACATACCACCACCAGTACCACCTAGGGTAAAGGCTGGACGGACGATCACTGGGTAGCCAATTGTCGCTGCAAAGGCAACGGCTTCTTCCACAGTGTTAACAATTTCAGATTCTGGAATAGGTTGATTCAATTCTTCCATCAATTGTTTAAAGAGATCGCGGTCTTCAGCTTGGTCTATGGCAGACAATTTAGTCCCGAGAAGTTCTACTCCCAATTCATCAAGAATGCCATTTTTAGACAATTCCATGGCCATGTTAAGCCCTGTTTGACCACCAAGAGTTGGAAGCAAGGCATCTGGACGTTCTTTACGGAGAATACGAGTCACAAACTCAAGTGTAATCGGTTCGATATAAACCTTGTCTGCAATTTCCTTATCAGTCATGATAGTTGCAGGGTTTGAGTTTACTAAGACAACCTCATACCCTTCCTCTTTCAAAGACAAGCAAGCCTGAGTCCCAGCATAGTCAAACTCAGCAGCCTGACCAATAATAATCGGACCAGAACCAATCACCATAATTTTTTGAATATCAGTACGTTTAGGCATTTATAAGATATTAAGGGCGTCAAGCGGACAAAGATAAAATAGGAGTTATGACGAAGAACTGTCAGTTCTAGGAATAACTATCTTTTTAGCACCGTCCGTAGCCCGTATTCAGTTCAGCAAATACGGCTCACCCTTCTCCTTTCTATTCGTCGCCTCACAGGGCGACATTAAATAAATTCTCCGACGATTTCACACTCGTCTTTAGTTTGTTTGTTTGAAGGCTTCCATCATCTCGATGAACTCGTCAAATAGATAACTTGCATCGTGCGGACCTGGTGCAGCATCTGGGTGGAATTGCACAGAGAAACCTGGTTGGTATCTGTGACGTACACCTTCAACTGACTTGTCATTGATTTCTTCATGAGTAATCATCAAATGGTCTGGAAAATCTTCACGACTCACTGCATATCCATGGTTTTGACTCGTGAAGTCCACGCGCCCTGTCGCAATTTCGCGTACAGCGTGGTTAAATCCACGGTGACCAAACTTCATCTTATAGGTCTTGGCACCATTTGCCATCGCAAAGAGCTGGTGCCCCATACAAATACCAAAGATTGGAATTTTTCCGAGGATACCACGAATCATATCGAGTGCTTCTGGTACATCTTCTGGATTTCCCGGTCCATTTGACAACATAACTCCGTCTGGATTTAGGTGGAGGATTTCCTCTGCTGTTGTAGTATAAGGAACGACCGTTACATTACAATCTCTCTTAGACAACTCTCTTAAGATTGAATGCTTAAGACCAAAGTCTACAAGTACCACGCTCAAACCTACTCCTGGAGCTGGGTAAGCAGTTTTTGTAGAAACCTGTTTGATATTGTCAATTGGTAGAACAGTTGCTTGAAGCTGATCTGTGATGTGATCGATACTATCTCCCACATGTGTCAGAGTCGCTCTCATAGTCCCATGTTTGCGAATGATTTTTGTCAAAGCACGTGTATCAATACCTGAAATACCAGGGATTTTCTTAGACTTCAAAAATTCATCCAGTGTCATCTGGTTGCGCCAGTTGCTGGCTCTACGAGCTTCTTCAAATACTACTACACCTTTACAGGTTGGACTGATAGACTCGTAGTCATCACGGTTAATCCCATAATTCCCAACCAAGGGATAGGTAAAGGTTAGGATTTGTCCATTGTAAGACTGATCTGTAATGGATTCTTGGTAACCAGTCATCCCAGTATTAAAGACAATTTCACCAGTTACATCAATATCAGCCCCAAAGGCTTTTCCTTCAAAAATTGTTCCATCTTCTAAAACTAGAAGTCGTTTAGTCATAAATTCACCTCTCGTGGATGCTCACAGGCATCTTTTAACGTTTTGTGTCTTATTTTGCGTTTCTGTAAGTCAGTACAGATTCTAAAATTGCCATTCTGACAAAGACACCATTGGTCATTTGTTGAACAATACGTGATTTTGGTGCTTCGACCAAGTGATCAGCAATTTCAACATCGCGATTTACAGGAGCAGGATGCATCAGAATAGCCTTCTCTTTCAAGCGATCATAGCGTTCTTGAGTCAAACCATGCTGGGCATGATAGCCCTCTTTTGAAAAGACTGTTCCACTTTCATGACGCTCATGCTGAACACGGAGAAACATCATCACATCAACTTGGTCAATGATTTCATCAATGCTTACAAACTGTCCATAGTCTGCAAACTCTTGACTTCTCCATTCCTCAGGCCCAGCAAAGTAGAGTTCTGCTCCTAAGCGTTTTAAGATTTGCATATTGGATTTGGCCACACGCGAATGGTCAAGGTCACCAGCAATGGCTACCTTGAGTCCTTCAAAGTGTCCAAATTCTTCATAAATCGTCATTAAATCAAGCAAGCTCTGGCTTGGGTGTTGCCCCGAACCATCGCCACCATTGATAATCGAAGTCGTAATCGTCGGACTATCGATCAACTCTCTGTAGTAATCTACCTCTGGATGTCGGATGACACAGGCATCTACTCCCAAGGCTGACAAGGTCAAAATTGTATCGTAGAGTGTTTCACCCTTGTTGACTGAACTTGTTTTCACATCGAAGTCCAGTAGCTGAAGGCCCAGTTTAATCTCTGCTACTTCAAAAGATTTGTGGGTACGAGTCGAACTCTCAAAGAAGAGATTAGAGACGATGTGTTGGTCTTCATAAGAAGCCTTTGCTCCATTTTTAAATTCGATCCCGCGTTTAATCAATTTCATGACTTGTTCTACAGTAAGGTCTTCCATTGAGACTACATGTTGAATGGCTTGTTGATTTTCTGACATGTCTAACTCCTTTGGCTATCTAAGCTTCTTCGGTAATAAGAACACGATCTTGTCCATCTAGTTCAGTCATCTCTACGATGATTTCTTCTGAACGACTGGTTGGGATATTTTTCCCTACATAGTCTGGACGAATTGGCAATTCTCTATGTCCACGGTCAACTAAAACAGCTAAACTCACACGAGAAGGACGGCCATGGGTAACGATGTTATCAATAGCTGCTCGGATGGTCCGACCTGTGTAAAGCACATCGTCCACCAAGATGACCTCACGTTCTGTCACATCAACAGAGATTATAGAAGTATCTTCACCGCTTTTGACATCGTCGCGGAAAGGTTTGGTATCTAATTCTACAACAGGGACAGAGATATTTTCTAATTGTTCCAAACGCTCTTGGATACGGTGAGCAATGAAGACACCTCGTGTTTTTATCCCAGCCAATACAATCTTGTTCAAATCTTTGTTTCGCTCGATAATCTCGTAGGTAATCCGAGTAATCGCTCGCTTGACGGTTAATTCGTCTACAACTTCTTTTGTCTTCATGACAAACCTCCAAAAAGAAAAGTCTCCTTTTTCAAGGAGACTTGAGAATGTATAACTAAGCGAGCCTTACTGTAAACAGTATAGACTTACTCTTCTACTTAATCGAGCTCCTTGCCTGCCTCACGGGACAGGATTAAAGGAATATTTGATTGCTACTACTATATCACAAAGTAGTAATCGATGCAAGAAAAAACACAAGAAATCAATTTTATAACGAACTAAAATCGTATAACTGTGGATAGTGATCGCATTCTGGATTTTTCGGATGACAGATAGCACGACCAAAGTAAATCATAGCCTGATGAGCTGCTAGCCATTCTTCTGGTGGCAAAACATCCATGACACGTTTTTCGACCTCAAGTGGCGTAGCTGATTTTTTTACAATATCGTGGTGTTTACAGATTCGCTCTACGTGAGTATCTACTGCAAAGGCTGGAATACCGAATCCTACGCTCAAAACTACGTTAGCGGTTTTTCGGCCAACTCCTGCCAAACTCTCTAATTCTTCCCTAGTCTGAGGGACTTGGCCGTCAAAATCGTCTAATAACTGCTGGGCACATTTCTTAAGAAACTTAGCCTTATTGCGATAGAGACCTAGACGAGAAATATGTTTAGCAATCTCACTCTCACTTGCTTCTGCCATGGCTTGTGGGGTTGGAAAAGCTGCAAAAAGTCCTGGTGTAGCCTTGTTGACTGCCGCATCTGTCGTCTGAGCAGACAGCATAACAGCAACCAGAAGTTCAAAATGATTACGAAAATCTAGACTTGGTTTTGCATCTGGAAAAAGAGCAATGATTTCCTCAATGACATGACGGGCACGTTTCTTGGATAAAACCATCTATTCGTCTCCGTCAAACAGTCCTTGCAAACCTGCAAAAGGACTATTTTCTTCTTTCTTGACTGCTTGTTGGGCTTGGTACTCTTCCTCGGACATGATTTGCCAGTCATTTCCAGAAACAAAGCCCTGGCCAGCTTCTTCTTCAGCTGTTAAGACCTTGATTGGAATGTTGAGCAAGATATTATCTGAAACACTTTCAGCCAGGTCAATTTCCCCATTTTCAATCGGTAAAACCAAGTCATCATCTAGCACTTCTTGATCCAGTTGATTGGTAGCACCTTCCATAAAGACTTCTGTCACTGGATAAGACTCTTTCAATTCTACAGGTTCCATGCTACGGCTAGAGGCTAGAACGATTGTATAAGACAACTGATAATCTAGGAAAAACATAAGGTCTTCGTACTGAACTTTTCCAATAGCGACAATATCTTTTACATCTAAAATTTCTTGATTACGGGCACGCAAGTCAGCTGCTAAGTCTAAAGTTTGCTCAAAGTGCAAACCTTCAGGCTGCTTACGAATTTCTTGAATATTTAATTTCATACTTCCTCCATAAAGATTTACTATCTTGATTATACCATGAAAAAAGTTCAAACAAGGTATCTAAACATTTTAAATATTTTTCACTATTTTTTGATATATTTATTATTACAATTTTTCTTTTTGTGCTATACTATAGACATCAATACATGAGCAAAGGAGGACGCTCATATGGAAGACAAAGAACTAATCTTAGAAGCTTATCAACTCATTTCCGAGTTAAACAAAGCTTACCAAACTTGCAAACAAGGATTGCCTGATGATCTGCGCTTGCAACAAAATATTGACGAGCTACTCAAACAACTTAAAAAGACAGAGAAACTAGATAACTCTATCTTAATTGATCTGGAGAAATTTTACCAAAGTACCAGTCTCTTGATTGGACTTGGCACCCTTAAACTCAATGAAGAAGCTCGCACAGCTTGGCGAAACTATGACAAATTCCACTACGATCAAGTCAAACACGTTTTGACTCTCTATGGACCCGTTTTTGGTTTCTAGAAAGATTTGAATTTCTCATTTCTTTTGACAAAGTGTTCCAAAAGGTATAAAATAAACATAATAATTTTCGGAGGTAAGGGAGACATGAACAACTAAGTCTATCAAATAAAGAACCTTTATTTAGTAGATCTTGTTTCTGTCTCTTTTTGTGTGCTCTTTTTTCTGCTGCTTTTTGCAGCCCTTTTAAAAGAGGATTTTTTGACATAGACAATTGGCTCTACTAGGTAAAGTAGAGCTTTTGTTATGTATTATCCAAATTTAGAAAGGGCAATGATATGATAAAAATTAATCATCTAACTATAACACAAAATAAAGACCTACGAGACCTTATTTCCGATTTAAATATTACTATCCAAGACGGAGAAAAGGTCGCTATTATCGGCGAAGAAGGAAATGGAAAATCAACCTTACTTAAAACTTTAATGGGCGAAAGATTAGCTGATTTCTCAATCAGTGGAGAAATCCAGTCTGACCTTCAGTCCTTGGCCTACATTCCCCAACATCTCCCTGAAGAATTGAAGAAAAAATCTCTACAGGACTACTTCTTTTTAGAGTCTGCTGATTTGGACTTCAGTATTCTCTATCGTTTGGCTGAGGAATTGCACTTTGATAGCAGTCGTTTTGCTAGTGACCAAGAGATTGGTAGCCTCTCGGGTGGCGAAGCTTTGAAAATTCAGCTCATCCATGAATTATCCAAACCCTTTGAGATTCTATTTTTAGATGAACCTTCAAATGACCTAGATCTTGAGACAGTTGATTGGCTAAAAATTCAGATTCAGAAGATCAGGCAGACCGTTATTTTCATTTCTCATGATGAAGACTTCCTCTCTCAAACTGCAGACACCATTATCCACTTGCGACTGGTCAAGCATCGAAAGGAAGCTGAAACCCTAGTCGAGCACTTAGACTATGATCGCTATAGTGAACAGAGAAAGGCTAACTTTGCCAGACAAAGCCAGCAAGCTGCCAACGACCAACGATCCTATGATAAAACCATGGAAAAGCATCGCCGAGTCAAGCAAAAGGTAGAAACTGCACTTCGAGCTACCAAAGACAGTACTGCCGGACGACTACTGGCTAAAAAGATGAAAAATGTTCTTTCTCAAGAAAAACGCTACGAAAAAGCAGCTCAGTCCATGACCCAAAAGCCACTTGAAGAGGAAGAAATCCAACTGTTCTTTTCAGATATAGAGCCATTAGCAGCTTCTAAAGTCTTACTTCGACTGGAAAAGGAGACTTTATCCATTGGCCAACGAATTTTGTCTCAAAAACTCCAACTAACTGTTTGGGGGCAAGATAAAATCGGCATCATCGGTCCCAATGGAATTGGCAAATCGACTCTGTTAGCCAAGTTGCAACAACTACTAAGTAGCAAAAGTGAGATTTCACTTGGATTTATGCCACAAAATTACCAAGAAACATTGCAATTGGATTTATCTCCAGTAGAATTTCTCAGCCAAACTGGACACAAAAAGGAATTACAGAAAATTCAATCTCACTTAGCCAGCCTTAATTTCAGCTTTCCAGAAATGCACCACCAAATCCACTCCTTATCTGGAGGTCAACAAGGCAAACTCCTTCTTTTGAATTTAGTTCTGCGAAAACCAAACTTTCTCCTTCTGGATGAACCCACACGAAACTTTTCTCCAACTTCTCAACCCGAAATCAGAAAACTCTTTGCCAATTACCCTGGGGGCCTCATCACTGTTTCACATGATCGACGTTTCTTAAAAGAAGTCTGCAGGAGTATCTATCGTTTGACAGAGAATGGTTTGGAAATAGTTGATTTACAAGATTTATAACTGTAGAAAATAGTAAACATCCAGAGGAAAATCTCTGGATGTTTTTACATATGTTTCAGACGCTCAATCCGTTCTGAGATTGGCGGATGGGTATAGAAGAGTTTTTGCAAGCCACCTCGTTTTTGAGGATCGTTGATGTAAAGTGCACTGCTAGCATCATCCACATGACGACTCATAGGCTGACTATTGTCCAGCTTACGAAGGGCATTGATCATCCCTTGAGCATTACGAGTCAACTCTACACTTGAAGCATCTGCTAAAAATTCTCGTTGACGAGAGATGGCTAGTTGTACCAAGGTTGCTGCTAGGGGCGCCAAAACAATTGCTAGGAGAGAAACAACTAGCATAATAATTTCAAGTCCACCACTATCTCGATCATCACTTCTACGACCACGGCCTGCACCTCCCCACCACATCATGCGTCCAGCCATACTTGATAAAAGCGTAATGGCACTGGCAAGGGCAACCGCGATAGTAGAAATGCGGATATCATAGTTACGAATGTGACTGACTTCATGACCAATAACCGCCTCTAACTCTTCACGATTCATAATCGCAAGGAGTCCTGAAGTTGCTGCTACTGCTGCATTTTGGGGATTTGAACCCGTAGCAAAGGCATTTAAGCTGGCATCATCGATGATGAAGACACGTGGCATAGGGATCTGCGCCACCATAGCCATATCTTCCACAACATGATAGAGGGTTGGTGCAGTCTGCTCATTCACCTCACGCGCACCATTCATACTCATGACTATCTCTGTTGATTGAAAAATCATGGACAAGGCATAGATAAAGCCGATAATCAGAGCGATAACTAAGCCACCAAGACCAGACCGCATAAAGAGGTAACCAACTGCATATCCAACCAAAGCCAAAAGTAAAAAGAATACTAGTAGTAAAATCCAAGTTCTTCGCTTATTACTCGCGATTTGATCATACAGCATCTTAGTCACCTAAACCACTAAAATCAACCTTGGGTACTGCCTTTTCTTCTTCAGGAGTCTGAAGGAAATCAGCCACTTTAAAACCAAAGAGTCCAGCAACTAGGTTACTTGGGAAAGTCTCCAATTTGATATTATAATTGCTAACAACACTATTATAAAGTTGGCGAGAGTATGAGATTTTATTTTCAGTATTAGTTAGTTCCTCTTGCAATTGTGCAAAGTTGCCACTCGCTTTTAGGTCTGGATAATTTTCTGCAACTGCAAAGATTCCTGAAACCTGACGTGTAAGAGCATCACTAGCCTTCATAGCTTCTGCTGGTGAAGTTGCTGCGGCTACTTGATTACGAAGTTCTGCAACTTTTTCAAGCGTTGAACCTTCATACTTTGCATATCCTTTCACGGTCTCAATCAAGTTTGGCAAGAGATCGTTACGACGTTTCAACTGAACATCAATCTGACTCCATGCCTCCTTAGTTTGCATGCGATTTTTAACCAAACCGTTATAACTAACAATTACGAAAGTAACAATAAGAGCAAGAACTCCAAGAATAATCCAAGTCATCATATAATTCCTTTCTGCTTTTAGATTAGTACCAGTATATCAAATTTCCATCTTTTTGTGGTAAAATAAGATGATACTAAAGAAGGAAACTACTATGAAACCAGAAACATTTTATCAACTACTAGCTGAACAAAATATCAATCTTTCTGACCAGCAAAAAGTTCAATTTGAGCGTTATTTTGAACTCTTGGTCGAATGGAATGAAAAAATCAACCTAACTGCTATTACAGAAAAAGAAGAAGTCTATCTCAAACACTTCTATGATTCCATCGCTCCTATTTTACAGGGATTGATTGAAAACCAGCCCATTAAACTCTTAGACATTGGTGCTGGAGCAGGTTTTCCTAGCCTCCCTATGAAGATTCTCTATCCTCAGCTAGATGTGACCATTATTGATTCCCTTAATAAACGAATTAACTTTCTAAATCTATTAGCCCAAGAACTAGGGTTAGAAAATGTCCACTTCTATCACGGACGTGCAGAAGACTTCGCCCAAGATAAGAACTTCCGTGCTCAGTTTGATATCGTTACGGCTCGTGCTGTTGCCCGTATGCAGGTCTTGTCCGAGTTGACTATTCCCTACTTAAAAGTCGGTGGAAAATTGCTAGCACTGAAGGCCAGCAATGCCCCAGAGGAATTGACCGAGGCAAAAAATGCCCTTAACCTTCTCTTTAGTAAGGTTGAAGATAATCTCAGTTACACACTTCCTAACGGAGACCCTCGATACATTACTATTGTCGAGAAGAAAAAAGAAACTCCAAATAAATACCCAAGAAAGGCTGGTATGCCCAACAAACGTCCGCTTTAGAAAGATTAAAAATCTGCAAACTCATACCTCGCTTTCTTATTTCTTAGCTCGGGAAAAAATGATTTACAAAATCATGCCTCGCTCTCTCATTTCAAGGCTCGGGAAAAAA
>NZ_JVHE01000081.1:0-53773 GCF_001072925.1 Streptococcus pseudopneumoniae | reverse complement strand
ACACGTTCAGTCCATGAAGTAGCTGTTGTTTGAAGTACTTTATTGAGTTCATCAATGTTTTCAAATCCAGTTGTACGAAGCCATTCGCGAGCTGCTGCTTCACCATCTTTGATGTAAGCTTCAACTGATCCAGCCCATGTAGCACGTCCACAAAGAACACCATTGAAGTTTGCACCTGATTCGTGAGCAAAGACAAGAGTTTCTTGGAAGAGCTTAGCGGATACACCCGCACTCAAGTAGATGTATGGAAGATTTGTTGCTTCGTCTTGTGCTTTGAAGAAAGCAGCTGCTTCTTCACGTGTATGAACGATTTCTCCATCGCCAAAACCTTCAACGTATTTCACGTTAACTGGAACTTCTACTTTCAAGACATCGATGTTGAAACGTGGATCTGAGAAGACCTTCATAGCACCGATAACCTTGTGTGGTTTTACTTTAGCATATTCTGCAGAACCTGCATCAGCAATCTTTTCATCGTAAGCCAAGATTTCAAGGAAGAATGGAATATCTTCAGCCACACACTCAGAACCAATACGTTCGATGTAGACTTGTTTTTGTTGGTTGAGTTCGTCAGAGCTATCTACGTCATAGTAAAGCAAGAACTTAACAGCATCTGCACCTTGTTCTTTAATACGTTTTGCAGACCAAACATCCAAGCAGTCAGGCAAGCGTTTTGTACTTGTTGTATCGTATCCTGTTTTTTCATAAGCAAGGAGAAGACCTGCATTTGGATCAAGAGCTTTGGTTGCTGGAAGGCCATATTCAGGGTCAAGAAGCATTGATGAAGCGTATTTAGTCAATTCATCTGCTACCAAGACTTTAAGTTCTTCCATTTGAGCTACTGTTGGCTCTTCTGTTTGGTATTGAGCCATAAGGCGTTTCAAAGCACCACGTTGGTCAAAAGCAAGAGCTGAGATGATACCATTTCCATCTGAGAGTTTTTGCATGCAAGCAAGTTTATTTGGGCTTAATGTTAATTTACTCATAGATTCTTCCTTATTTTTCAAATTCGTGAATAATGACACCTTGAACGACACGGTTCACTGTACCTGTAGGTGATGGTGTATCTGGTCTGTTACCAACTTTAAGCGAAGTCAAGAGAGCAAATAACTGACCGTAAACAATATAAGGGAAGACACGGTAAACATCATTTAAAACCCCACCGCATCCAAGTGCTACTTCCTTAACATTTTCAAGGCCAAAGACTTGGTCACTCAAGAGAACAACGCGTCGAGCAATTTGGTCTCCTGCAACTTCACGAACTAAGTCTAAATCATACTTACGAGTATAGTCTGTTGTCGTACCAAAGACCAGAACGACTGTATCTTCGTTGATCAGAGATTTTGGACCGTGACGGAAGCCAACTGGGCTTTCATACATAGTCGCAACTTGACCAGCAGTCAATTCCAAAATTTTAAGCTGGGCTTCGTGAGCAAGTCCGAAGAATGGGCCTGCACCTAGGTAAATCACTCGGTTAAAGTCTAGGTCTACCAACTCTTTGACATCTGCCACATTATCAAGGACTTTACGAGCTAAACTAGATAGCACTTCAAAACGTTCAGCTTTAACAGCAAATTCTGTAGGATCAAATACCAAAAGTGCTGTCAACATCATTGAAGTGAAGCTTGAAGTCATAGCAAAGCCAGCATCATTAGACGCAGCTGGTTGTAGCAACAAGAGGTTGCGGTCATCACCATGCGCTTGGAGAGCCAATTTCCCTTCAGCCGCACATGTGATAGTTACTTGATAAAGTTCATCAACCAAGGCCTTGGCCAAGTCAACTGTTGCCACACTCTCAGGTGAGTTCCCGCTACGCGCGAATGATACCAAAACAGTCGCCACATCTTTTTTCAAATAAGTTTGTGGGTTTGCTACGATATCAGTTGTCGCGATAGCATTGAAATTCCATTTACGTTCATCATAAACTTCTTTAAAGTAAGGAATGAGAGTATCACCTACATAAGCAGAAGTTCCAGCACCAGTCAGGATAACCTTGATGTAGTCATGTTTGTCAGCAATTCCTTGTAAGAAGGCTGCAATTTCATCACGTCGTGCTTGATAAGCTTCAAAAGCTTCTTTCCAAACGTCTGGTTGTTGGTAAATTTCGCGAGTTGTGATTTCTGCCCCCAACTCAAGCAAATCTTCTTTTGTATAATCTAGCATTGAAAACCTCTAATCTAATATTGTTTCATGATTGAAAACATGGGAATGGGAGCCGCTCCCATTCCCATGTATATTTTCTATAAGATGATTTAACGTTTTAACGCAATCACATCTTATACTCAATGAAAATCAAAGAGCAAACTAGGAAGCTAGCCGAAGGCTGTACTCAAGTACGGCAAGGCGAAGCTGACGTGGTTTGAATTTGATTTTTGAAGAGTATTATTCATCTTCATCGTCGTCGAAGCTTGCCAATAAATCATTAACTTTCACAATGCTTTCTGAAGCACGACTCTTATAATCTGCATCAGCGCCAGTTAGGCTAGCATTGATAAATTCAATAACCATTGGAAGATTCATTCCTACATAAAGTTCAATGTCACGACCTTCCATAATCAGACGGCTCACCACGTTACATGGTGTTCCACCAAGGAGGTCAGCAAAGACTAGGAAATCATCCAAACCTTCGACAGCAGCTTCAAATTTCGCAGTGAAATCTTCTGGTCCATCTTCTGGAAGAAGAGCTACTGCATGAATGTTGTCTTGTGGACCCATAATCATTTCTGTGCTACCTTTAAGTTCTTCACAAAAACGTCCATGGCTCACTAAAATCAATGATTTAGTCATAAATTATGCGCCCATTCCAAGTGCAAATTTACCAAAGGCAGAAAGAGCCAAGGCAAGCACGATAATGATACCGATAGCTTTTGTAGAGTTCATACCTTTCTTACCAAGCAACCAGAAGATAAAGGCAGTGAAGATTGCTGGAAGCAAGCGTGGGAAGATTGAGTTCAAGATGTCTTGGAAGTCAATCATCTTTTCACCGATTGGCAATTTGTATGAAATTTCAAAGTTGATCATTGTTGCTACAAGAGCACCCATCATGAACACACCAAGTACAGATGCAGCTTCAATCAAAGCTGTCAAAGTGCTTTGCATGTTGTTGATTAGGTTAACCCCTTCTTTGTAGGCAAATTCCAACTGTTTCCAACGGAAGATGTCATACGCTACTGCAACTGCGATCCAAAGGAAAATACCCCAAGGTTGACCAGCGATAGCCATTGTTGCAGCGATAGATCCCATGATAGCAGGTACAAGTGAACCAAAGATAGTATCTCCAAGAGGAGCGAATGGTCCCATCAAACCAGTCTTGATACCGTTAACCGCATCTTTTGAACCAACGCCATCTTTTTCTTCCATGGCAAGGTCAAAACCAGCGATGATTGTGTGGAAGAATGGTGAAGTGTTGAAGAATTGAGTATGAACTTTCATCATTTCTTTCAACTCAGGAGTTCCATCTCCATACATTTTACGCAATTGTGGCAAGATCATGTAAAGGTAACCTGATGCTTGCATACGTTCGTAGTTCCATCCCAATTGGAAAGTGAACAAGCTACGTTTGTTAATTTGATTAAAATCTTCTTTTGTTAGTTTGTAATTAGAATTCGTCATCTTCAATTTCCCCACTTTCTGATGGTGTAGAAGGTGCTGCTACAGCTACTTTTTGGCTATTTTTGAAGTGAAGCACCGCAAGGAAGATACCTACGATAGAGATACCGATCATAGACAAGCCTTTGAAGTTGTTGGCAAAGCCAATTTTTTCAGCAACGTCAGCAGGAAGAGTTCCAATGATACCAGCAACTGCTCCACCAAGACCTGTTACGTATGAGTAAAGTACAGTCAACATAGCTGTCAAACCGAATCCCATAGCAAGGTAGTGAAGGTTACGTTTAACTGGAAGGTAACGAAGCAAGATAGCGAATCCAAGACCTGGAAGCATACGACCTGCAAGAGTCAAACCGTCTGCAACCCATTGGTATTCTTTAACAAGGTTTACAACACCTTGTACGAATTCTCCACCAAAAGCAAGGGCGAAGAATACTGGAAGGGCACGAGAAAGAGCCCAAGGAACTGCACCAAGAAGGTAGTTACGTTCGATTCCTTTGTAGTCAAAGCGTTCGATCGCAGCATCAATACGGTGTGCGAAGAATGTAGTAGTCATACGACCAAGTACGTCGAAGTAAGTTAAAAGTGCCGCTACTGGTACAGCGATTGTAGTGATCGCAAGGTCAGTTTCAATACCTTGTGAAACTGAGAAAGCAGTCGCAAGAACCGCACCAGAAGTTGCGTCGATACGAGAAGCACCACCAAAGGTACCTACCCCAAGTACGAATAACTGCAAGCTACCACCGATAAACAAACCAGTTGTCAAATCTCCCATGATCAAACCAGTAATGAAACCAGCGAATACAGGGGAACCTGCAGAAGAAACGATCGTCAACTCATCACAGATTTGATAAGCTGAGTACAAAGTGAGAAGTAAAATTTGCCACCATTGTATCATAACAATGACCTCCTAAAAATTTTTTCCTATTTTAATAAGCTCAAAAAGTCTGAAACTGGATCATTTGGAACCATTTGAGCAGTAAGTTTAACACCTTTTTCCGCCAATTTGTGGAAATCTTCTACGTCTTTATCAACAACGTTAATAGAACGTGTGATCGCACGTGTTTCTGGTGTTTGAGACATGTTGCCGACATTGACAGTTTCAAGTGGCACACCTGCTTCAACCAAACCGAGGAAACGGTCAGGTTTGCGTGCTACAATCAAAAGACGTTGGCTATCATATTTACCAGCAAGGATATTAGCTGCAGCTTTTTCAACTGGCAAAATGCTAAGTTTTACACCTGGTGGTGTTGCAAGTTTCAATCCGCTCTTTTCAACATCGTTGTTCACAACATCATTGTCAACGACCATGATACGTGAAACATTAAGTTTAGCAGACCAAAGGTTTGCTACTTGTCCGTGGATCAAACGTCCATCGATACGGCATCCTACAATTGTCATAAATTTTCCCCCTTTATATGTTTTAGTGTAGGTTTACGAGTTAAATGTATGTGATCTTTATACTCCCCTTCAGTTTCAAAGATAATGATGCGGTTAGCACCTTCCTTGAGATAGCTGTGTGGAATATAAAGTGATAAGGTTGGACCAACATTCCAGAAACGTCCTAGATTACGGCCATTGACATAGGCAATCCCTTTACCAAACTCAGATAAGTCTAAGTAGGTATCCTTTGGCAACTCAACTTCAAAGTCGTAGGCGTAAAAGGCAGGTTGTCCTTCTGTCCATCCTTTTGAAAAATCAATCTTTTCAGGATTATCAAGTGGAAGCGGATAGTGTTCCCAGTTAAGCATAAAGTGTAGGTCTTTGCAGACACCAGTACGAATTCCTTTTCGTTGTGTATCTGCTAGGAATTTATGCCCGTAATTGACACGACCCATATTTTCAATAAGGATGTCAAACCTAGAGAGCGCTTTCTTTTTTCCTTGATGGAAGATATCTTCTCCAATTTCAGTTTGGTACTGAGTTGCGACCCATTTCCCATCTACAAATAGCTGAGCTCTATCGCGTCCATCAATGATACGGATGCGTTCTTCTTCTGCGTCCCAGCTAGCTTCTGTACGATAAAGTAGGTAGCCATAGCTTTGTCCCAACTCTTCCATTTTCTTAGGATAGAGACTCTCGATAGGACTTGTTAGGCTATCCAAGGTTTCGAAAAGAGAAACTTTCTCACCCAGTGGAATGGTTTCAACTTCCATACTCTCTTTGTAAAGTGGCTCTAATTGTGGATACTCAGGATAGTAAGTCGCCATCATTTCTTTAACTGCCATGTATTTAGCAGTCGGATTGCCAGCTTCATTAAGGAGAGCGTCATAATCATAAGATGTTACTTGTGGTAAATCGATGGTTCCTCGAGCTGAACAACCATTCATAAAACCAAAGTTAGTTCCACCGTGGAACATGTAAAGGTTGATAGAGCCTTGCTCTAGTACCTCATGTACAGCTTCTGCTAACTCCTCTGGCTCACGCGTGATGACTGGTTCTTTCCATCGGTTAAACCATCCATCCCAGAATTCCATACACATGAATGGCCATTTCTTGCCATACTCATCAAAGAACTCTTGCATTTGCGAGAAGTTAAAGTTAGCTTTTGAACCAAAGTTCCCTGTCACAAAGAGATCATCTTCAATCAAGGTACCAGCTTTCAGAGTTGCTCGCCATGGACCATCAGATGTAAAGAGCGGACAAGTCACTGAACGTTCTTCCATCAATCGACGAATCTCACGCAAGTAGGTTTTGTCCTCACCGTATGAACCGTACTCATTTTCAACCTGCATCATGAGGATGTTACCACCATTATCCAACAATCTTGGAACAAGACGTGGAAGTAAATGATCATAGTAGCGTCCTACCATTTCTATAAAGGCTGGATCAGAGGAACGGATTCGCATGTCTTTATTTAAAAGCCATGCTGGTAAACCACCGAATTCCCACTCTGCACAGATAAAGGGAGATGGTCGAACAATAGCATACAAGCCTAAGTCCTGAGCTGTCTGAAGAAATTTTTCAATATCAAGATTGCCTTCAAAATTGAAGTTTCCTTCAGTTGGCTCATGTAAATTCCAAGCGACGTAGGTTTCAACAGTGTTAAAACCTAAAGCCTTGAGATTGTACAATGAATGATACCAGTCTTCTTCAGGAATTCTAAAATAATGAATGGCACCAGATAAAATTTTGAATGGTTCCCCATCTAGGTAAAAATCATCCTCAATTTTAAACCTTGTCATTTTACCACCCCATACTTTTCCGTTTGCGCTTTCATTTGTTGTTATATTAAATGATAAACTAATGAATCCATCTTGTCAATAGATTTTTCGAAAATTATTTAAAATTTTTCTTTTTTTTACTGAATTGTTTTCTAAAATTCTTGTAAAAAATTTTTTTCTTAAATATTTTCGATCTAGATAGCATAAATGTATGAGTTTTTAACCGTAAATAATATGTAAGTCAATCACTTAGAATATTATTTTATTTTTTTACATTATTTACTATCATTTTCAAACTATTTATGGTAAAATCGAAGATGGAGAAGGAAAAAATGAGGTGAAAATATGGCAATTCCAAAGTATCAATATATCAAAGATGAATTGAAAAATAAAATCATTTCAGGTCAATTTGCAAGTGGCGACAAGTTCTACACTGAAGCAGAATTGATTGCAATGTATGACGTAAGTTCAATCACTGTTGTTCGCGCCTTAAACGACCTTGCTAAAGACGGTTATATTGTCCGCCAACAAGGAAAGGGAACCTTTGTGGCTCGCGCTCGCAAGCACAAACTCGTAGAATTTTCTGATGTAGAAATTTTTGAAACCAAGGACGATAAAGTCACTGTTCTTTCCATTGAACGCGGTAACGATCTTAACTACTTAGAAAAATTGGGATTGCGTGGCGATCAATTTTATTACAAAATCGAACGTATCCGTGAATCTAACGGTGTTACTTATATCTACCATACATCTTATATCCCTGAACAATACATCAATGCAAACTATCCAAATCTTGAATACTATAGTTCTATCTATAATCGTTTCAAATTGGACTACCACATTCACATGAATGACGAGCATTTTGAAGAAATCAATGAAATTGTATTTCCAACTCCAGAACATGCTGCTTCTATCCTAGGAATCGACGCTCAATTCCCAACTGTTCTCCAAACCAAGACAACTAAACTTGAGTCAACTGGCCAAGTGTTGGAATACATTGAAACTTACAAACGTTCTGATTTCTATAAGATTAAATTTATCTCTTGTGATCGCGATCACTAAACTTAAAAGTCTGAGACAATTGTTTCAGGCTTTTCTGTTTTTCATTATAGCACGCCAGCTTTTAGTAGGAAATATCAAATGACTTTAAACTATAATTTGGAGAAATTTTACTAAAAACAGAGTAAAAATTAAAATCAGTTCAAATTAAATAACTTCTTATATTTTTTATAGGTATTTTATTAAAATACTTGACTTTACTAGATTCAGATAATACAATGGAATCAGTTTGTGAAAACGCTACCAAATCAATAAATTAGGAGGTTATTTAATGAAACCAGAAAATAAACAGCGTTTCTCTATTCGTAAATACGCAATCGGAGCAGCTTCTGTCTTGATCGGCTTTGCCTTTCATGCACAAGCTGTTGCCGCTGATGGAGTCGTACCTACTACAACAGAGAATCAACCTACTATCCAAGCCGCAGGAGAATCGTCTCCACAGGCCAGCGAAGAAAAACTTGAAACTAGTCCTACACCAGAAGCCGTAGCTCCTGCAGCTCCAGTGACACCTGTAACAAACACTGAAGCACCAAAAGTTGAAGCTACTCCTGCTCCTATCGTAGAAAAAACTGTTACAACCGAAGAAACTCCAGCAAAACCAGAAGTAACTGAAGAAGCTAAGCAGCCAGAACCAGAAAAGGCAGAAAACAAAGAAGTTGCTAAAGTAGTCGCTACAGAGAAAGCAGCTCAAGTCAATGAAAAACTAGCTAAAAAGAAAATCGTTTCAATCGATGCAGGGCGTAAATACTTCTCTCCTGAACAACTGAAAGAAATCATCGACAAAGCCAAACACTATGGCTATACTGATCTTCATCTCCTAGTCGGAAATGACGGCTTGCGCTTTATGCTAGATGATATGTCCCTAACTGTAGGAGACAAGACTTATGCGAGCGACGATGTCAAACGCGCTGTTGAAAACGGAACAAACGCCTACTACAACGATCCAAACGGCAATCATCTAACTGAAAGTCAAATGACCGACTTGATTAACTATGCTAAGGATAAAGGTATCGGCCTTATCCCATCTGTTAACAGTCCTGGTCACATGGACGCTATCCTCAATGCCATGAAAGAACTTGGCATTGAAAAACCTAACTTCAACTACTTTGGTAAAGAATCAGCACGTACTGTTGACCTTGATAATGAAAAAGCAGTTGCCTTCACAAAAGCTTTGATTGACAAGTATGCAGGCTACTTTGCTGGTAAGTCTGAAATCTTCAACATCGGTTTGGATGAGTACGCTAACGATGCTACGGATGCTAAAGGATGGAGCGTACTTCAAGCCTATAAATGGTATCCAGAAGATGGATTCCCAGACAAGGGCTATGACAAATTCATCGCCTATGCTAATGACCTAGCTCGTATCGTCAAATCTCACGGTCTAAAACCTATGGCCTTCAACGACGGTATCTACTATAATAGCGATACAAGTTTTGGTACCTTTGACAAGGACATCATCGTCTCTATGTGGACTGGTGGCTGGGGCGGTTACGATGTCGCTTCTTCTAAATTACTAGCTGAAAAAGGACATGAAATCCTCAATACTAACGATGCTTGGTACTACGTTCTCGGCCGTAATGCTGACGGACAAGGGTGGTATAACCTAGATCAAGGATTGAACGGCATTAAGAGCACACCGATTACTTCTGTACCAAAAACTGAAGGAGCTGACGTTCCTATTATCGGTGGGATGGTAGCTGCTTGGGCTGATACTCCATCTGCTCGCTACTCTCCATCTCGTCTCTTCAAACTCATGCGTCAATTCGCAAACTCAAATGCTGAATACTTCGCTGCTGATTACGAGTCTGCTGAACAAGCTCTGAAAGATGTTCCAACAGACCTTACTCGCTACACAGAAGAAAGTATTGCAGCCGTTAAAGAAGCCGAAAAAGCCATCCGTGCTCTCGATAGCAACCTCAGCCGTGCTCAACAAGATACTATTGATCAAGCGATCGCAAAACTCCAGGAAGCTGTTAGCAACTTGACCTTCACTCCAGAAGCTCAAAAAGAAGAAGATGCTAAACGCGAAGTTGAAAAACTAGCTAAGAACAAGGTTATCTCTATCGATGCTGGACGTAAATACTTCACGCTAGACCAACTTAAACGCATCGTAGATAAAGCCAGCGAACTCGGTTACTCTGACCTTCACTTGCTCCTTGGAAACGATGGACTTCGCTTCCTACTTGATGATATGAGTATCTCAGCAAACGGCAAGACTTATGCAAGCGACGATGTGAAAAAGGCCATCACCGAAGGAACAAAATCTTACTACGATGATCCTAACGGAACTACTTTGAACCAAGCTGAAATCACTGAGCTTATCCAGTATGCTAAGGACAAAGGGATTGGACTCATCCCAGCTATCAATAGCCCAGGTCATATGGATGCTATGCTTGTCGCTATGGAAAAATTAGGCATCGCAAACCCTCAAGCTAACTTTGACAAGGTTTCAAAAACAACTATGGACCTTGAAAACGAAGAAGCAATGAACTTTACAAAAGCCCTTATCGGTAAGTACATGGACTTCTTTGCAGGCAAGACTAAGATCTTTAACTATGGTACAGATGAGTATGCTAATGACGCTACCAATGCTCAAGGTTGGTACTACCTCAAGTGGTATGGTCTCTACGGCAAATTTGCTGAATACTCTAATAGCCTAGCTGCCATGGCTAAAGAAAAAGGCTTGCAACCAATGGCCTTTAACGATGGCTTCTACTACGAAGACAAGGATGATGTTGAGTTTGATAAAGATGTTATCATCTCTTACTGGTCTAAAGGCTGGTGGGGTTACAACCTTGCGTCTCCTCAATACCTAGCAAGCAAAGGTTATAAATTCCTTAACACGAATGGGGATTGGTACTACATTCTCGGTCAAAAACCAGAAGATGGCGGTGGCTTCCTCAAGAAAGCTATTGAAAATACTGAAAAAACTCCATTTAACCAACTAGCATCAACTAAATATCCTGAAGTTGACCTACCTACTGTTGGTAGTATGTTAGCTATCTGGGCTGATAGACCAAGCGCAGAATACAAGGAAGAAGAAATCTTTGAACTCATGACTGCCTTTGCAGACCACAACAAGGACTACTTCCGTGCTGATTACAAAGCGCTACGCGAAGAACTTGCTCAAATCCCTGAAAACTTAGAAGGATATAGCACAGAAAGCCTCGACGCTCTCAAGGCTGCTAAAGATGCTCTTAACTACAACCTCAATCGTAACAAACAAGCTGAATTGGATACACTTGTAGCTAATCTCAAAGCTGCTAGACTGGGTCTCAAACCAGCTGCAACTCACTCAGGAAGCCTCGATGAGAGCGAAACTCCTGCTGCTGTTGAAAACCAACCAGAGCTTCTAGTTAAGACAGAAGAAATTCCGTTTGAGATTGTTAAGAAAGACAATCCTAACCTTCCAGCAGGACAAGAGAAAGTCATCACTGAAGGTGTCAAAGGTGAACGGACTATCTATCTTTCAGTTGCGACTGAAAATGGCAAGCAAACAGAAACAGTTCTTGAAAGACAAGTAACGAAAGAAGCTGTCAATCAAGTTGTCGAAGTTGGAACATTAGCGACACATGTAGGAGACGAAAAAGGTCAAGCTCCTGTTGTAAATAAACCTCGTGTAGTCATCGAAGATGAAGAAATTCCATTTACAACCATCACTCGCGAAACTCCTTCACTACCTAAGGGACAAACTCGTCTAGTAACTGCAGGTGTCAACGGTCGTCGTAGCCATTTTTACTCTGTGACTACTGCTGCTGATGGATCTGAAGTTAAAACATTGGTTACTAGTGTTGTCGCTCAAGAACCAGTCGCTCAAGTGATCGAAGTTGGTAACCCTATCACTCATCTTGGTGATGAACATGGTCAAGCAGCTATCGCTGAAGAAAAACCAAAACTAGAAATTCCAAGTGAACCAGCTCCAGCAACTGTTCCTGCTGAGGAAAACAAAGCTCTTCCTCAAAGCCCAGCTCCTGTAGCAAAAGAAAATAAACTTCCTGAAACAGGAAGCCAAGGTTCAGAATGGTTGATTGCTACTGGTCTTATGACTGCTCTCACAGCTTACGGACTTAGCAAGAAAAAAGATTAAGCACAAATAAAAAGCGGGACAAAAGTCTCGCTTTTTATTGTGATTATTAGTCACCCAAACCGATGCGTTCGAAGATCTCATCCACACGTTTGGTATAGTAAGTTGGGTTAAAGATTTCGTCGATTTCTTCTTGAGTGAGGCGTGAAGTCACTTCTGGATCAGCTTCAAGAAGTGGTTTAAAGTCTACTTGATTATCCCATGATTGGGCAGTCTTTGGTTGAACAAGGTCATAAGCTTGCTCACGCGTCATACCTTTTTCAATCAAAGCCAACATAGCACGTTGGCTGAAGATCAAACCAAATGTAGAATTCATGTTGCGGATCATGTTTTCTGGGAAGACTGTCAAGTTCTTAACGATGTTTCCGAAACGATTAAGCATATAGTCAATCAAGATGGTTGTATCTGGTGCAATGATACGCTCAGCTGATGAGTGAGAAATGTCACGTTCGTGCCAGAGTGATACATTTTCATAAGCTGTTACCATGTGACCACGGATCACACGCGCAAGACCTGTCATGTTTTCAGAACCGATAGGGTTACGTTTGTGAGGCATAGCTGAAGAACCTTTTTGACCTTTGGCAAAGAACTCTTCCACTTCACGTTGTTCTGATTTTTGAAGACCACGAATTTCAGTCGCCATACGCTCAATAGAAGTTGCAATGCTAGCAAGAACTGCAAAATACTCAGCGTGAAGGTCACGAGGAAGGACCTGTGTAGAGATTTCTTGAGCACGGATACCAAGTTTGTCGCAGACGTATTTTTCAACGAATGGTGGGATGTTGGCAAAGTTACCAACCGCACCAGAAATCTTACCAGCTTCGACGCCAGCAGCCGCATGCTCGAAACGCTCGATGTTCCGTTTCATTTCGCTGTACCAAGTAGCCAATTTAAGACCAAAAGTTGTCGGCTCAGCGTGCACACCATGGGTACGCCCCATCATGATAGTGAATTTGTGTTCTTTGGCTTTGTCAGCGATGATATTGAGGAAGTTTTCAAGATCCTTGCGGATGATGTCGTTGGCTTGTTTGTAGAGGTAACCATAGGCCGTATCTACCACGTCAGTAGAAGTCAACCCATAGTGAACCCACTTACGCTCTTCACCAAGCGTCTCAGAAACCGCACGTGTGAAGGCAACCACATCGTGACGAGTTTGCTGCTCGATTTCCAAAATACGGTCAATGTCAAAATCCGCCTTCTCGCGAATCAAAGCCACATCTTCCTTAGAAATTTCTCCCAATTCAGCCCATGCTTCGTCAGCCAAGATTTCCACCTCAAGCCAAGCACGGTATTTATTTTCTTCAGTCCAAATGTTCGCCATCTCTGGGCGAGAGTAACGTTCGATCATTGTTATATTTTCCTTTCTTTTGATGTTTCACTTAAGTGGAGCGGAGGGCGGACGTCAGCAGCTTCCTTTGGAATCTCATGACTAAATCTTAAGCCTAAAGTCTCAACATTTCCGTCGCTTACGCTTTCCCCATGGCGTGAAACATCCGTTTAACGACTAAAAGTCGTTTTATTCAAATTCTTCTTTCCCAATAAACACAGATGGGTAGTGATCTAGTGTATTCAAATCCGTATCCAGCGGTAGATCATAGATAGCTAAATAGTTATCAGGATATTGTGCAACTAGCTCTTCATACTTAGTTTTCACCTTTTCGTGATCACTACTAGCATACAAGACTTCGACGACTGCTCCAGTCTTCTCTTTTTCAACAAATGCGTTGACAATGAGTTGTATCATAAAAAACTCCTAAATCGAAATGCCCTTCATATTTGCTTCCAGAATAGGCATCTTCACACCTAACACCTGACCGGTCTGATAAACACTTTGACAACAATAGAAGATGTCCTGTTTATCATTGTGCAAAGTCATAATTTTTCGGGTCAGCTCATTTTTCGCAAACATGACTTTCATGGCTTTGCCGGCTATCCAAGTGGGAATTTTGTATGGCAATAGTTCTGCTTTGTAAAGCTTCAAATTCACGCCACGCGCTTCTACGACTTTCAAAGCTTCTCGAATGGCCTTGATGGCCAATGATAATTCCGATGAACTACTCATCAAGTTCAAAGCCAGTTCTTCTGGATTTTCCAAATTTCCTGAGCGAGCAGCTGTCGAAGTGACACCTGCGTTAATCGCCATGTGAATCCAAATCCACTCGACCATATCATGAGGCACTTCCCACTTCAAATCTGCAGAAACTAGTAAAGCCGTCAGATCAGCGTAGTTTGAAATGTGTGCTTTTTGCTCACCTTCTAGCATTAAATGGTCGAACAAGACACCATCCAAATGGTTCTCCTGCATATGACCACCCGCTGTCGGAAAGGCCAAAATATAGTCGTAATTCCCTGCCCACTCTTGGACCTCTTTTCGATTATCCCAGAAATTACAAAAGAAAACAAGGATGCCTTTGATATTGTTTTTTCGCAAGGTTTCCACAGCTTCTTTGACAAGTCCATGACGCACACTGAGAAAAATAAAATCATATTCCGAATGAGCTTCTGCCACATGAACCTCATAAGTATCATGCTTGTTCTCACCTTTGGAATGATAGCGACCATCTAGCAGATCAACTGACAACTCCTTCGGTGCATTGTTTTTCTTACTATCTCTCAGTACGTGTTCCACTTGATGGCCTGCTTTTTGAAAGGCGTAGGCATAAGTGGTCCCGATCACTCCGAGTCCTAGAATCGCTATTTTCACTTAAAAATCAATCCCTTTCCCAAACTCCTCAACCTCATCCGGCACACTACTAAACAAAGTCACATGTCCCATCTTGCGGTTGTGCTTCGCTTCTATTTTACCATACAAATGGAGGTGGGCGCTTGGATTTTCTGTCACATATTTTTCAGCAGCCTCAACATGCTGACCAAGAACATTGAGCATGACTGCTGGTGCATGTAGTTTGATGTCTGGCAATGGTGCTCCCAGAACACCCAGAATATGAGTGTCAAACTGAGAAAAGTCGCAGGCTTCAATCGAGTAGTGGCCTGAGTTGTGTGGGCGTGGAGCAATCTCATTAACGATAATATCATCAGCTGTCGCAAACATTTCCACGCAAAGAGTTCCAGAAAGGTTCAATTGTTCAGCGATTCGCACTGCCATGGTCTTGGCTTTGTCTGCTAGACTTTCAGAAATGCGAGCAGGCACAATAGTTTTTGAAAGAATGTTGTTACGATGGATATTCTCCTGAATAGGGAAGACTGTCACATTCTTGCCATTTCCTGACACGATGACAGAAATCTCAAGGTCAAAGTTGACAAATTCTTCCAAGACACAGTCCGCTGAATCAGCTAGTGCATAGGCTTCTTCCAAGTCTGCTTCCGAACGAATGACCTTCTGACCATGGCCATCGTAACCACCGGTTGCTGTCTTGAGGACATAGTTTTTCGAGAGGTCGGTATCTGCCAAGTCTTTGCTAGAAGTTACGACCTTGTAAGGGGCCACAGTGACTTGTGCCTTGTTGGAAAGAAAGTCCTTCTCAAAGATTCGGTTTTGGGAGATGCGAAGTAGGTCGGTCCCTTGAGGAAGCTGACCGTCTTTGATAACAGCGTCCAAACCATCAGCGTCGACATTTTCAAACTCATAGGTAAGGACATCACATCGCTCAGCCAGCTGACGTAGGGCGTTCACATCGTTATAGGGAGCCACGATGATTTCCGCTACGCGAGAGGCCGGACAATCCACTGCAGGATCCAGCGCGATAACCTTGTGACCCATGTAGATAGCAGAAATGGCTATCATCTGACCAAGCTGACCGCCCCCAATAATTCCGATTGTTTTAGATGAGCTCATTTGTAGACTCCTCTGCGATTTTTCCTTGCTCTTCAGCAAAATTAGCAAGTGCAGTCGCGATGGTTTCGTCTTCTACTGAGAGGAGACGGAGGGCAAAGAGGGCAGCGTTAGTAGCACCCGCTTCACCAATAGCCATAGTTGCGACAGGCACACCACCTGGCATCTGTACGATAGAATAGAGCGAGTCCACGCCACTAAGGGCACGTGATTTGACAGGTACCCCGATAACTGGAAGGGTTGTTTTTGCAGCAACCATCCCTGGCAAGTGGGCAGCACCACCCGCACCAGCGATGATGACCTTTATGCCACGACTACGTGCTTCTTCCGCATGTTTGAACATGAGGTCTGGTGTACGGTGTGCGGAAACAACTTTCTTTTCGTAGGCTACACCGAAGCGGTCTAGGACTTCTGCTGTTTTTTGCATGGTTGCCCAGTCGGATTTTGAGCCCATGATGAGGGAAATTACTGGTTTCATAGTTAATATCCTTTTCTTTTTTGATAATGGTCTTGGGTGGTGGGGACGGAAGCAAACCTTCGGTTTCATTCCTAAACTTTGAGCCTAAGGTCTCAAAGTTTCCCCCGACCAGAACATTCACTGTGCTGGTCTTTTCACCACGGCGACCATTATCGGGTTTGGCTCGCTTTCGCTCGCCATGACAAATTAGTATCTGTTAATCTTTTATTGCCTTGCTACCGATGTCAGTACGATAGAAGAGACCTTCTGTGTTTTGTTTGTTGAGTTGGTTGTAGATAATGTTTTGGCCATCTTTGACGGTGTCTGCTGTTGTGACGAGCATGTAGACACGTCCGCCGTTTGAGAGGAGGTCTTGGCTATTTTCAGCGAATTTTGCACCGGCATAGTAAGTGATGATGTCACCTTCTGTCTTAGCTGGAAGCTTGACACCCTTCTCATAAGCGAGTGGATAGCCATTTGAGGCTACAACCACACCTAGTGTCACACCCTTGTCCGTCCAAGTGATGGCTGGCTCTTTGCCATCCAAAATGTCAGTGATGTTTTCTGCAAAGTCAGATGTCAAACGAGGCAAGATGATTTGCGTTTCTGGATCTCCAAAGCGTGAGTTGAACTCGATGACTTTCGGTCCATCAGTTGTCAAGATAAGCCCCGCGTAAAGGACACCAAGATACGGACGACCTTCTTTGATCATGCCTTCAAGAACTGGCTTGACAATGGTGTCAACCGCTGTGTCAACCACGCTCTGTGGTAAGTGAGGAACTGGTGCATAGGCACCCATCCCACCAGTGTTAGGACCCTTGTCGCCATCATAAGCACGTTTGTGGTCCTGAGCCGTTGGCATGATATAGAACTTGTCTCCATTGACAAAGGCAAAGAGAGAGAACTCTTCCCCGTCAAGGAATTCCTCGATGACCACGCGCGCGCCTGAATCACCGAATTTATTGTCCAAAAGCATCTCATGAGCGACTTCAACTGCTTGCTCAACTGTCTCCGCAACAACGACACCTTTCCCAAGGGCCAAACCATCTGCCTTGACGACTATTGGAGCGCCTTTTCCCTCGATGTAAGCCTTAGCTTCCTTGAAGTCTGAAAAGGTCCCATAGGCCCCTGTCGGAACGTCGTACTTGACCATGATTTCCTTAGCAAAATTCTTGGACCACTCCAGCTCAGCCGCAGCTTTTGTCGGACCAAAAGCCTTGAGCCCAGCTGCATTGAAATCATCCACGATTCCAGCAGCAAGGGCATCATCTGGACCGATAAAGGTCCAAGCAATATCGTTGACTTTTGCGAAGTCGATCAACTTAGAATGTTCGGAAATAGAGATATTTACCAAATCAAGTCCATCTAAGGTCATACCGTCATTTCCAGGTGCCACGAAAACTTTCTCAACGTCTTTAGACTCTAATAATTTCTTAGCAATCGCATGCTCACGACCACCTGAGCCAACAACCAACAGTTTCATCTCTCAACCTCTTTTGCGAATTATTTACTAACATTATACCATAAACGTTCGTTTTAATCTTGTTTCGTTCAGCTTTTTAATCAAAAAAAGGAAAGAAACTGTTTTCTTCCCTTTCATTTTCTTAATGTCTAAAATGTCTCACTCCTGTGAAGACCATAGTCAAGCCATATTTATCAGCCGCTTCGATTGACTCTTGGTCACGGACTGATCCACCTGGTTGGATGATAGCCTTGATACCTGCTTTGGCGATTTCTTCCACGTTATCCGCAAATGGGAAGAAGGCGTCTGAAGCAAGAACAGCGCCATCAAGACGGTCTTTAGCCTGGTCAATAGCGATGCGGACTGAAGCCACGCGATTGGTTTGACCTGGGCCAACACCAAGTGTCATGTGGTCATTGGTCACGATGATACCGTTAGATTTGACGTACTTGATAGCCTTCCAAGCAAACTCAAGAGCTGTCGCTTCTGTCTCAGTTGGTTGGCGTTTAGTCACCACTTGCCAGTCAGCTGGACTTTCTTTGACAACGTCTTGGTTTTGAACGAGGAGACCACCAACAACACCTGTGTATTCTGCTTCTGCTTCGCTGGCATCTTGTGCGTCAAATGGCAAGGCAAGAATGCGCAAGTTTTTCTTCTTAGTCGTCAAGATTTCAAGTGCTTCGTCAGAATAGCTTGGTGCAATGATGATTTCAAGGAAAACACCGTGCATTTTTTGAGCTGTCGCAGCATCTACTTCACGGTTTAGAACGACGATACCGCCGAAGATGGATACTGGGTCAGACTTATAAGCGTAGTCCCAAGCAGTTTCGATGTCGTCAGCTTGACCGATCCCACATGGGTTCATGTGTTTGAGAGCCACCACGGTTGGACGATCTTTGAAGTCACGGATGATACGGATAGCGGCATCAGCATCACGGATATTGTTGAAGGACAATTCTTTCCCATTCAGCTGTTTAGCGGATGCAATGGAGTAATCCGTTGGCAAAGCTTTTTGGTAGAAGTCTGCGTCTTGTTGAGGGTTTTCACCGTAACGCATTGGTTGCTTAAGGTCATACGTCAAAGTGAGTTTCTCAGGTTTACTTTCCCCTACTTGAGCTGTGAAGTATTCTGCGATTAAGGCATCATAGGCTGCTGTGTGGCGGAAGACTTTCGCTGCCAAACGTTGGCGAGTTTCGTAGCTTGTTTCGCCGTTCGCTGACAATTCGTCAAGAACAACAGCATAGTCAGCAGGATCTACCACAACTGTGACGCTAGCGTGGTTCTTCGCTGCAGAGCGAAGCATAGATGGCCCACCAATATCGATATTTTCAACCGCATCCGCGTAAGTCACATCTGGTTTAAGAATCGTTTCCTTGAATGGGTAAAGGTTGACCACAACAAGGTCAATGAGCTCAATCTTGTTGTCTTTAGCCGCTTCCAAGTGGCTATCCAAGTCACGACGAGCCAAGAGTCCGCCATGAATATTTGGATGGAGGGTCTTCACACGACCGTCCATCATTTCCGGGAAACCAGTCACATCGTCAATGGCAATGGTATCAACACCGGCATTATCAAGGGCAATCTTGGTCCCACCTGTAGAGATGATATCCCAACCAAGTTTTTTAAGTTCTTGGGCAAATTCAACAATGCCCGCTTTGTCTGAGACTGAAATAAGTGCTCGTTTAGTCATTTTTCTTCCTTTCCTTGAATCAAGAGGCTCTTTCACATCAGTTAAACTAGAGACTGACGATTATAGTCTGTCAGCTGATTCCCCAGTTCTTGTAGCAAGTTCCTAACTTCAAACTTACTTTTCTCACTTTCGTAAACACTTCGCAGTTCGGCATCTGTCGCACCAATCAAGGTCACAAATTCCACTTTTCCATGCGGAGTATCAATGGTATCAGCTAAATCATCAGCAGCAGTCAAAAATCCTGTCAGATTAGACTTCTGCTGGGCATCAATCCCTACTGTCTGCTTGGTATAAATGTATTCTTCGGGCAAAACCACTTTACCTGTTTGAAAAATATATCTTGCAACATATTGTAGCAAACCACAACCATTTTTTATTTCTTCTTCGTCATTATTTGATTTCTTTAACTTAAAAGTCAATTCAATTCCATAACCACTATATTCAGGGTCTTCGCTTTCTTTTGTATATAATTCTGACAAGCCGTAGCTAACAAAATGCCAAAACTCTCCTGCATCATAAACACTAATACCATCAAGCGGATCTGGCCCACCTAACATATACTTAATAACCGTTCCATAATGAAGAGGATTTGGCTGATCAGGATATATACGATTAAACTCTGCATCAATGGCTTCCCATCCTGGAGCACTATCATCTGTATTTTCAGATTCAACAACAATCTTGTCTTCATCTTTAATCGGCTTTTCTTCGCCAGAAGATTTTTTCTTAAAAAAATCAAATAAACCCATAAATTCTCCTTAGCTGATGGCCTTTAGCTCTGCTACAAAATCATCTCTGATTTCCTTCTTGCTTTCTCTCCACTCCCAAATGTTCCAAGACTTCTGGATAAAGTTTGTACTCTGTTTCGTGGATGCGAGTTTCGAAAGTATCCAGGGTATCCCCTTCAAGGCGTGGTACACGAACCTGTTTGATGACCTTACCGGTATCAACACCAGAGTCCACCCAGTGAATAGTCACGCCAGACTGGTCAACGCCTGCATTCCAAGCATCCTCAATCCCATGAGCACCTGGGAATTCAGGGAGATAAGCTGGGTGAATATTGATGATACGACCTTCATAAGCTGCTAACAAGGTTGGCCCGACGATTTTCATGTAGCCTGCGAGACAAACCAAGTCAATCTGGTGCTCATCCAAGAGTTCAACGATGGCTCCTTCATAGTCTGCCTTGTTCTCAAACTCTTTGAGTTCGAAGGCATAAGATAAACCCCCTAGCTTTTCGGCACGCTCTAAGACATAGGCATCTCGGTGATCTGAGAAAACAAATTCTACTGGAAATTGTTCCGCAATCACCTGAAAGTTTGAGCCGTTACCAGAGGCAAAAACAGCAATCCTTTTAGTCATTATTTAATCACCACACTTGCGCCATCTTTCTTCACAATACGACCAATTTCATAAACAGGTTCGTCAAGAAGTTCTTTGACATGTTCCACATTCTCTGGTTTAACCGCAAGCATGAGACCAATACCCATGTTGAAGATTTCAAACATTTCTTCGTGTTTGATTTGGCCATATTTTTCAAGGGCTTTGAAAATTGGAAGAACAGGAACCTTGCTTTCATCAATTTCAGCAGCCAAGTCATCTGAGAACATACGTGGTACATTTTCGATAAAACCACCACCTGTGATGTGGGCAATACCGTTAACCAATTCTTCTTTGATGAGTGGCAAAGCTGCTTTGACGTAGATACGTGTTGGTTCCAAAAGAACGTCTTTAAGTTTCTTCCCTTCCAATTCTGGGAGAACTTCTTCACCTGTGTAATCAGCAAAGACACGACGAACAAGTGAGTAACCATTTGAGTGGATACCGCTTGAAGCAAGCCCAAGAATCACATCCCCTTCAGCTACTTTTGAACCGTCGATGATTTGAGATTTTTCTGCAACACCAACAGCAAAACCAGCCAAGTCATAGTCATCTTCACCGTACATACCAGGCATTTCAGCCGTTTCACCACCGATAAGGGCTGCACCAGCTTGCACACAACCTTCAGCCACACCAGCAACAACTTGTTCTAGTTTAGCTGGTTCATTTTTACCAGTTGCGATATAGTCCAAGAAGTAAAGAGGCTCTGCACCTGCAGCGATGATATCGTTGACACACATAGCTACACAGTCTTGTCCGATGGTATCGTGTTTGTCGTACTTGATGGCAAGCATTAGCTTAGTACCAACACCATCTGTACCTGAGATCAAAACTGGCTCTTTGACACCTGTTTTTGAAAGGTCAAACATACCACCGAAACCACCAAGAGCTCCCATAACACCTGCACGCTCCGTACGTGCCACGTGTTTTTTGATCCGTTCAACAACTTCATAACCCGCTTCAACGTCCACACCAGACTGCGCATAAGCATTTTTATTTGTCATTTGTTTATTCCTTTTCCTTTCCTTCAATGGGGAATTTTATTTGTAAAAATTCGTTTTTTCTTCCAAACTTCTACGATATTCTTCTTCATAATCATAGAGAGGAGTTGGATAGTTCCCATCAAAGTAAGCCACACAGAGACCGCCATTTGGCGCATCTGTTTCAATCCCAATAGAGTCAATCAATCCATCAATAGAAAGATAAGTCAGGCTATTCGCACCAATGATTTGGCAAGTTTCCTCAACGGTATGATTGGCCGCAATCAACTCCTGACGTGTCTGGATATCAATCCCGTAAAAACATGGATAGGCAAGAGCAGGACTACCAATGGCAACATGCACTTCTGATGCTCCTGCTTCTTTCAAAAGCTGAACAATGCGACGTGATGTTGTTCCTCGTACGATAGAGTCATCAATCATGACCACACGTTTGCCTTTAACGACACCAGAAACGGCAGACAATTTCATTCGAACTCCTTGCTCGCGCAATTCTTGAGTCGGCTGGATAAAGGTCCGTTGTGTATATTGGTTCTTGATAAGACCCATTTCATTTGGCAGACCTGATTCTTCGGCAAAGCCCATAGCTGCACTGAGTGAGGAGTTTGGCACACCGACCACAATGTCAGCTTCATGCTTGAACTCACGTGCTAATTGAGCTCCCATTCGCTTACGAGCCGTATGGACATTGACACCATGGATATTGGAGTCAGGACGGGCAAAGTAGATATACTCCATGGAACAGATAGCCAGTTGAGTATCATTTGTATAGCTGTCATACTGGATGCCATTATCATCAATAATAACAATCTCGCCTGGTTTCACATCGCGAATCCACTCAGCACCGATGACTTCAAAGGCACAGGTTTCAGATGAAACCACTACTGCTCCATTCCCCATTTTTCCGATTGACAGAGGACGAAAGCCGTTTGGATCAAGGGCTGCAATCAACTTATCTTCAAACATCAAGAGATAAGCAAAACCACCTTTAACCAGACTGAGTGCTTCTTTGATTTTACCCATTAGACTTGGATTGTGGCTACGGCGAATCAAGTGAGCCAAGATTTCTGAATCAGAGGTTGAACTGAAGATTGCCCCTCTTTGTTCCAATTCTTGCTTGAGAGATTCTGCATTGGTCAGATTACCGTTATGAGCCAAACCAAACTGCATATCGTGAAAGCGAAAGAGGAAAGGTTGGATATTGTCTACAGAAGCTTCTCCCGCAGTCGCATAACGCACATGTCCAATCGCTCCAGTTCCTGTCAATTTATCCAAATTAGCAGGATTTTTGAAGACTTCTGATAAAAGCCCCATATCACGATGACGCTTCAATTGTCCATGGTCATTGGAGAGGATACCTGCCCCCTCCTGACCACGGTGCTGAAGACTATGGAGTCCAAAATAGGTCATTTTGGCAGCATCTGGGTGGCCCCAGATACCAAAAACACCACATTCTTCATTAAGAGATTTTACTTCGTATGTCATTTTATATACCTAATTTTTATTTGTGTATCATTCCTTAACAATACTACAACGGAATGATACGGTAGAAGCTCGTTTCACTCGCAACAACAAATCATTTGCAATTATCGCAAGTTACATCTACTTGATTTTACATTCACTGATGGTTATCTATTAAAAAATCTGCAAATCTTACTTCCCAGTAAAGTATTTCACAGCTGATGCAAAGAGGTGCTGGTCTTTATTTCCTGGAATATTTTGGAAGAGACCATCTTCGAAACGTTCTGAGTGACCCATCTTACCAATAATTTGACCGTTCTTACTTGTAATACCTTCGATAGCATTGACAGATCCGTTAGGATTGTATTTTGAATCCATGCTTGGTTTACCTTCAAAGTCAACATATTGGCTAAAGATTTGACCATTGTCACGAAGCTCTGCAAATTCCTCAGCTGTCACAACAAACTTACCTTCACCGTGTGATACTGGGATGGCATGGATGTCACCAACTTCCACTCCAGCAAGCCATGGTGAGTTGGTATTGGCAATACGTGTTTCCACCATCTTAGCCACGTGTTGATTGGCATCATTGTAGAAGAGGGTTGGACTCGTGCTGCTTGCATCTTCAAAGTTACCGTATGGAAGAAGACCTGATTTAACAAGAGCTTGGAATCCGTTACAGATACCAATAATCAAACCACCACGTTCGATGAAGCTATCAATGGCTGCACGTACTTTTTCATTAAGCAAGATGTTAACGATAAATTTAGCTGATCCATCTGGTTCATCCGCTGCTGAGAAGCCACCTGCAAAGAAGATAATGTTAGCTTTTTCGATATTGTCAACCATGGTGTCAACAGACTTGACAATCGCCTCTTCGTTCAATGTTACAAATGGTACCAAGTTAACTTTTGCACCTTCTTTTTCAAAGGCCTTAGCTGAATCGTACTCAGAGTTCGTACCTGGGAATACTGGGATGTAAACCACTGGTGTCTCAACTGTTTCTTTAGCTTTGATCACAGCGTTTGATGCTACAACAGGTACTTCTTCCAACTCAGTTGCTTGTGCAAATTCTGTTGGGTAAACTTCTTCCAATTTACCTTGGAAGGCACTGTCAAGTTTGTGTCCATCAAGCGTTACACTATTGACAGTAAGTGTAAAGTCAGCTACTGTTTGTCCGATCTTGGCAACACCTGAAATCTCTTCAGGAGATGTGAAGACGAATCCACCCAATTGGGCTGTCAAGGCAGTGTCAAAGTCAGCTAATTCGACGTTTGCACCAATATGGTTACCAAATGTTGCAAGAGCAAGAGCTTCAACCACACCACCATATTTGACAGCTGATGCAGATGTGACTTTATGGTCAGCTTGGATGTCTTCAAATTGAGCAAAGTTAGACTTGATGAGATTGAAATCAATTTCTTGTGCCAAAGCTTGACCTGGGATGTAGTAAATATTTTCACCAGCAGTTTTGAATTCCGGAGAAAGTACCTTGCGGCTATCTGCAGTTGTTACCCCAAAAGCAACCAAGGTTGGTGGTACCGTCAATTCTTCAAAAGTACCAGACATAGAGTCTTTACCACCGATAGATGGCAAACCAAGTTGAATCTGAGCTTCAATGGATCCAAGGAGAGCAGCTACTGGTTGACCAAAACGCTCTGCTTGTTTATCCATACGCTCGAAGTACTCTTGGTAAGAGAAGCGAGCCTTAGACCAGTTTGCACCAGCAGCAACCAAACGAGCTGTTGCTTCGATAACCGCATAGGCAGCACCATGATATGGAGACCATTCTGCTACATAAGGGTTGAATCCTTGTGCCATGACTGAAGCCGTATGCGTTACACCATGTTGGACTGGCAATTTCTGTACAGAAGCTTCCGTTGGTGTGATTTGGTAGCGACCACCAAGTGGGTGGTTAACTGTTGAACGACCAACTGAGCTATCAAAGATGGTTTGTAAACCTTTTTGACTTGCGTGGTTAAGGTCAGCCAAGACTTCAAGAGTATCAGCTTCAAGGGTTTCAGCAGATGTTTGACGTTCTTCTGGAAGCTTGACATCCTTGTCAACCACCTTAGCATCTACAACTACGCGCACACCGTTTGTATCAAGGAAACGACGTTCCAAATCAACGATGGTTTCACCATTCCAGTGCATGACAAGATTTGGTTTTTCAGTCACTGTCGCAACGACAACAGCATCAATATTTTCTTTGTTACATGCTGCAATGAAGGCATCCACATCTTCTGGACGAACCACTACAGCCATACGCTCTTGAGATTCAGAGATGGCAATTTCTGTACCGTTCAAACCTTGGTATTTCAATGGCACTTTGTCTAGATCAATTTCAAGACCATCTGCCAATTCACCGATAGCCACACAAACACCACCAGCACCAAAGTCATTTGATTTCTTGATTAGACGTGTCACTTCTCCATTACGGAAAAGACGTTGAATCTTACGTTCTTCGATGGCATTCCCTTTTTGAACTTCAGCACCAGCTGTTTCAACAGATTCAACCGTTTGAACTTTAGAAGAACCTGTCGCACCACCGACACCGTCACGTCCAGTCTTACCACCAAGCAAGATAATCACATCACCTACTTCAGGTTTTTCACGGACAACATTTTCCTTAGGAGCCGCACCGACAACTGCACCTAGCTCCATACGCTTAGCGACGAAACCTGGGTGGAAGTATTCACGAACATAAGTTGTTGCAAGACCAATTTGGTTACCGTATGAAGAATAACCGTGAGCCGCTGTTTTAGAAATCACCTGTTGTGGCAATTTACCAGCACGAGTCGCTGAAATTGGAGCTGTAATATCACCAGCACCTGAGATACGCATGGCTTGGTAAACGTAGGAACGACCTGACAATGGGTCACGAATGGCACCACCGATACAAGTAGCCGCTCCACCAAATGGTTCGATTTCAGTTGGGTGGTTGTGGGTTTCGTTCTTGAACATGAGAAGCCATGGTTCTTTGACACCATTGACATCCACTTCAATTTCAACTGAGCAGGCGTTGATTTCATCAGACACTTCCATGTCGTCCAAACGACCATTAGCACGCTCATAACGGCCAAAAATAGTGGCCATATCCATCAAGGTTTGAGGTTTTTCGGTACGTCCCAACTCATCACGCATGGCAATATACTTGTCATAAGTCGCTTGCAATTGTTTTTCAAATTTAGAAGCTGAGAAGTCTATGTTTTTCAACTCAGTCTCGAAAGTTGTATGACGGCAGTGGTCAGACCAGTAAGTATCCAAAACCTTCAACTCAGTCTCAGTTGGTACACGTCCAATGGATTTGAAGTAATCTTGAATGAAGAGAAGGTCATCCACTTCCATGGCCAAGCCTTGCTCAGCCTTATACTGTGCAAAATCTTCTGCTGTAAAAGTTTCAAAGAAATCCAAGTTTGGAATGGTCTTGTCAGACTCAGAGAAATCCTGTTTCGCAATGCCAACAGTGATATCTTTGAAACGAGAATCCACTGGGTTCAAGAGATAGTTTTTGACAGCTTCCAACTCATTCGCATCAATATCCTTGTTAACCAAGTAAAGTTGCGCTGTGTTCACTGTTACATCATTTGAACTACCAAGCAAAAGCAAAGCTTCTTGTGAAGATGCCGCACGTTGGTCAAATTGACCAGGCAAACTTTCAATCGCAAAGAAAGCATACTTCTCAAGATCAGCCTTAACCGCAGCCTCGTCCAAAACAGTATCGGTCACTTGTTCAGAGAAGATATGTTTTCCCGCACGCGCAAACAAGTCCTCTGCCAAATTAAAGACATCGTAAACCTGAACGATTCGAAGATCATTCAAGGTTTTCAACTGAAGATTATGCTGTAATTCTTTTACTAAAGAGTGAGATTTCACACGAAAATCAGCTTTTTTCTCAACGAAAATACGTTTATCCATTTTATTTCCTTTATTTCTATTCAAATAGGTTATCGAAGACGAAGGTTTTACCTTTCAAACAAGTTACTTAAAGCCCTGCAATTTCTCTAATACAACCTTATATACATCCGTTAAACTGCCTAAATCTCTACGGAAAACATCCTTATCCATATGGTGCCCTTCCGCATCCCAAAGACGGCAGTTGTCTGGTGAAAATTCATCTGCCAAGATAATCTTACCGTCCTTATCAAAACCAAATTCCAATTTAAAGTCAATCAAACGCAGACCAATTTGTGCAAACCAATCTTTCAGCAATTCATTGATACGACGCGTTTCTTCCTTGATATAAGCAATTTGATCATCATTGGCAATATCCAAGAACTTGACATGCTCATCATTGATGAATGGATCATCCAAATCATCGTTCTTGTAGTAAAATTCAACGATTGGAGTCTCCAAGTCCAAACCTTCTTCAACGCCAAAACGTTTAGAAAAAGAACCCGCAGTCACGTTACGAAGAACAACCTCCAAAGGAATAATGGTCACCTTCTTGTTGAGTTGTTCGGTGTCAGAAATACGTTCGATAAAGTGTGTCGCCACACCAGCAGCATTCAATTTTTCAAAAATAAGAGACGAAATCTGATTATTTAACACACCTTTACCCTCAATGGTCTCTTTGCGAGCTCCATTCAGCATAGTGGCCTGGTCCTTGTAGACCGACTTAATCACATTTTCGTCTTCTGTAGTATAGATATCTTTAGCTTTTCCCGTATAAATAAGTTTACTGGACATTTTCTTGTTCGCCTTTCGTATTACTTTACATCATTCTAACACAACAGACACTAAAAATCAAATATTTCACGAACTATATTTGATATCATATCTGAAAAAGTACAGAAAAATCGCAAATGATTTTTCATTTGCGATTTTCTAAGATTGATTTGAGTTAAAATGAGAACTTTATTCTTGTTTCAAAAAACGATCAAGATAGTAGCGTAAAAAACTCTTCCTACCTGTAATCATAGTCAAACGACCTTCAAGTCCATAACGAAGTTTTTCTGCTTGTTCAGCATCCAAATCCGTCTCTGCCTCTAATTTAAAGAAATTGCCCTTTTCTGTCTGAGTCGCACTGGTATCGATATTCGTAATCTTGGAGGTCAATACTAGCTGCTTATTGGCATCCGTTACCGTTGTAAATCGTACCTCATTTCCATGCTTGAGACCAGCCACTTCCTTAGAACTGATATAAGCTGTTAGTTTTGCTTTCCTCTCTCTAGCCAACTGCGGAAAAAGATGAGCGAGAATAGTTCCTTCTGGAATGATGGTGGATCGACTATGCTCAGGATTCAAATGTAGAACACCATCTTCTGTTGCTGTAATTTTCCCCTTCTCTAAAAGATTCCCTTGAATCTTTTTACCCGACTCCGCTTCAAGAATTTTCTGATCCAAGAGCGTTAATTCCTGACCTACCTTGGCTAGTTGCTGAGATTTTAATGACTCCAACTGACTTCCTAAACCAGAGGCATAGGCCTGCTGGGTTCCTGATCCTGCATACTGTACTCGATAACCTGCAAGAGTTAACTCCAGCTGAGTGATTTGAGCATCTAGCTGAGATAAGGCCTGCTGTTTGGTTTCCGATCCCTGCTCCTTTGTCGACTGATAAATAGCATAAGCCGGATGATCACTCTCTAAGTGTCCATCACCCTGAATAGCAGACTTGGCTTGCTGATATTCTTTAATTTTAGACTGGGTTTCTCCAATGAGATTACCTAATTCTGCCTGACTACCACTGGCTGCTGCATTTTGAGATGATATACTAGCATTTTGTTGCTCAACCTGACTCCGCAGACTAGCAGCTTGATTTAGATAATCTAAAAAACTATGCTGATAGCCAAATTTATCTGCTTCAGGAAATTGATCACTTCCCGCTTGAAGGCTTGCTTTTAAATACTCCAGTTGAACCTTCTGATCCTTGAGCATTTCCAACTGACTAGCATAATTCTCAGCCTGAACTGCTTCTGCTCCCTCTTGGTATTGAACGAGAAGATCCCCTTGCTTGACAAACTTATTTTCAGCCAAATGATTCGCCACAATCTTACTATTACTACTAGACTGAATGGTAGCAATGATACGAGCAGGTTCTACCGTAGCTCCGGCTGTTAAGCTTATCTCCTTTTGTGCAAATATTGAAAAAACTAGCAAGAATAGAAACAAAATAAAACTTGGAAAAATCACATAACTAGAAAAATTATGGTAACGACGATTGTAAAACTCAGCACTTTCTAAAAATTCTGATTGCATCTTTTCTCCTCTCTAACTATTAACCAAGTGGGCATAAAAACCACCCTGAGCCAGTAAATCCATATGTGTACCCTCTTCGACAATCTTGCCCTGATCCAAAACGACAACCTTCTCTGTCCGCTCAGCAATGGTCAAGCGGTGGGCGATGAAAATCAAGGTCTTATTCAAAGCCATCAGATTATCGACAATTCGCTTCTCGGTTAAAATATCCAGACTGCTGGTCGCCTCATCCAAGATCAAGACAGGTGCATCAGTCAAGAGAGCACGCGCCAGAGCGATTCTCTGACGTTGACCACCTGAAATGCCCGCTCCATCCGAAGTCAATTCTGTCTGGTAATTCAGTGGCATCCGCTCAATATCTTCCCGAATCTCTGCCAACTCCACTGCCCTCAAGATATCCTCCTGGGTCGTCCCCTCCTTAGCTCCAAGGAGAAGATTCTCCAAGATCGTTCCATTAAAAACGTAGGGTTGCTGAGGCAGGTAGTTGATATACTGGCGTAGAGCCTTTTTATCAATCTGATTGAGATTGACACCACCCAGACTAATCTCCCCCTGACTTGGTTCGTAAAAATTAACCATCATCTTAGCCAACGTCGTCTTACCCGATCCTGAAATTCCCACAAAAGCCACTTTAGAGCCTTGCGGAATGGTTAGATTGATGTCCGACAAGACATCTCGACCATAGCCATACTTGTAGTGAACCTGCTTGAAAGTCATATTTCCTTCTAGCAAGCTCAAATCTGAGACTGTTTTCTTTTCCTCAAATTCAGATGCAACCAGATAAACTTCATTCAGACGGTTATTAGCTACCTGCGCTGTCTGAAGTTTGGTTTGCAGATTGATGATATTCTCCAAAGGATTTGTAAAATAAACAAGCAAGGTATTATAGGTAATCAACTGGCCCAAACTCATCTTATTGTCCATAACTAGGAGAGCCCCCATCCAGAGAATGCCAACATTGAGTAAGAGTTGGGCAAGCTTTTTCAGAGCCTTTTGCTGACTTTCTGCCCGACTATAGGCAAAATATTTTTTCAGATAATCCACAAATTCCTTGTCAATCTTTTGATAACGGGAGGTTTCACTAGTCAAGGATTTTATCGTCTCAATGCCATTGATGTCCTCAATGATAGAAGAAGACAGAACCGCATTGGCTTCCATGGTATCCCGATTCATCTTTTCAAAGGGCTTCATAAAAGCAAAGATAATCACTGTGTAGATAGGAAGAGCTAGTAAACTCATGAAAAAAAGATTGCTATTCTGCGAAAATAGAACTACTGAAATAATCAAGACAGTAGATACATCCAAAAAGATTGACAGAATAGTCGAAGCCAGCGCATCGATGATACTGTTGGCATCCGTGAAACGAGACACGATTTCCCCTGTCCTGCGTGTCGCAAAAAAGGACATAGGCAGGTGAAAAACGTGCTTGATATAAGACAAAATCACATCAATGGACAAGCGTTGCCCCAAAACAAGTAAAAGATATTCCTGCGCATAAGATAAGATTTGCTGAAGGACATAAACGATGACTAGTCCTATTGAGATAATGCCCAAGGTTGAACGCATCTGATCTGGTACATAAGTGTCGATGATAGACTGAAGGTAATAAGAACCCACAATGTTAATCAAGGTCACCAAGAGGGTCGCCAAAACGATATTAACAATCAAACCTCGCTGTTTCACTAATATAGGGATAAAGGAGAGCAGACCATTTTTTTGTTCCTTATGAGGCTTATAAGTCGGAGATGGGGCCATAAAAATAGTGATTCCTGTCCACTCCTTAGCAAAACGCTCACGAGAAATCTTGGTCAGCTTAACACTAGGATCTGGATCTGCAATATGAATATTGTTCTTGTCTTGCCCAGTCACCACATAATAATGGAGCAATTTCCCTTCCTTAAGCACATGAGCCACAAAAGGAAAAGTTACATCCGGCAAATCAAACAAGGTCATGTCCGCCTTTATTGCTCGCGTCTCAAAACCAATTTCCTCTGCAACCTTGACTAAGCCTAAAGCCGTAGTCCCATCCATGGTCGTCTTGGCCAACTCTCGCAAGTGAGCCAGAGAATAATAACTACCATAATAACCAAAGACCATGGCTAATGAAGCCACACCGCAGTCCATCTGATCTACCTGAGGACGATAATGCCGTTTACTAAATTTCATATCCTACTCCTTTTCCTAACAATCTTCAAAGAAAACTTTGTAAGATTATTTTATCCAAACAAAGAAGCAAATAGAAAATTATTTCTAAAAAAACAATATCCTCACCTGAACAGCACTTTTTCCTAAATAAAAATAGGTAGAACAAACGTCCTACCTAAAATATATATTTATAAAGATTTCTTTTTCTTCCTAATTCCTTTGTCAATCATGTACAAAACGATAATCGAAAACAGCGGTGGTACAATATAACTCTTTTCACTCATTGTCAGCTTAAAGCTTAGACCAGCAAGTACTTTAAAAAGCAAAAGATTCATCAGAAATAAGAAAAGGAATGTTAGAAAAATTTTTTAAGTCTTATTTATTGCCATCCTGATTATCTTCTTTACCTCTTATTTTCTGGATAGCATGATATTTTACCGCTATGTAAATGATTAAAAAAAGTAGGGGATAAGAGAATAAATCTGAAAGTTCCATGAAATTTACACTATACTTTCCTAGCAATAGTTTATAATCCATTAAAACTTGCATGATAGAAAGTACAATACGTACTAGCAGAAGCAGCCCTAATAATATCACTTCTTTTTTAAACATACGAATATCTTTCTAACTAAAATCAGACAACAGTTCATCAGCTTAACACCCCAATATTCCCCAAGATTGCCCTAATACTGGAGCCACAAAGTTCAGATTCATTTTATCAACCTTTATCACATTTTTCTTCACTTCTATAAAGTAAAATAAATGCCATCAAGAATAGTGAAATCGTAGGTATGTCAAAATATTCAAACCATGTAGGTAGATTTATTTTGTTTACATCAGCCACGATTCTAATAATTAGATAAGCCATTGAACTACAGCATATAGTAAATTCTGGCCAAGCTTTTTGTAACACTTGAACGACTTTCATCTCAAACTCCAATCTGATGGTCCATCAATTCCCAATCTTACTTACTTTCTTTTGTTTTGTACTTATATCCTACATAAAACAGACCAAGCAGCATTGGATAGGTTTCTGGATAAAACAAGGTATTGATCGGTTTTTTCAAAATCAAATACGTTGCGATATAGATAATGATTGACACGATAAAATAACCTTCAGCAAATCCCAATAAAAATTTTTTCATAGCAGACTCCTGTTTACCTAATAAGAAAGGCGGAAAAATTCCGCCATTTACATACACAAAATCCTTTTCATTCAGATTCATCATTTATAGTTTTGATTATTTTTTGACAAATCCTTGCAAAAAATCCCAAAATAGCCTGAAGCAATCAATCCAACTAAATACCATTTCCAATCAAAGTATAATAAAGAACCTGTACGAATTACATGAAGCGCAAGATTAAGAGCTATAGCCAACAAAGGAATTATAGTGGCTAGTTTAGGTAACAATGTATTTAGATCAGTGTTGCAATTCATAATTGATTCCCTTTTACGATTTGCCACAAATTTTTAAATTAACGTCTACTTCCTAAATAACGCCCAAACATATAAGAAGTTCCTCCTAAAACTCCCCAAGCAATCGCCGTGGAAGCACTAGCAATGAAACCTCCCTTAGTTACAGCCAAGTCTTCCTCTGTCATAATAGCAAATTTTTTACTCAGTTTCTTCATCTTTCATCTACTCCTTTTTAAATAATACTAGCTAATCCAATAGCTACTCCAACCAAAAGTCCTACTATTCCTGAGGCTGATATAATTATAGCCGCAAATTCTTCTGAGATATTCATTTATTTCTCCATTCTTTTTTAGTTCTTATTTCATTGATAGTAACTAAAAGATGATTATTCAATAGCATTTGCCACATACTAATAATAGTTCTCTTTAAACCTTGTCTTTACCTGAATCCAAATAACTCATCATCAAAAGAAGCATCGAAATAAATAATTCTGTTTGGAAATATTTTTCAACATTAAAGGTGATTACATTTAAATCCCCCAATATGCAAAGCACTCCAAAAATAATTAAAAAGGCTCCCATTACATTTTTTAGATTTTTCATACAAGTTCACTTTTATTCCTTTTTAGTTCAACTTAATGATTAGTTTCTAATAGATCATTTTTTATTTTCTGAATTACACTTATACCCTACATAAAACAGACCAAGCAGAATCGGATAGGTTTCTAGATAAAACAAGGTATTGATCGGTTTTTTCAAAATCAAATACGTTGCCTATATAGATAATGACTGACACAATAATATAACCTTCAGCAAATCCTTTTTCATAGCAGACTCCTGCTTTCTTATAAAGAATTTACTAGCTTTTTATCCACCTCTTGATGCCGACTGATAACCATTATACGCACCCCAAGCTAATAGTCCAACAGACAAAATACCACCACCAATTAAAAGTGCTACTCCTCCACCATTGACTTCTTGCAGTTCAACATCACTTAACGTAGTATAATTTTGTTCAATAGTTTGTAAATTCGACATGTTTATCCTCCATTTTAATAATAAAAATTAGTTTTCTTTTAATACACCAATAATAATCATCAATACACTCATAACAAACGCAGACAACAGTCCTTTAGTAGTACTATTGAAAAAAGGTCTATCAAAAACATAATAATTATATGCAGATAATCCTAAACCAACGGCAGTCACCACAATTGTAATAACGAGTAGTATAATCCAAAATATTTTCTTGCTCATATTTATCAAAAACTATGGATGAGTAATATAGTAGAACGTTTTACCAGCAGCTTCACCAACTTGGTAAATCCCCCAACCAATTGCAATACCCACAGAGACTACCTCCCAAGCAACTCCCCCATCCACTTCCATCAACTCTTCTTCTGTAAGAGCTACAAAGTTCTGTTCCATTTTATCAAAGTTTGTCATTTATTTTCTCCTTTTTTTATAGTTTTTTGTTTGTGATTGTTAACCTTTAAACCATTTTAAAAGCCAAATTGGATAAATAACTGAAATAATCATTTCTAATCTCCTTCCACTTCTTCTCACTTATCTATTCGAGAAATCATTTTAAAATGAATGAATAAATTTAATTTATTTAAAATACAATTTGATAAACCATGGAAGTAAAATTGGTAAATACATTGATCAAACTCCTTTCCTTTTCTTCTTACTTATCTATTCGATAAAATAATTTTAAAATAAACAACTAAGTCAAATTTATTTTAAAAACCACTTGATCAACCACGGATAAAGACCTGTCACATACATCAGTAATCCTCCTTTTTTGTTCTCATCTCTTTATTCGTAAACTCGACTATAAAACTTCAAAATCTTATCTTTTCTCGAGAAATAAAAAAACAACATGACTTGCATGTTGCTTTATGTTAGATTTTATCTTTAATGGCTTTCAATACATCTGCCACACTTTGGAGGTGATCGATTTCTTCATCACTAATTTCGATTCCAAATTCATCCTCAATGGTTAGTACGAATTCCATCAAATCTACCGAATCAGCATCCAAATCATCCTTCAAGCTCAAGGTCTCTGTGACTACAAAGTCTTCCCCTTGACGTTCTTGGATAATGGTCACGACACGGTCAAAAATTTCTTTATCTGTCATATATATTATTCTCCTGAAAATTCACGCGCAGTTTGAGCAACTACGTCTGTTTCTAGCATAGTACGAATCTGACGAATCGTACTATACACAGCCTTGGCATCACTTGAGCCATGAGTCTTAACAACCGGCGCCTTAACACCAAACAAGACTGCACCCCCAACATCTGAATAGTTGAGTTGCTTTTTCAAACCTCTAAGACTATCCTTAAGAAGAAGAGCACCAAGTTTTGCTCGAAGTCCACCACCTGTAATAGCATTTTTAAGCAAGCCCATGATCCCCATGGCTGTTCCTTCGATGGATTTTAGCACAGCGTTTCCCGTGAAACCGTCTGCCACGACAACATCTGCAACGCCATCCATCAAGTCACGCGCTTCCACATTACCGATAAAGTTCAAACTTTCATCAGCTACTAGTAAGTCATAAGTTTCCTTGCGGAGTGGATCCCCCTTGCTGCTCTCTGTCCCGTTGTTGAGCAAACCAACTCGTGGTTTTGCAATTCCACGAACATTTTTAGCATAGAAAGAACCTAAGATGGCATATTGATGAAGGTGATGGGCTGTGTTTTCTGCATTGGCACCGAGGTCTAGCATGTCAAAACCTTTCCCATCAACTGTTGGTAAAGTTGACATAAGTCCAGGTCGGTCAATATTCTTGATGCGACCAACGATGAAAAATCCTGCCGCTAGCAAAGCACCGGTATTTCCTGCAGAGAGCACGGCATCAGCATCACCATATTTGACAGCCTTGGCCGCCAATACCATGCTAGCATTTTTCTTCTTACGGATGGCTTTTGTTGGCTCATCGTCTGAGTCAATCTTCTCATCTGTATGGATAATGCTGACGCGTTCTGTAGCTGTTAGATATTGCTTGATTTTGCTTTCATCTCCGTAAAGTTGAATCTCAATATCTGAAAAGTCAGCAAGAGCTTGATTGACACCCTCAACAATTGCCTGTGGTGCGTAATCCCCACCCATTGCATCTACTGCGATTTTTTTCATTTGTCTTCCTCTTTTAGTAATTGTCCCCAATCAGCTAGGGAATCAATAAATTTCTTTGATTTTAGGTGAATTCCTACGTATTCTTCATAAATTTGATCCATGAACTGACGCAATTCTTGCTTGATTTCAGACTTGAGAGAAATAGTCTCTAAAGTCTCAAAATTAATAGCTTGAAATTGATTGAGCAGATAGGGAATGTTTGGATTCAGATGACAACGTTTCTCATCCTCATGATAATGCTCAGGACATAAGCAAGCGCCATATTTGAAAGAAAAATCAAAGGCCTGACCTACCCGATGGCAAAAAACACACTCATTAAAGTTAAGACTGATCCCAAAACGTGTCAAAATCTGAATTTCAAAAATATTAGTCAAAACTTGATAATCCAGACCCTCTTCCATCAACTCTAAAGTCTTTTGTAAAAAAGCAAACAAGGGAGCATCCTGTTGATTGTCCTGCAAACTAGCATCTGCCAGAGCTGCCACATAGGTCGCATAGGCCATGACAAAGAGATCACTATTGATTTTTGGAAAGGTCATCACCTCATGATAGTCTTCAATATAACTAAGCCCATCATCATTGATTCGTAAAAGAAAACGAGCCAGCACCAAAGGTTGAATAACTGGAGCCAGTTTGGATTGACCGGCATGTTTGACAAAAAACATGCGCTTACCGACCTGCTCTGTAAAAATCTTGACTAGCTTGTCATCCTCACGAAAATTACGATTGTAGAGCACCAACCCCTGACTCGTAATAGACTGAATCATGCTTCTCTCATGTACTCCTCAAGACGTTTCATAGCCTCTCTGATGGTTTCCATACTAGCCGCATAAGACAAGCGCACATAACCTTCTCCATATTGACCAAAAGCTGCACCAGGGATAAAGGCAACAGCCTTTTTCTGAGCAAAATCCTTCAGAAAAGCAAAGGAATCTTGATTATAGCCTGCTGGAATCTTAGCAAAGATATAAAAAGCACCATCTGGTTTGATAATCTCAAAACCAAGGTCAGTCATCTTCTCGATAATGTAGTCCCGACGTTGGATATACTCCTTCTTCATGGGTTCTGCATCGTTCTTACCAGCCGTCAGGGCTTCCACCGCAGCATGTTGAGCCATGGTATTTGCGGCAGTGACCAAGTACTGATGACTCTTGATTAACTGGGCTGTGAAATTTGCTGGAGCAAATATAAAGCCTAAACGCCAACCTGTCATAGCATGGGATTTGGATAGACCGTTGATGATAATAGCCTGATCTCTCAGCATAGTGCCTAGCGATACATGATTTTCCCCTGTATAGGTTAATTCTGAATAGACCTCATCACAGACAACGAAAATCTCATACTTACGTAAAACGTCTCCCAAGGCTTCCAACTGTTCGCGACTATAGGTAATTCCTGTAGGATTAGCTGGATAGTTGAGAATAACTGCCTTGAGCTTATCACCTTGCTCGATAATAGCTTTCTCTAGCATTTCAGGAGTTAAGACAAAACCGTTCTCAGTCGTATCAATCTCGACAATCTCTGCACCAACTAGATTAACAATTGGTTCATAACCAGGATAGGCAGGAGCTGGCAAGAGAACCTTGTCACCCTCTTCTAAAATAGCTGTCAAAGTAGCTGATAGAGCCTCTGTCGCACCAATTGTGACCAAGATTTCATTCTCTGGATTATAGTCGAGCTGGTATTTTTCTCTTACAAAATCACTAGCTGCCTGGCGTAAAGTCATCAAACCACTCATCCCTGTATAGTAGGATTGATTTTGGTCAATGGCTCGCTTAGCCGCCTCCTTGACATGGTCTGGAGTTGTGAAGTCAGGCTCTCCCAATGTCAGACGTAGAACCCCAGGAATCTCTGAAATAGCCTGGTCAAACTGACGAATCAAGGAAACTTGAATCTTATCTAATTGTTTATTAAATCGCTTGGTTAAGTCCATAGATACCCTCCTTGCTTAAAGGACATATGTCTATTATACTACAAAAGCTCTCTGACCGCAAAATCACACTAGCATAAGCAACTGATGTATGTTCATTTAAATTCATTACAACACTATGTTTTTAGAATACTCAATGAAAATCTCATGAAACTAGGAATCGAGGTGAAAGCATAACTAAAGTTAGGTAAGCCGAATATGACAACGTATTAGGAGATTTTCGACAAGTATTGAGAAGTTGCGTAAGGAAATAAATCGGATAGGGGTCAATATAAATCAGATCACAAAAAAAAGTAAACGAAGATAATCAGGCTAGTTTAAATGAATTTAGTCAGATTCTTGAATTGCAGAAACATTTGAAAGATACAGTCAGACAATTTATTCAAAAACAAGAAAATCAAACAAAGGTACAGGACAGATGGTTGTAATAAGAATTATTGTTGACACTATCTCTTATCTATCCTAAACTTATAACTAAGGATAAGATGATGTCGAGTGACTGGTAACAGTTTGCTCAAAGGTTGCTGATGATTCAGGTTCAGGTTCGGCACTACCTTCAGCTTTAGGCTGTAAAGAACCCGCTCCACCACTGGTCCTATTCGTTTCACTCTTGGAGTATATTCAAGAGTTTTTTTCTTGCAAAAAAAGTTCAAAAAATTTATACTGGATATACACGATATAGAACGGAGATATACCATGACTACATCACTTGTTAAGCAATACAATTTTAAAATCAATGAGTTAGCAATGGAACAAGCTAGAGCCATTATCAAGGAAAAAGGAATGACCATGACGGATGCTATCACTCTTTTTATAGAGCAGATTGTCCTCGAACAGGACTTGCCAATCAAGACTGCAGAAGATTTACACCGTGAACAGTTGATTGAGGAATTACAAGCTCAATCCGAACGAGCCTTAAGAGAGTATGAAGCAGGAAAAGGGACTTCCCTAGACAGTATGAGGGCACGCTATGGCTTATAAAGTAATTATTTCTGATGAAGTGAGCCAAGCTATTGACAGTATTCATGATTACATCACTACTGTTCTTTTATCATCTCAGTCTGCTAAAAATACTGTGGGTAAAATTTTAGATGGCTTAAAAAGTTTAGAAGTCTTTCCTGAGGCTGGTTTTGACGCCGATGAAAAAATTGGTATAAAGATTAATAGTAAGTACCCTACACGAGGAAAAATTATCGGTCAGTATGTCTTACTCTACTTCATCGACCAAAAACAAAACACTGTTTTTTTATCTCACCTATTCCACATAAAAAGCGACTATGTCACTTTGCTACAAAATGGTAATAAAAGAAGCTCAACTGATTGAGACATCTTTCTTTATTTTATAAGCTCCGAAACCTTAATTTTTGGTACCGTCTTGGTTTAACAGTACGCTGTATATATAATATTTTACAGCTACTTTTTCTTTAGAAACGTTGATTTAATAAGGATTTAAATATTACAGAGTATACCTTTGTAAAATACGGTTTTGCTAATCTTCGTTACAACTATTCTAGCACCATTATTGATTACTAGATCGGTAATGTCATTTCTGAGTGGGTAGTCAGAAAGTGGCTAGACAAGCGCGACAAAAAAATATAACCTGAGTTTAGTTTTAATATGACTAGACAAACAGAAATACCAGAGCTTCACCTCTGGTATTTCTGTTTTTGCCAAGACTTCGTTACAGTTCTAATCACATAATGAGAGAAACTTGTCAAATAATTATTAAACTTTACTTTTCTTCGAGATAAGATTATAATAAGGAGTATTTATTTTCGGAGGTTTTTATGTCATTTCTATCAAAAAATTGGGCAGGACTGTTAGCCTGTCTGATCATTTCTATCATCTCTTGGGTTCTAGGAGGCTTTCTGCCTGTTGTGGGAGCACCTGTTTTTGCCATCTTTATTGGCATGATTCTCCACCCATTTCTCACTTCCTATAAACAACTAGATGCTGGTTTGACTTACAGCTCCAAGAAATTGCTTCAGTATGCAGTTATCTTGCTTGGTTTTGGGCTCAATATCTCTCAAGTTTTTGCAGTAGGAAAATCTTCGCTCCCTGTCATTCTATCTACCATTTCTATAGCCTTGATTATAGCCTACCTTTTCCAGCGCTTTTTTGACCTAGATACAAAGCTAGCTACCTTGATCGGTGTTGGTTCCTCTATCTGTGGCGGTTCTGCCATTGCAGCGACTGCTCCTGTCATCCATGCCAAGGAAAAAGAAGTCGCACAAGCCATTTCTGTTATCTTTTTCTTCAATGTCTTGGCAGCTCTTATCTTCCCAACTCTAGGTTCTTGGCTCCATCTTTCCAACGAAGGTTTTGCTCTCTTTGCAGGAACTGCGGTCAATGATACTTCCTCTGTAACAGCCACTGCCAGCGCCTGGGATAGTCTTTACCAGTCCAATACTCTCGAAGCTGCCACCATTGTCAAATTGACCCGTACCCTAGCTATTATCCCTATCACTCTCTTCCTCTCTTACTGGCAAAGTCGTCAACAAGGAAACAACCAAGGGGTAAAACTAAAAAAAATCTTCCCTGTTTTCATTCTCTACTTCATCCTAGCTTCTCTGCTAACCACCGTCCTTACTTCCTTCGGTGTCAGCAATAGCTTCTTTGCACCTCTCAAACAACTATCTAAATTCCTCATCATCATGGCCATGAGCGCTATCGGCCTCAAAACCAATCTCATTGCTATGATTAAGTCCAGCGGTAAATCCATTCTTCTTGGCTCCCTCTGCTGGATTGCCATCATCCTGACTAGTCTCGGGATGCAGACCCTTATCGGTATTTTCTAATACTCTTCGAAAATCAAATTCAAACCACGTCAACGTCGCCTTGCCGTAGGTATGGTTACTGACTTCGTCAGTTCTATCTGCAACCTCAAAACAGTGTTTTGAGCAACCTGCGGCTAGTTTGCTCTTTGATTTTCATTGAGTATAACACAAAAGGTAGCCCGCAAGCTACCTTTTTATTGTTCAAGTATTAAGCGTGTATGTTCTCTCTTGATACAACGATTCATCACGATATCATCGCAACCTCCAGAACGCAAGATTTCTTCCGCTTCTAGACTTTCAAGTCCTAGTTGCGCCCAGAAAATCTTAGCATCTGCCTTGAGAAAATCACGTGCTACATCAGGCAGAAATTCACTACGACGATAGACATTGACGATATCTACAGGGAAAGGAATCTCAGCTAGACTAGCATAAGCCTTTTCTCCCAAGATTTCCCCACCTGCAGCCTTAGGGTTTACTGGTATGATTCTATAGCCACGAGCCTGCATTTCCTTGGTCACTCGATTGCTCGTTGTTTCCTCACGATCAGACAAGCCTACTACTGCTAGAGTCTTACTGTTTGCTAAATACTGACGGATCACGCCATCACTTGGATTGATAAATTCTTGAGTCATAAAAATCCTCCTTTTTCATCAGTATAGCATATTTTGAAAGGGTTTGCAGAAGTTTACTATAAAAACAAAAATCAAAAAATCCTCCCAAAATTAAACAATTTCATTCAATTTGAGGAGGATTCATAAAAATTTTATTTAAAGATTATTCTCTTGTTGGTTTATACTGAAGGCTTTCTCCATGTTGTTTGACAAAGTCACTCATCTCTGAGTCAGGAATTTGTCGAAGGTAGAGATTGGCACGAATCGTATCATCTTCTTCACGACAAGTAGAAAGAACAAGATATTTATCCTTAGCTGATACCTTAACATTTGGTTTCTTAACCTCTGCAGTATCATAAATAATATTTAGCTGTTTCTCAAAATCCGCATCATCATCAAAAGAAGTACGGTAAAAAGCTGTTTCTTCTGGAACAATAATCATAGCAACAGCTTCATAATAATACTTTCTCTCTGGAGTTTCAATGACTACATAAGGATGTGCATCAAAATATTCTTGGCGACTGAAGTAATTCACATCTTTAAACATACGGTGGTCAGCCACTTTACTACCACGAGCGTGACCAAATAACCAAGTCAATCGATCGCTAAAATCCTTCTTGTTATCGGCGTCCATAAAGACTGCCCCCATTAAAGGCTCATTAACGCCATCAAAGCGCTTATCTAAATAAGTCGCATTATCCGTTGTTTGAACAACTGGTTCATCTAACTGGGTACCAGGAATATATACGTAACCAACCGTCTCAGAGTTTGTTGCAAGCAAGCCTTTAAATTTATTTGCGAGGTATTCCTTTTCTTCTGCGCTAGCAGTATAGGCTTGTTTTGGAGCTTCCTGAGTAACCTTTGCATCATTTTGCTTATCTCCACTTGGAGCTAGGAAGCTTTTATAGATAAAGAAGCCTCCCAAAGCAACGATAGCTACTGCAACGATTGAAGCAATTATTTTAGTAATTGGTGATTTCTTTGTCGTAGAACGTCTACTCATCTTTTCCTCCCTCTTTTTTTACCAAAAAAATCACTGAAACCAAGTTTCAGTGATTGGCTACTTTTTAAATAAAATTATTTAGCAGCGTGTGTTTTTGGAAGAGCTTTTTTAGCTTCTTTTGCTCCAGCTTTTTTAGCTGCAGCGTCTGCTTTTTTAGCTTGGTCTGCTGCACCTGGTTTACCATCTTCTGGTTTAGTTGCAGCTTGATCAGCTGCTGCTTGGTCAGCTGATGCAGCTGTACCTGTTTGGTTAGCTTGGTCTTCAGCGATACGAGTTGGGTTAGGTTTGTTATCTTCAACACCAGTTGGGTCGTTCCAGTAGTTACCTTGAGCTTTAGCTGCGTTACGGTATGTTTCTTGCAAGTATTGGATTGCACGGTTACGTTGTGAATTTGTTGCGTCAGCCAAAACTTCATCAAGGTTAGCTTTAGCAGTTGCTACAGCTTTTTCATGAGTGTGACCAACGATTGCTTGAGCTTTAGCAAGTTCTGCACGAGCTGCAATCACTGAAGGTTCTTTTTCAACAGCTGCTGCGATATCTTCTGGGTGAGCTTCTACGTATGCATAAGCTTGATCTGCAATATCACGTTCAGAAACATATTTCTTTTGGATCAATTGGTTAGAAGAAGCTGGGTTTTCTCCTTGTGCAAAAACTGGAGCTGCTGCTGAGAATACTGCAAGAGCTGCTACTGATGCCAATAAAACTTTTTTCATTGTTTTATCTCCTCTTTAAGTTTAATTTTAATTATAAGGATAATCCTTATTACCTCAAATTATATCACATATATTTAAGTTGTCAAGCTTTTTCTTAAACTATTTTTAAAATTTCTGGTAAAAAACGAGTAAAATTTATTATATTCTTAAAAAACAAGCAATATTCTCGAAAGATTAAGGGAAAAAATGGACTAAAAAACGAACAATTAGTGAAATTTTCACATTTTCCTGATCTAATTAAGAAAACTCCCAACAAGGCCTTTCACTTTGTTAGGAGTTTTGTCTGATCCAACGAATTCGTTAGATTTTTTTCTCAATACTAAATAATGGAGATAGAGGACGTTTTTCGTGGATACGGATGATAGCATCCGCCAAGAGATGTGCAATAGAGATTTGCTCAATCTTATCAATCAATCGCTCTTCTGGTAGGTAGATAGTATCCAAAACAACCAATTTTTTAATAGCTGATTTCTGGATATTATCCATAGCAGGCCCTGAAAGAACTGGGTGCGTACAGCTTGCGTAAACTTCGACAGCACCAGCTTCTGCAAGAGCATCCGCCGCATGGCAAATAGTTCCAGCTGTATCGATCATATCGTCAATCAAGATACAAGTCTTGCCTTCTACCTTACCAATGATGTTCATCACTTCACTGGTATTCATCTTGTCCACGCTACGACGTTTATCAATAATGGCAATCGGAGTTTTCAAAAACTCTGCCAATTTACGAGCACGAGTCACCCCACCATGGTCCGGACTGACAACCACATAGTCAGAACCAACCATGCCACGACGCTCAAAGTAGTCTGCAATTAAAGGAGCACCCATCAAGTGATCGACAGGAATATCAAAGAATCCCTGAATCTGTGCAGCATGCAAGTCAATCGTCAACAAACGATCCACTCCAGCCACTTCTAGCATATTTGCCACAAGTTTTGAAGTGATTGGCTCACGCGCTCTCGCTTTTCTATCCTGACGTGCATAGCCATAGTAAGGCATAACAACGTTGACAGATTCTGCACTGGCGCGTTTCAAAGCATCTACCATAATCAAAATTTCTAGCAGATTGTCATTTACAGGTGAGCTAGTTGATTGTAGGATAAAGACGTGTTTTCCACGGATCGATTCTTCGATATTAACTTGAATTTCTCCATCTGAAAATTGACGTACAGTCGATTTTCCCAACTCTATCCCAATCTCTTGCGCCACACGCTCTGCCAATTCTCTATTTGAAGAAAGGGCAAACAGCTTTAAATCAGAAAAAGACATGATTTCCTCCAGTATTTATGTATCACTTGTGTTTTTTCACAACATTTTTCCAACTACCATTGTAGCGCTTTTTTCTTGATTTTTCAATAAAAAATAAGACAAGAATGGACATTTATCCCCTTGTCTTGTGCTCATTTATATTCCTTATATTCAAGCTGAAATGTGACAACTTAGACATTCTATCTCATGGGAAGATAGGAACTCACAAAGGAAAAGTTAGTATACCTCTCTCATACTGCCTGTATCTACATCATAAACAGCCCCTGAAATAACCACATCATCTGGAATCAATGGGCATTCTCGAAGTAACTGCATATCCTCACGAACACTCTCCTCAGCGTCTTGAAAAGGGAGAAAATCTTGACCCGAGACATCAACCCCTAATTCAGTTTTTAAATGTTCTTGAAACTCTTCGTTTTGAAATGTCTGAGCACCACAGTCTGTATGATGAAGAACCACAATCTCTCTTGTTCCCATTTGTTGCTGAGAAATCACGAGTGAGCGAATCATATCGTCTGTCACTCGACCGCCCGCATTCCGTAAAATGTGAGCATCTCCAAGTGCTAACCCCAAAGCTTGTGCAACGTGCAGACGTGAGTCCATACAAGTCACAATGGCTACTCTTGTTTTCGGCTTGATTGGCAGATTTAACTGCCCATGCAGGGCAACATAAGCCTGGTTGGCTTGCATAAACTGTTCAAAATACGACACGATTTCCCCCTTTAAAAATTTGATAATCAAATATTTCTCCTATCTTATCATTTTTAAGAGTATTTGTCAGCTGTCAACCTCCCTATTAAAAAACCAGGACAGAGACATCCAGCTTCTAGCTTGGGTTTCTGCCCTAGTTTTTTTATTATTATGAACCTTTTTGAATATACTTGTTAAGAGAGCCTGCAAAGCTTTGAAGATTGAGACTTTGTACATAGACCTCACCGGTACCTCGGAAGGTATTCACCACTCCTTCGCCTGTACCAATAGACTGCCAGAAGCCATTTTCTAAGTGGATATTATAGTCCAAAGATTGACTCCAAGCTACCACATGGGCATTGTCGATGGTTATTTCTTGGTTTTGTAGCTCAATTTTCTTAATAGAGCCAAAAGCATTGGCCAAAAGCGTTCCCTGACCTTGAGTAGTCATTACGAAAAGACCACCTTGACCCCCGAAAAGAGCTTTCCCAATAGATTGGCGCTCCATTGTATAGAAAGCTGTACCATCAAGAGCTAGAAAGGCTCCATCATTCAATCGATACTGCTTTTCTCCTAGCTCGAGAGCAATCACTTGACCAGGAGTATCTGGTGCTAAAGCAAGGTTGCCGTTGTCAGACTCAGCAACAGCTTGCGTGATAAAGGTACTTTCGCCAGAAACCATTGAACGTCCTACAGCTTTGACAAAACGTCCCAAACCAGAACCGCTGGCATTGAGCTGGGTGTTTAGACTTACATTGGGTGTATGGTAGACCATGCTACCTCGCTGGATATAGACGGTTTCTTCTTGATTGAGTGACAACTCTACCAAAGGAAATTGCATATGACTGTCCATAGAAAATTTCATCAGAAATTCCTCCTTGTTTTAATAAATGTTAGCAATAAAATAATTAGTAATCTAAACCTGAGTACAACTATTAGGAGAATACTTTTTTCAAGACTTCTCCAATAGTGGTCACTCCAATCACCTGAATTTCTTTAGGTGATTTGATTCCAGTCAAGGAATTTTTCGGTACATAGATTTTTGTAAAACCAAGTTTCGCTGCTTCATTGATCCGTTGCTCGATACGATTTACGCGCCGAATTTCTCCAGTCAAACCTAATTCTCCTACAAAACATTCCTGAGGATTGGTTGGCTTGTCCTTATAGCTTGAAGCAATAGCAACCGCAACAGCTAGGTCAATGGCAGGCTCATCCAATTTGACACCACCAGCAGATTTGAGATAGGCATCCTGATTTTGCAAGAGAAGCCCTGCACGTTTCTCCAAAACAGCCATAATCAGACTTGCACGATTGAAATCAAGGCCTGTTGTAGTCCGCTTGGCATTTCCAAACATAGTCGGTGTTACCAAGGCTTGAACCTCCGCAAGAATAGGACGCGTCCCTTCCATAGTCACCACGATGGACGAACCGGTCGCTCCGTCTAAACGTTCTTCTAGGAAAACTTGACTAGGATTGAGTACCTCAACCAATCCGCCCGACTGCATCTCAAAAATCCCAATCTCATTTGTCGAACCAAAACGGTTCTTGACCGCTCTTAGAATCCGGAAGGTATGGTGGCGTTCCCCTTCAAAGTAAAGAACCGTATCCACCATATGCTCCAACATACGAGGACCCGCCAAGGTTCCTTCCTTGGTCACATGCCCTACAATAAAGATGGCAATGTTATTGGTTTTGGCCAGCTGCATGAGTTCTGCAGTCACCTCACGCACCTGAGACACAGAACCTTGAACTCCAGAAATCTCAGGAGACATGATGGTCTGGATAGAGTCGATGATGAGGAAGTCTGGTTGAATGCGCTCCACTTCTGCCCGCACGCTCTGCATATTGGTCTCAGCATAGAGATAAAACTCACTATCAATATCACCCAAGCGCTCTGCTCGTAGCTTGATTTGCTGAGCAGACTCCTCCCCACTGACATAGAGGACTGTCCCCACTTGAGACAGCTGGGTTGAGACTTGTAAGAGCAGAGTTGATTTCCCAATCCCAGGATCCCCACCGATAAGGACAAGACTTCCTGGTACGACTCCGCCTCCAAGTACACGGTTGAATTCCTCCATCTCCGTCTTGGTCCGATGGACATTGATAGAGGTCACATCCGCCAGTTTCATGGGTTTGGTCTTTTCACCTGTCAAGGATACCCGGGCATTCTTAACTTCTGCAACCTCGACCTCTTCTACAAAAGAAGACCAAGACCCACAGTTTGGACAACGTCCTAGATATTTAGGGGAATTATACCCACAATTTTGACATATAAATGTCGCTTTTTTCTTTGCGATGATAAACCTCTTTCTATTAAAAATAATCTATAAAAAATATTTCTTTCAACGATGTCCAAAATCTTTTTTGTTTTATCTCTCCTGTTTGAAAAGCATTATACTGAAAATTTATTAAAATATTATAAACAAATCTTCTATCATAAGTGAATAAATCTAATATGATATATATAACCAACAAGAATACAACAACTATAATCAAAATTGAAAATAGAACTTTTATCCATTCTATTATTATAGTTTCAATTGATAATTCTTTGAAATATTTTAATAGTTCTGTTTCTGAAATATTTTTCGTTAATAAATCAATTATTTTTGAAAATAATGTTGAAGCAATGGATAAAAAAGCAATTGTAATTGTTGCAAAAATTCCCATTCCCCATTTTATTAAATCTCTAGTAGAATTGACTGATTTTTTAATTTCTTTTAAAAGCTCATCAATATCTTCTAGAGTTAAAATGTTATTTTGCTTATATTGTATTGCAATGTTTATTACTTTATTTTTTCTAAATATTACGAAACTACGATAAATTAAAAAATATATTAATATTTTTGAAAGATCTGTAATTGTAACATATGAATTAGAAGATACTAAATCCATAATAAAACTTATTAGTAATAAAAGTAGAACAACTTCAAAAAATTTGAACCCTATGTCTTCCCACCAGTTAAACTCTCGCCTTAACCTTGATCTCACTTCAAAATATAATCCAGACATACTTCTCCAACATTTTCTTTTCTATCAAAAGTCTCTCGACTCCCAAAGACTTCATCTTAGTGCCCAGTTGATCCAAATCCACCAGTCCGCACGCCGTCTGCCTCATCTCCATCTGCGATTAAAAATGGTGCAAAAACAGCCTGAACCACACGTTCCCCAACTTCAAGAACAACCTCTTGGTCTGTGATATTCTTCATCTGCGCAAAGATATGCCCTTCATTTCCAGGATTTCCATAATAATCCCCATCAATAACCCCAACTGAGTTAATTAAAACCAAGCCCTTTTTACGAGGGTTTGAAGAACGATCATAGAGGTAGAGAACCTCTGTCGGCTGCATATAAGCCTTAACACCCGTTGGGACGAGAACAATCTCTCCTGGAGCGATAACCGTACGAACCGCAACCTTTAAGTCGTATCCAGCTGCATGCGCTGTCTCACGTTTAGGTAACAAAGTTTCATCTGTAAAGCTAGAAACTAATTCAAAACCACGAATTTTCATATTATTCCTCTTTTTAATCTTTTATTCTAGGCTATTTTATCTTATTTATTCGAAAAAAGCACGAAAAATCTTCTATATAAAATAAAGAAAAGTGTCCTATCAAAAAGCAAACAATAAAATCATACAAAAAAATTTAAAGATATTTCAAATGTCCCTTATTTTCCCTTTTATTAACAAACTCATTCCTATTTCGCCATACTTAAACTATTTTCTTTAAAGCACAAAAAAAGAGCACACAATTCACATCGCTTAGGGCTGCTGGATTCCTCCCCTGACCCGCTTCACGCAGAACTGTTGCTCCATTAGTTATTATACCACATTTCCAAAGATTTTAAAAGAGAAATTATTTTTTCCGTCGATTTCTGAAAAATTCCTGCATAATGCCTGCACATTCACTCTCTAAAATCCCTGTTTCAACCTCTACACGATGATTGAGGCGCTCATCTGTCAAAATATCATACAGACTTCCAGCTGCACCAAATTTCTGATTTTTAGCCCCATAAACTACCTTAGGGATACGAGCAAGCCCAATCGCCCCACTACACATAACGCAGGGCTCTATAGTAACAAAAAGTGTGCAGTCGAGCAAGCGCCAGCTCTCTTCCCTCAGATTAGCATTCTCAATGGCCATAATTTCCGCATGCATGACCGCACGTTGTAACTCCTCACGTGCATTGTGCCCCCGACCAATGATTTCTCCATCCTTGACAATCACACAACCAATTGGGATTTCATCATGCTCTAAAGCAATCTCCGCCTCCTTTAAGGCCTCTCTCATAAATGCTTCTTTTTCTTCAACTGTATAATCCATAGCTTCTCTCTTTTCTCGCCTATCAATTCTATCATTATAGCATGTTTTTCTAGACAAAAAAAGAGCTCTATAATATTTGCAGTAACTAACTTTAGATATTATTCAATCTCTAGTTAGTAGAAATAATGTTATAAAAAGAGTATAATACTGGCAAAATTAAGAGTAAAATTAGAAATCATGAACTGAGAGTAATGGAAACAATTGACACAGAATATCCAATTCTGTTAGAACATTTTTAATTATAACTCTCCAAAAAAAGAAAAAACTGAGATTTAAATAATAAACAAGATGAAAGGGTAAATAATGAAATTAGAATTTTTACAGGATGAACCAAAACTTACCTTGATGTTTCCATATAAAGATACATTTAATAGAGTAGGGGGACCATCCATGATATCTATATCTGTTATGATTCTCTGGATTCTGAAGCGTCTGATGACTTACAATACTGATTTTGCAGACAAGATTGTTATAGCGGTAGCGCTGATTTATGCTCCCCTCCTTATATGGTTTATGGGGTATTATCTCTTCATAAATGGAGTAAAATTAGAAATTTATAAAAACAATATTGTTCAGTATTATACCTATAGCAATAGAGGTCACAGCGTATTACATTATCAATTTAAACTTCAAGATATTGAACAACTAACCATTAAAAGGCGTCCCTTTAACTGTGTAAAGTTAACCATAAAAATTAAAAATCCTATTTGTGTGGCATTACATGAGAAAAAAATAAATAAGCTAAAAAGTGTCAGTATCATCACAGATAAACTAAAGGCAGATGCTTTTATGCATGAAATGAAGCAATTTCAAAGTGATAAATCAGATAATCAAGTAAGCTGATTCAGAAAAAATTCAAGTTTGTCTAACTTACAAATTCTCAAGAAAATAGTTCACTGAAGAGACTGGGATCAGAAATCCCAACCTCATTTTTGCTTAAGTTATGAGCCTTTGATGTGTTAGCCAACTGAACGATTTGTTGGTATTTTCCAATTCAAAAAGCTCCTTTTACCAAAACTTCTTTTCTCCATTCACAACCTTAACTAATCTACCAAAATGTTGAAAACTCGTAGATTTGGGGCTACCAAATCAAGACTTAATCTAGAGACTTAATGTCCACTGTTTTTTTCTTCATATGATACTTTCAAGAAGACACCCAAATATGACTTAGAAACTGACAAAAAAAGCCACCGAATGCGGTGACTTTATAGGGAGATTATTATGAAAAAGAAAAGTTTAGGATATTTGTTACAACAAGTTAGGAGGTCTTCTTGTAACTGTCTACAGTATAGCTGAACTATCTTAAACAAATCTTAAAAAATCTCTTATGACCAAACACTTTCTAAAATATTTGTTTGTTCACGACCAGGACCTACTGAGAAAGTAGAGATACGAACGCCAACCAATTCGCTAACACGACGAACATAGTTACGTGCATTTTCAGGAAGATCTTCCAAAGTACGTACTCCAGTGATATCTTCTGACCAACCTGGTAATTCTTCATAAATAGGTTTACAACGTTTCAATTGTTCAAGACTAGCTGGATAGTAGTCAATGCGTTGACCGTCAAGATCATAAGCAACACAGATTTTAACTGTATCCAAACCACTCAAAACATCGATAGAGTTCAAAGATAAATTTGTAATGCCAGAAACACGGCGACTATGACGCATCACAACTGAGTCAAACCAACCTACACGACGTGGACGACCTGTTGTAGTACCATACTCATGACCTACTTCACGAATGCGTTCTCCCACTTCATCAAACAATTCAGTTGGGAATGGACCATCACCAACACGACTTGTATAAGCTTTACATACACCTACAACCTTGTCAATCTTGCTTGGACCAACACCTGAACCGATCGTCACACCACCAGCAACAGGGTTTGAAGAAGTAACAAACGGATAAGTCCCTTGGTCAATATCTAACATGACCCCTTGTGCACCTTCAAAAAGAACACGTTTGCCATTATCAAGTGCATCATTCAAGATAACAGAAGTATCTGTTACATATTGCTTGATTTGTTGGCCATACTCATAATATTCTTCAAAAATATCATCAAATGAAATAGGTTCGCTATCATACAATTTCACAAATTGACGATTTTTCTCAGCAAGATTGCGTTCTAAACGTTCACGGAAAATCTCTTTATCCAAAAGATCCGCAATACGGATTCCAACACGAGCAGCCTTATCCATATAAGCTGGTCCGATACCCTTGATAGTAGTACCAATTTTATTTTCACCCTTAGCTTCTTCTTGCAGACGGTCTAACTCGATGTGGTACGGCAAAATAACATGCGCACGATCAGAAATACGTAGATTATCTGTTGTAACACCTTCATCATGAAGATAGCTCAACTCTTTCACAAGTGACTTAGGATTTACAACCATCCCATTCCCAATGACAGAAATTTTTTCAGGGAAGAAAATTCCAGAAGGAATCAAGTGTAACTTAAATTTCTTTCCATCAATCACAATTGTGTGACCAGCATTATCACCACCTTGGTAACGCGCAATCACTTCTGCATTAGCTGAAAGGAAGTCTGTAATCTTCCCTTTACCTTCATCACCCCATTGGGTACCTACAACAACAACTGAAGTCATAATCTTGTCTGAGCCCTTAGGCTCTTCCTTTCTCACATACATGGCAGGAATCTCACCTGCAATTATATCTTACAATTTATTATAATAAAGATTCTCAATTTTTTCAAGACCAAAGACCAGAAACATTAGGGAATTAGAGAAAATTAGAAAATTAATATTAAAAAAATATTGTAAATTTATATTATGAAAAGAAAAAACTATAAAATCGTTCGGAAATATGAAAATTATAAATTATCCCCCAACCCAGTCATTTGAAATCAATAGCTGTTCAATGTACAAACGGTAGCAAACTCTATAGTGGTAAGAAAATAAAGGATGCATAATATCAAACTTGTACCGAGCTAAATAATAGAGTAAAAATCGAAGATGAAAAACTTCCCATTCTAAATCATTATCTATTAAGTTACTATATTCCTTTTCAATAACATCATAAAAATCAAGATATTGTTCATAAATCTGTTCAATCATTTTATTTGACTCCATTTCTATTGATAAAATGAGTATAACAAAAAAATAGAAGAACCAGGGAAGATACTTCTATCATGTACTATAATGAATATTCAAATAAATAACAGATAAAAAAATTAACAGTTCAGCTCAACAATCCTACATTTCAAAAAAAATCTAAAATTTCTGTAATGAAAGGAAATCACTGTAGGAATTATTCTAGTTTATTTTATTAGATAAATTGTAAAATATATTGCACAAAAAACTCATAGCGTATCATTGGTGTAAACTGTAGGTAACCACACAAACAGAACCCGAGGAAAAACTATGAGCTACTCCCATCCTACCATAACTGACCGAATAAAGATAGAAACTTACTTGGATTTAGGTTTGAAACCCTGCCAAATTGCAAGTAAACTTGGCGTCCATAAGTCTACCATTTTAAGAGAGTTAATACAATGCTAAAATGGTTATTCCGCAGTCTTAGCACAGAAACAGTACAACCACAGAGCTAAGCAAAAGGGCCGGAAGTCTTGTTTAACACCAAAATTGAAAAAGTTAAATTGAGAACTGATTAAAATCTTCCTAGTCGCCTGAACAGATTTATAACCCCTATCAACCTATACAAAAGCTAATAGTAGCTTTTAAAACCATCTATAACTGGCTCAATGCAGGTTTGATTGATCTAGATTTAAGAGTCCTTCGTCGTAAAGGAAAAACTTGACAACCCAAAGAAACACGTCAAACATTTAGGATTGACACGCCGATTGCTAAACGTCCTAAAGAGATCCGAATTCGTGAGAGTTTTGGTCACTGGGAGATGATCGACTTCCAGAGGCAAAAGCAAGGGCAGTTTAGCGACCTTCCTGGAGCTGTAAAATCGCTTTTACTTAACTTTCAATATACCAGATAGAACAGCCAAAGCCATGTTTTCAGCCATCGAACAACTTTGTAGGATATTTCCAAAAGAAACTCTTAAAACCTTAAGAAAACAGATTTAGCCATTATCTCTGATAAGATTTTGAACAAATCCTTATATGATATCAAGCACCAACCACGAAAATGTTTAGCTTACAGAACTTCTTGTAAAGCTCTAGTAAATGAGTTCTAGTAAATGTTGCACTTATTCTAGCAATTTATCTCATTAAAAAGACTTAAAATAAAACACTCAAATCTAACAAACTTATAAAAAATATTAAATATTAATAAAGAGCTAAATAAAAAAAAAGGATCAAGATGACCCCTGAAAGATAAATAAAAAACGTTCCTTAGAACGTTTACATACTCCGCCAGTAGGACTCGAACCTACGACATCATGATTAACAGTCATGCGCTACTACCAACTG
>NZ_JVHE01000080.1:0-788 GCF_001072925.1 Streptococcus pseudopneumoniae | reverse complement strand
GACAACTATATTAGTATATCACAGCCGCTTTCGCTTGTCAACACTTTTTTGAAACTTTTTTTATTTTTTTTCATCTAGTGTTTCATCTGTAACATACCATAGTCCGTACGGGATTCGAACCCGTGTTACCGCCGTGAAAAGGCGGTGTCTTAACCCCTTGACCAACGGACCAGAGTTGTTATTTTCAACTCTTACTATTATACCGACTTTTCTAACTTTGTCAACACCTTTTTTAAACTTTTTTTCAATTCTACTGAATTACTTCCTGTAACTCTTTCAGCATGGCTTTGCGACCCTTAAAACGCTCATCTGCCCAGAGCCGTTCATAGGCTTCTTGCTTATCTTGTGGTAATTTTCTTCTATAACTATCCAACAATTCATGAAGGGCGTAGTAATCATCCAGCCACAATCCTCCTTCTGGTAGGCGATGGCTAATCTCGCCTACTTCTTCATAGGCCATACGGTCTAGGCGACGTTTTTGACTCTCTTGTTTTCTGACGCTATCTAGGATTCGATTGCGGAATTTTGTTTTGAAGTAGACGTAGAGTTTCTTTTCCTCTTCCACTAAGTCTGGTTGAGCCTCGAGGAGTTCATAGAGACAGATCAGTCCTTCTTGATCCCAATCCTCTTTTTCCCACAGGTGGAGATAATAATCTTTTCGGCATCTATGGACAATACCTTTTACTTTCTCATAATACTTTTCAAGCATTTGCTTTCCCCCTTTCTCTGCTTGTAGTATAGCAGAGAAAGGAGGAAAGAAGGGCTTTGATTTCTGTCTTGTGTTTTTT
>NZ_JVHE01000079.1:0-13044 GCF_001072925.1 Streptococcus pseudopneumoniae | reverse complement strand
CGTCACGACCAATTTTTTCATCATTTCTGTAATAGGCTTTCTAGACAATACCAAAGGGAGTAAGATATTGTCTTTAACAGAAAGCGTATCTAACAAATTGAAGTCTTGGAAGACAAAGCCTAACTTTTCACGACGGAAGCTTGATGCTTCAGTATTTTTAATGGTAGCTGTGTCTGTTCCGTTTAGGAAGACCTGACCACGAGTTGGTTTGTCAAGCATGGCGAGAATATTGAGTAGGGTTGATTTCCCAGAACCAGACTCACCCATAATGGCAACATAGTCGCCTTTTTCTACGGTAAAGTGAATATCTTTCAGAGCTTCTACTTGATTGCCTTGGAAACGTGTTTTATAAATCTTTTGAACGTGTTTTACATCTAATAGTGTCATGATAATCTCCTTTTTAATATCCCATTAATTGAAACTGAGCCTGCATAATAGCGCAACCGAGCTGAACTCGCTCGATCTCTTTTGGACTTGGTTTACTGGTTTGTTTCTTTTGTAAGATTGTTTTCATGGTTTCTCTCCTTTTTCTTTATGCTATAAGTTTACTCCAAATAAAGAGGACTTGCCATAACATAACCTTACAAAAGAGGTCTGTAATCTTACATTTTTGTAAGATTACAATTTTTTATCTGATTGAAGCCTGCTTTCTTACCATAACAAGGTCTAAAGAAGAGCCTGAAAGGATTCTTCCAAGCTCTTAGTAATTCTTTTCACTCAATCAGTAGGTTTACTTCTGAAAACTTAATGCGCACAGTCGTCCCTTGACCAAGTTCGGATTCGATACGGATTTGATGTCCTAATTCTTGGCTGATTTTTTGGGTCAAGTAGAGTCCAAGTCCAGATGACTGCTGGGTCATGCGACCATTGTAGCCTGAAAATCCGCGTTCAAAAACTCGCAATTGATCACTGTTTTTAATGCCAATCCCAGTATCTTTGATGCAAAGTTCTTGATCTTCCATATAGATCTCAATTCCACCTTCATTAGTATACTTGAGACTATTTGAAAGGATTTGTTCAATAACTACTAACAGCCATTTTTTATCTGTAACAATGCTTCTATCCAAGTCATGCAGATTAACACTTAGGCCTTTCTGGATAAAGAAAATAGCATATTTACGAATGACTTCCTTGACCAAATCCTCCACATTTTCTTTCTTCAACACCAGATCATCATGGAAGCTCTCTAAGCGTAGGTATTGGAGAACGAGGTTGGTGTAGGAATCAATCTTAAAAATTTCCTGTTCCAACTGTTGTTTCAATTGGCGATCTGCCACCTCACTCACTAGAAGTTTACTGGCTGAAATGGGTGTTTTTATCTGATGCACCCAGAGTGTATAGTAATCCACCAAATCATTATAGCGATTTTCCGCATCTGATTTCTTTTGGTAGAGTTCTTCTTCACTTTTCTCTAATTTTTCAGTCAGTAGAGCCTCCATTGGTGACTTGGCTTCTCTTTTTCCGTAAAATAATTCCTTACGATAGCGTTGCAATTCTATCAAGAAATCATATACCAAAAACAAAAGTGTCAAAAAGGTAGATAGAAAGAAGAAATAGTTAAAGTAAGGCACTTGGTTATCAAATAAGACCTCAAAGAGAAAAAGTAAACCTGTAAGTAAGAAAATAAACACGAAAAAACGGCTACGCGAACGGATATAAGCTAGAAAAAAACTTTTGAAATCAAGCATGTTTCAATCCGTACCCTATTCCTTTCTTGGTTTCGATAAAACCAATCAAACCTTCTTCCTCCAATTTCTTACGTAAGCGGGCGACGTTTACAGACAAGGTATTATCATCAATAAAAAAGTCACTATTCCAGAGCTCCCGCATCAGGTCGTCACGCGCTACGATATTTCCCGCATGCTCAAATAAGACACGTAAAATCTGAAATTCATTCTTGGTTAAACTGATAGCTTTGCCATTGACATGCACATCCATAGACTTGGTATTGAGGATAACTCCAGCATACTCTAAGAGACTTTCATCCCGCCCAAACTCATAAGAGCGACGCAACAAACCCTGTACTTTGGCTAGAAGAACCTGCTGGTCAAAAGGCTTGGTTACAAAGTCATCCGCCCCCATATTGATAGCCATAACGATGTCCATGGCCTGGTCTCTCGAAGACAGAAACATAATAGGAACTTTGGAAATCTTGCGAATCTCCTGGCACCAGTGATAGCCATTAAAGAGAGGCAAGCCGATATCCATGAGAACCAGATGAGGCTCAGACTGAACAAATAGTGTTAGAACTTCCATGAAGTCTTCTACCATGACTACCTCAAATCCCCATTCAGAGAGCATTTTCCCAACTTGTTGACGTATAACTGGATCATCTTCTACTAGTAAAATCTTGTGCATCTGCTCCTCCTTTTTCTATATTATAGCAAAATTCTCCTCACTACTAGCGAAATTGATGTAAATCTGATATGATAAAAGTTAAGAAAGGAGTTCCCATGGCCAATATTTTTGACTACCTAACCGACGTTCAATACGATTCTTTTTATGACCTTCCCTTAAATGAATTGGATATACTAGCTCTGACAGAGCTGACCTATCTTTCTTTTGATAACCTATTGGACCAGCCTGTCAATCGTTTAAGCGATGTCGCAGCACGTGTTCCTCGTGAGACTAACATGTTGACCAATAAAGAACGTCTCCAGCTCCTGGATCAGTTATCCCAGCACAAACGTTTTAAAAATAGTAAACTCTCTAACTTTGTAAACGAGATTGATACGGAGCAACAGAAACAATTCGCTGCTATGACCTATCGTCTGAACCTAGATACTTATCTCATTGTCTTTCGTGGCACAGACGACAGTATTATTGGCTGGAAGGAAGATTTCCATATGACCTACATGAAGGAAATACCTGCCCAAAAACATGCTCTTGAATACTTGGAAGATTTCTTTACTCAACATCCAAAACAAAAAGTGATTGTTGCTGGACATTCTAAAGGTGGGAATCTGGCTGTCTATGCTGCCAGTCAAATCCAGCCTGAATTGCAAGACAAGATATCTGCGGTTTATACCTATGACGCCCCTGGTTTGCAGGCTCATCTGACTGAGACCACTGGTTATCAAGATGTTATTCCAAAAGTTCACCGTTTCGTCCCACAAGGTTCTGTCATCGGCATGATGCTAGAAGTTCCTGATACTCCTATCGTCGTCAAATCTACGGCTCTCGGAGGAATCGCCCAACACAGCACCTTTAGCTGGCAAACTGAGGATAATCACTTTGTCCAACTAGAGGCCATCAGTAGCGAGAGTCTCCAAATTAAAGACACTCTCAAAGAATGGGTGGATAGTGTTCCCGATGAGGAATTGGAGCTCTACTTCGATCTCTTCTTTGGTACCATTCTAGAATCTGGAATTAGTTCCATTAATGAACTGTCTTCTAAAAATGCTATTGACCATGTTCGACAACTTGTTTCTCAAGCCCAGACACTGGAGCCCGAGCAAGTTGAAATCTTAAAAAATCTGACACAACTCCTACTGGATGCTCGTTTCCAAGCTTGGAAGAATCATTTTTAATAACAAGAAAGTCCCTTCCTTTATGGAGGGACTTTCTTGTTGATTCCTTATTTTATTCTTCTGTGTTATACTAGTAGGAGTAAATGCTTTGAAAGAGGAAATCCTATGAAAATCCATAAAACTGTGAACCCTGTTGCTTATGAAAACACTTATTATCTCGAAGGAGACCAACACCTGATTGTTGTTGATCCGGGTAGCAACTGGGAGGCTATTCGTAAGACTATCGAGAACATCAATAAAACCATCTGTGCAATTCTCCTGACCCACACCCACTACGACCACATCTTGAGTCTGGACTTGGTCAGAGATACTTTTGGAAATCCTCCCGTTTATGTAGCGGACAGCGAAGCCACTTGGCTCTACACTCCAGTTGACAACCTCTCTGGTCTCCCTCGTCATGACGATATGGCAGATGTCGTATGTAGACCAGCTGAACACACCTTTGTCTTTCATGAAGAATACCAGATTGAGGAGTTCCGCTTCACTGTATTACCAACTCCAGGCCACTCTATCGGAGGAGTTTCATTTGTTTTTCCAGATGGGCACTTGGTCTTAACGGGTGATGCTCTCTTCCGAGAAACTATTGGACGAACAGACCTACCTACAGGTAACATGGAACAACTCCTCCATAGTATCCAAACCCATCTCTTCACTCTCCCAAACTACGATGTCTATCCAGGACATGGTCCAGCTACGACTATCGCGCACGAAAAAACTTTTAACCCATTTTTCTAAAATATAAAAACCAAGGACTGGCACTGCACCCCAATAATGGGACAAGAGAAAACCCCTCTTATGCGACCAGTTTTCTGTAATCTACAGGAGACTGGTCATTTAATTTCTGTTGAATTCTAGTTTCATTATAAAATATGATGTAATTTTTGACAATATCTGTTATACTATCTTTGGTTAAGTTTCTCCACTTATGGAGATAGAAGGTTTCAGACTTGAGAATAGAGTGGAACCATTCGATACAGGCATTATCTGCTGGTGTTCCTTTTCGGGACATAGAGCGGGTGATGCCTTTTTCTGTACAAGCCTGATAGTAAGCTTTTGAGGTGTAGACAGATCCCTGATCACTGTGTAAAAGTGCTCCTTGAGGTAGCTCAAGTTGATGAAGTGTGTCGAGCACAAAGTCCGTATCTTGGCATTCGGAGATGGTATAAGCTACAATTTCACGATTATAGAGATCCATGATTGAAGATAGATAAAGTCTACAGTTCCCAAAGTAGAGGTAGGTGATGTCTGTGACAAGCTTCTCCATAGGCCTGTCTGCTTGAAAATTACGATCCAGCTTATTGTCTGTTACATGGTAAGGCTTCCCTAATTTAGGTCCCTTCTTGGGACGGACACGGCAAAGGCAGTCCTTTTCCTTCATAATACGATAGATCTTCTTGCGATTAACGACAAGGTTATAAACTTTCTTGAGCAAGCGAGTGATGGTTCGATAGCCGTAAATAAAGTGATTTTCCATACAGAGTTGTTCGATTTTATCTGCTATTTCGTCTCTTTTCTGAGAATTCTTACACTCCTGTTTCCAGCGATAAAAGGTTGAGCGTTTGACTCCGAAACACTCTAAAATAATAGATACAGGGCACATTTTCTTATACTCTTCCACTAGCTTGATAAGACTTACTTTGTCGATTTTCTTATCAAGCTCTGATACTTTTTTAGTAATTCTACCTGTAAACGTAACTGTTCCACTTCAGATAACTGCTTCATCCCTTTACCATAAGTATATTGTTTCCCCACAGGTTGGTGGAAACGGAACAATTCATCATTCTGATACCATTGCCACCAGGTCTTGACCTGACTAACATTTTTTATACCGAGGGTATCCATGATAACCTTATTTGATTTACCTGCCTTTTTCATTTCGATACAGGCTAGCTTAGTTTCTACTGAATAGGCTTTTTTGACCATAACAAAACACTCCTGTTTCTAGTTTACCAGATTTCAACAGGAGTGTTTTCTTGTGTCTCATTTTATGGGTGCAGTGCCACTCCATCCTTGGTTTTTTGATTACCAAATAATCACACGATCTTCTGGTGAACGCCACATACCGTCGCCCTCTTTGACATCATAAGTTGTAAAGAAGTCATCAAAGTTTGGCACTTGGACATTGACACGGAGTTTAGCTGGCGCGTGCACATCGACACTTGCCATGAGTTTCATCAACTCTGGGCGGCCTTTCATACGCCAGATACGAGCAAAGTTGTTGAAGAACTCTTCAGCTGAGAAGTCAGGTTCTCTCTTGGCAGCTTCAAGGGCAGCAGCAATTCCTCCTAGGTCCGCAACGTTTTCTGATACGGTCAATTTACCGTTAATAGTTGCGCCGTAAGATTCTTGACCATCAAACTGATCGATAACCTTCTGCGTTTTCTCTTTAAAGGCTGCATAGTCGCTCTCTGTCCACCAGTCCTTGAGACTTCCATTTTCATCAAAGGAAGCTCCATTAGTATCAAAGGCGTGAGAAATTTCATGAGCGATTACCGCACCGATACCTCCATAGTTGGCAGAAGATGACTGATGCAAGTCATAGAATGGTGCCTGTAAAATAGCGGCTGGGAAAACAATCAAGTTCTTTTGTGGATTGTAGTAGGCATTGACCATGTGAGCAGGCATGCCCCACTCTTTGTAATCAACTGGCTGGTTCCACTTGCTCCAGCTGTGCTTGATTTCCACAAGCGCAAAGGCTAGAGCATTCTCAAAGAGACTAGCGTTTTCGTCTACTACTTTATCCTTGTAGCGAGCTGGGAGCTCTTCTGGATAACCGATATAAGGCTTGATAACATTGAGTTTGACGATAGCTTTTTCTCGTGTTTCAGGTGTCAGCCAGTCGTTTTTAGCTAAACGTTCCTTATAAACATCAATCATGGTCGCTACTTTTTTCTCCACGTCTGCCTTGGCTTCTGGAGAGAATTTTTCGTGGGCATACCAAAGTCCAAGGGCTTGTTTGAATGGTCCTTGCGCTAAGTGGTAAGCAGCCTTGCGTTTATCTTGGGCTTCTGGAACACCTGAAAGAGCACGGCCATAAGCACCTGACAAGATACGAATCTCATCTGTCAAATAGCTCGTTGAAAGGTTGACCACACTCAAGATCAAGCTTGCCTTGAGCAAAGGCCAAGCTTCTTCACTATAGAATTGCTCTGCCGCTTGCCAGAAACGTTCCTCGTCTACGATGACCTTATCTGGAGTTTGACCAATCACTGCTTGGAAGAAGTCATCGAGAGGCAAGGCTGATGCAAACTTTTTGAAATCTTCATAAGAGTATGGATGGTAGAGTTTGGCATACTCTGAACTTTCTTCGTTTGAAAGTACAACTGCTGCGATACGACGGTCTAATTCCAATCGTTTCTCTAGCAAATCTGCGATTTCTTCATCTGAGAAGTCATAGGCTTTGAGGAGATTAGCAGTACTTTCTTTCCAAAGGTTCAATAATTCCTCGCGCTGTGGATGGTCTTCCGCATAGTAGGTTGTGTCAGGCAAGATTGTTCCTGGAGCACTAGCCCAGAGAACATTGGTTCTAGCATCCATAAAGTCTGGTGATACACCAAATGGAAGGAAGTTTGGTTTCCCAGCTAGCTCAAACTCTGCTAGTTTACTTGCGAAATCCGCAAAACTTTCTAAATTCTGGTATTCCTTCAATAAAGGAAGTACTGGCTTGATCCCATCTTCTTCTCGCTTATCGAAATCTCTGACCATACGATGGTATTTGACAAAGTTTGCTAGGATAGGATCTTCAGGAACATTTTCTCCAGCCAACCACTTGTCAGTCGTCGTTAGCATCAACTCTTCGATTTCTTCGTCAAGGTCGATAAAACCACCTGTTCTCGATTTATCAGCTGGAATAACTGCAGTCTTTTCCCACTCACCATTTATAGCATCATAAAAATCATCTTGATAACGTGTCATCTTGTTCTCGCTTTCATTTTTCACTTATTCTTAGCTTAGCAAAAATCCTTTGGGAATGCAATTAAAAATGGTCTCTCTTTTTTCTTCATTTTTCAGTTATTATTTTAAATTTTTTCAAAAATTAACTTGACTTAATTTTTATTTTAAGGTATATTAAAAGATAGGAGGTATACAAGTGTATGATACGTATTGAAAACCTAAGTGTCTCCTACAAAGAAACGTTGGCACTCAAAGATGTTTCACTGGTGCTCCAAGGACCAACGATTACCGGGATTATTGGTCCAAACGGTGCTGGAAAATCAACCTTATTAAAAAGTATGCTGGGTATTATCCCACATGAAGGACAGGCTTTTATCGATGATAAAGAAATGAACAAATCTCTTAAGAAAGTTGCCTATGTCGAGCAAAAAATTCATATCGACTACAACTTTCCTATCAAGGTAAAAGAATGTGTCTCTCTGGGACTCTATCCATCCATTCCACTCTTTCACGTTTTAAAGGCGAGTCACTGGAAAAAAGTAGCTGAAGCACTAGAAATTGTCGGCCTATCTGACTACGCAGATCGTCAAATTAGTCAACTCTCTGGTGGTCAATTCCAACGTGTCTTGATTGCGCGTTGCCTGGTTCAAGAGGCTGATTATATTCTCTTAGACGAGCCCTTTGTGGGGATTGACTCGGTCAGTGAAGAGATTATCATGAACACGCTGAGAAATCTTAAAAAAGCTGGCAAGACGGTCCTTATCGTTCACCATGACCTCAGTAAGGTTTCCCACTACTTCGATCAAGTCTTGCTTGTCAATCGAGAAGTGATTGCCTTTGGTCCAACCAAAGAAACCTTTACCGAAGCCAATCTCAAAGAAGCTTACGGTAATCGACTCTTTTTCAATGGAGGTGACCTATGATTGCAGAATTTATCGATGGATTGCAAAAATTCCATTTCTTACAAAATGCCTTGATAACAGCTATTGTCGTTGGGGTCGTTGCTGGAGCTGTGGGATGTTTCATCATCCTACGCGGGATGTCACTCATGGGAGATGCCATTTCACATGCTGTCTTGCCAGGTGTTGCCCTCTCCTTTATCTTGGGCGTTGACTTCTTTGTCGGAGCCATTGTCTTTGGATTGCTAGCTGCCATCATCATTACCTACATCAAGGGGAACTCGATTATCAAAAGCGATACCGCCATCGGCATTACCTTTTCTTCTTTCTTAGCCCTCGGTATCATCTTGATTAGTGTCGCTAAAAGTTCAACTGACCTTTTCCATATCCTTTTTGGTAATATCCTGGCCGTCCAAGATACGGATATGTTTATTACTATGGGTGTTGGAGCAGTCATTCTCTTGTTAATCTGGATTTTCTTCAAGCAACTCTTGATAACTTCCTTTGATGAACTATTGGCTAAAGCCATGGGAATGCCTGTCAATTTCTATCACTACCTACTCATGGTACTCTTGACTCTCGTGTCTGTGACAGCCATGCAAAGTGTCGGAACTATCCTGATTGTAGCCATGCTGATTACCCCAGCTGCAACTGCTTATCTTTATGCTAATAGCCTGAAAAGCATGATTTTCCTTTCCTCAACCTTTGGAGCTACTGCTTCAGTTTTGGGACTCTTTATCGGTTATAGCTTTAACGTTGCGGCAGGTTCTAGTATCGTGCTTACAGCCGCTAGTTTCTTTCTCATTAGCTTCTTTATCGCTCCAAAACAACGATATTTGAAACTGAAAAATAAACATTTGTTAGAATAAGGGGTAAAGCCCCAATAAATTGGAGGATCTAATGAAAAAATTAGGTACATTGTTCGTTCTTTTTCTTTCCGTTATTGCTCTTGTAGCATGTGCTAGCGGAAAAAAAGATGCAGCTTCTGGTCAAAAACTAAAAGTTGTTGCTACAAACTCAATCATCGCTGATATTACTAAAAATATTGCTGGTGACAAGATTGATCTTCACAGTATCGTTCCTGTTGGTCAAGACCCTCACGAATACGAACCACTTCCTGAAGACGTCAAGAAAACTTCTCAAGCCGACTTAATCTTCTACAACGGCATCAACCTTGAAACAGGTGGAAATGCCTGGTTTACAAAATTGGTAGAAAATGCTAAGAAAACTGAAAACAAAGACTACTTTGCAGTCAGCGAAGGCGTTGATGTTATCTACCTTGAAGGCCAAAACGAAAAAGGCAAAGAAGACCCACACGCTTGGCTTAACCTTGAAAATGGGATGATTTTTGCTAAAAACATCGCCAAACAATTGAGCGCTAAAGACCCTAGCAACAAGGAATTCTACGAAAAAAATCTCAAAGAATATACTGATAAGCTAGACAAACTTGACAAGGAAGCTAAGGAGAAATTTAACAACATCCCTGCTGAGAAAAAACTCATTGTAACTAGTGAAGGATGCTTCAAATACTTCTCTAAAGCATATGGTGTCCCAAGTGCCTATATCTGGGAAATCAACACTGAAGAAGAAGGAACACCTGACCAAATCAAGACCTTGGTTGAAAAACTTCGCCAAACAAAAGTTCCATCTCTATTTGTTGAATCCAGTGTCGATGATCGTCCAATGAAGACTGTTTCTAAAGACACAAATATCCCAATCTATGCGCAAATCTTTACGGACTCAATCGCTGAAGAAGGTAAAGAAGGCGATAGCTACTACAACATGATGAAATACAACCTTGACAAGATTGCTGAAGGTTTGTCTAAATAAGTTTTTAAAAACGTCAGTCACCATGAATTGGCGTTTTTTTTTCTGTTCAAATTCCGGTCAAATTATTGGAAAACTCTGAACATCTAATGTAGAATGAAAGAAAAAAGATTGGAGTAGCTTATGACTACATTCCTTGGGAACCCTGTTACGTTTACGGGAAAACAACTACAAGTCGGCGACAAGGCGCTTGATTTTTCTCTCACAACGACTGACCTCTCTAAAAAAACACTGGCTGATTTTAATGGGAAGAAAAAGATTTTGAGCGTCATCCCTTCTATCGATACAGGTATCTGCTCTCTTCAGACTCGTCGCTTTAACCAAGAGTTGGCGAATCTGGATAACACTGTTGTCCTTACTGTTTCTATGGACCTCCCATTTGCCCAAAAACGCTGGTGTGGGGCAGAAGGAATTGAAAATGCTATTATGCTTTCAGACTACTTCGACCACTCCTTTGGACGTGATTACGCCCTCTTAATCAATGAGTGGCACTTACTTGCTCGCGCGGTCTTTGTTCTTGATACTGACAATATCATCCGCTATGTCGAATACGTGGATAATATCAACAGCGAACCAAACTTTGAAGCCGCGATTGAAGCAGCAAAGTCGCTTGACTAAAAGAAAGACCACTTATAACAAGGCAGAAAGCTAGAGAAATCTAGCTTTTTTTGGTATACTAGATGGAGATAATAAACAAGGAAATACGAATGACACCAAATAAAGAAGATTACTTAAAATGTATTTATGAGATTGGCATAGAAGTTCCTAAGATTACCAATAAGGAAATCGCTGCTCGGATGCAGGTATCACCTCCAGCTGTAACTGAGATGATCAAGCGCATGCAATCCGAAAATCTTATATTAAAAAATAAAGAAAATGGCTATATACTAACGGATATTGGCTTAAAGCTGGTCTCTGAGCTTTATCGTAAGCATCGACTGATAGAGGTCTTTCTAGTTCACCATCTAGACTATACCAGCAATCAGATTCACGATGAGGCTGAGGTATTAGAACATATCGTTTCAGACCTTTTTGTGGAGCGACTGGAAAGTATGTTAGGCTTTCCAAAGACCTGTCCCCATGGTGGAACCATTCCTGCCAAGGGTGAGCTTCTAGTTGAGGTTAATAACCTACCACTCTCTGATATCAAGGCAGCTGGAACCTATCTTTTGACAAGAGTTCATGATAGCTTTGAACTTCTCCAATATTTGGAAAAACATGCCATCCATATTGGAGAACAACTCCAAGTCAAGCAGTTCGATGGCTTCTCTAATACCTTTACTCTGATTCACAACCATGAAGAACTTCAAGTCAGCCTCGAAATCGCCAAACAGCTCTATGTTGAAAAACTGAACTAATTTCTCAAGTCCCCTACCAACCCTGAAAGCTTGATTTTCAGGGTTTTATTTCTAGCATTTGATGTTACTCTCGTTTTGTTGTAGAATGTTTGTAAAAAAAAGAAAGATATTTTAACCTATGAAAAAATCACTAAAAATTTTTGCGACATCCAAATGGTTTGACCTCTTTGGGGTTGCTCTGGTCGTTGGAATTGCGATCGCATCTGGTTACCTCAACTCCCGTCTCGATAAATTCGTAGACTGGGGCCCATGGACTGCCCTTGTGCCCTTTGGATTGATTTCCGTAACCAACGTTGGGATTTCCATGTTGTCCACTCGTTTCACGGGAAAATTAAGCAAATGGGGAAATTACTTTGGCATTGTCAATACGATTTTGTCCGGCACCATTGACTATATCCTTGGAAATAAGGCGGCCATTATCACCTATCCTGTCACCTTCCTCATTTATACCTTTGCTATTAAGAAATGGGAAGCTTCGCAAGAAGGCAGACCCAACCAAATGAGCCAAAAACAGATAAAATTAGCTACCATCATCATTTCAATCATCGCCTTCCTCTTTGCATTTATGACCAACTATATCGGCTATGGAGGAAAGATGAATCTCCTTGCCTACGTAACAACTATTTCCTTTGCACTCTCCCTCATTGCCAATGCTTTGAATGCATTGAAACTGACAACTCAGTGGGGATTTTGGTTGATTTACAATTTCGTTCAGCTGACAAAGGCTGGCATTCAAGGAAACTTTGCCAATATCGGAAAATACATCTTTTATATCCTCAATGCAATCGGAGCTTTATTTGTCTGGAATGATGAAGAAGTGGAAAAATAGAAGGAAACTCAAATAAAGAAAGCAAGCCGACTTAATAGAATCTCCTTACTAAAATTTTTTATCATTTTACTTGTAACTCCCATTCTTTTGGAGTAGAATGAAGCTAGATAAAAGAGGGAGGTCATCTTATGAAAAATCTCTTTAGAATCCATTTTACAGCCATCGTAGTCAGCGATTTACTACTGTTAGTAACTTTCAGACCCCGATACGAACTTTCTTTGGAGATAGGCCTGATTTTTTGCTTCATTTTCATCCTTGCTCAAGGACTACTGCTATTTCGCTTGGTCAATCGACTCAAAAAACATTTCTCTGAGATTTATCCTCAGATGAACAAAAAAATTCGCCTTTACTACTTAGAGATTCTCTCCGCTGACCTACTATTATTTGTCTTTTTAGCCATCACTGGCCCTCAACATTTTTACTCTCTTACTCCAGTCTTTACTTCCTGTCATTCTACTTTTTATTATATAACGGCTAGCCACCTAAGAGAAAACTATCCAGACTTTTATGACAAACATATCTCTTTGTGGGAGTGTCTCTAAGGAAAAAAGGTTTTATCATGAAAAAAATCATCTACATCAAAACCATTCAACTCCTCATCATCGATAGAATCATGCTGGCATTTTTGACATTTAAAGAGGGGCTTATACTCAATGAAAATCAAAGAGCAAACTAGGAAGCTAGCCGCAGGCTGTACTTGAGTACGG
>NZ_JVHE01000078.1:0-1455 GCF_001072925.1 Streptococcus pseudopneumoniae | reverse complement strand
CCATCTGGGAAGGTTACTGTTGCTGTGCCATCTTCACCAACTTTAACATCTGTTGCTGTTGGGTTAGCCTTCTTAACTTCGTCAGCTACTTTTGCTTTTTCCGCATCTGTAAGGGCTGATGGGTTCGCTACTGGAGTTACAGCTGGTGTCTTAACGCCATTTGAGTCAGCTTCTTTCACTGTCTGTGCTGGTGTCAAGTTTGCTGTTGATCCATCTGGGAAGGTTACTGTCGCTGTGCCATCTTCACCAACTTTAACATCTGTTGCTGTTGGGTTAGCCTTCTTAACTTCATCTGCTACCTTAGCTTTTTCAGAATCTGTAAGGGCTGATGGGTTCACGACTGGTGTTACAGCTGGAATCTTAATGACTTTATCATCTGACTTCTTAACAGTCTTATCTGATGGAATAACAGCAGTTGTACCATCTGGATATGTAACTGTTGCCGTACCATCTTCACCAACTTTAACATCTGTTACGGTTGGATTAGCTTTCTTAACTTCGTCCGCTACTTTTGCTTTTTCGGCATCTGTAAGGGCTGATGGATTAACGACTGGAGTTACAGCTGGATCTTTAATGACCTTATCAGCAGATTTCTTAACAGTCTTATCTGGAGAGATAACCGCTGTTGTACCATCTGGGAAGGTTACGGTTGTTGTGCCGTCTTCACCAACTTTAACATCTGTTACGGTTGGATTAGCTTTCTTAACTTCGTTCGCTACTTTTGCTTTTTCTGCATCTGTAAGGGCTGATGGATTAACGACTGGAGTTACAGCTGGGCTATTAACGCCATTTGAGTCAGCTTCTTTTACTGTCTTCTCTGGAGTTAAGGTTGCTGTTGTACCATCTGAATATGTAACTGTTGTTGTGCCATCTTCACCAACTTTAACATCTGTTACGGTTGGGTTAGCTTTCTTAACTTCTTCAACTACCTTAGCTTTTTCAGAATCTGTAAGAGCTGATGGGTTTACAACTGGAGTTACAGCTGGATCCTTAAGTTCTTTATCAACTGATCTCTTAACAGTTTTATTTGATGGGAGAACAGCTGTTGTACCACCTGGATATGTAACTGTTGTTGTACCGTCTTCACCAACTTTAACATCTGTCACAGTTGGGTTAGCTTTCTTAACTTCTTCAGCTACCTTAGCTTTTTCAGCGTCAGTCAAGTTACTTGGATCTGTAACTGGGGTTACAGCTGGATCCTTAAGTTCTTTATCAGCTTCTTTCACTGTTTGCGCTGGTGTCAAGGTTGCTTTTGAACCATCTGGGAAGGTTACTGTTGCTGTACCATCTTCACCAACTTTAACATCTGTTGCTGTTGGGTTAGCCTTCTTAACTTCATCTGCTACTTTTGCTTTTTCCGCATCTGTAAGGGCTGATGGGTTCGCTACTGGGGTTACAGCTGGGGTCTTAACGCCATTTGAGTCAGCTTCTTTCACTGTCTGTGCTGGTGTCAAG
>NZ_JVHE01000077.1:0-814 GCF_001072925.1 Streptococcus pseudopneumoniae | reverse complement strand
CAGCAACACTTACAGGTGATCAAACTGTTAAGACTGCAGATTCAAACGGTGTTCAAGCTCCATTATCTAAGACACCAGTTAAAGATACAGCGAACTTGACTGATGCAGAAAAAGCTAAAGTTAAAGAAGCCGTAGAAGCAGCGAACCCAGGATCTAAAGCAGAAGTAGGTCAAGACGGCACAACGAAAGTAACGTTCCCAGATGGCTCAACAGCAACACTTACAGGTGATAAGACAGTTACTCAAGCTGATATCACAGCTCCAGCAGCACCAGTTGTGAACCCAGTTAAAGCTGGTGATACAGCAATCACAGGTACAGCCGAAGCCGGTTCAACAGTAGAAGTTACTCTACCAGATGGAACTAAAGTATCAGCGAAAGCAGATAAAGATGGTAAATTCAGTATTCCAGTAAGTGATTTGAATGCTGGAGATACAGTTTCTGTAACAACAACAGACGAAGCAGGAAATACATCAGCTACAACTACAGTAACAGTAAGTAAAGTTAATGTAGGTGGTAAAGATGCTGATAATGCTAAAGTACCAGTTCTTACTCCAGTAGTAGATCCAAGCAACTTGACAGATGCAGAAAAAGCTAAAGTAGCTGAAGAAGTTAAGAAAGCTAACCCAACTGCGACAGATGTTAAGGTTAACAATGACGGATCAGTAGTTGTAACCTTTGCGGACGGATCAGTAGCAACAATTGCGGCTAATAAAGTTGTTAAGGAAGCAACTAAAGAGTCATCTGCTCAAGCACCAGCTAAGAAAGCAGGAGCGAAAGAATTGCCAAACACTGGTACTAAACAATCTAACGCTTC
>NZ_JVHE01000076.1:0-502 GCF_001072925.1 Streptococcus pseudopneumoniae | reverse complement strand
CATAGGAATTATGGAGCCTATTTTGTTGTAGAAAAAAAGTCCCATAAGACCTATAATGAAAAGCGACCAAACCATCATTAGAAAGAATCTTATGGAACAATTAAATTTTATCACAAACTTACTCGGAATTAAAGACAAGAACATCAAAATCTTGGATTATCTTGATGCTGGAACTCATAAAGAAGTCATCGCTAAGCTAGATTATCCTGCTCCTAAGTGTCATCACTGCCTAGGGCAAATGACTAAATATGACTTCCAGAAAGAATCTAAAATCCCCTATCTAGAGTGTGCAGGCTATAAGACACTCATTCGATTGAGAAAACGCCGTTTCCGTTGTAAAGTCTGCGGGAAAATAGCTGTCGCAGAGACTTCCTTAGTCAAAAAGAATCACCAAATCGCGACCATCGTCAACCAGAAAATCACTCAAAAATTAATCGAGAAAGTCCCTATGACGGCTATCGCAGAAAGTCTATCTGTCTCTACTTCGACAGTCATTCGTAAA
>NZ_JVHE01000075.1:0-632 GCF_001072925.1 Streptococcus pseudopneumoniae | reverse complement strand
AACTTCAACTGTCATTCGTAAGCTCAATGACTTTCACTTTAAGCATGATTTTTCTCGTCTTCCCGAGATTATGTCTTGGGACGAGTACGCCTTTACCAAGGGAAAGATGAGCTTTATTGCACAAGATTTTGACAAGCTCAATATCATCACCCTTCTTGAAGGAAGAACACAAGCAGTCATCCGAAATCACTTTCTTAAATATGATAGAGCGGTCCGATGTCGAGTGAAAATCATTACTATGGATATGTTTAGCCCTTACTATGCCTTAGCTAAACAGCTTTTTCCATGTGCTAAAATCGTTCTAGATCGCTTTCACATTTTACAACATTTGAGCCGTGCTATGAGCCGTATTCGTGTCCAAATCATGAATCAATTTGATCGAAAATTTCATGAATACAAGGCTATTAAACGTTACTGGAAGCTCATTCAACAGGATAGTCGTAAACTCAGCGATAAACGTTTTTATCGCCCTACTTTTCGTATGCACTTGACGAATAAAGAGATTCTAGACAAGCTTTTAAGCTATTCCGAAGACTTAAAATCTCACTATGAACTCTATCAACTATTGCTTTTTCACTTTCAGAATAAAGAGCCCGAGAAATTTTTCGGACTCATTGAGGACAATCTAAAGC
>NZ_JVHE01000074.1:0-377 GCF_001072925.1 Streptococcus pseudopneumoniae | reverse complement strand
TACCAGTGTTTGGCAATTCTTTCGCTCCTGCTTTCTTAGCTGGTTCTTGAGCAGGTGAATCTTTAGTTGCTTCTTTAACAACGTTTTCAGAGGCAAGTACTGCTACTGATCCGTCCGCAAAGGTTACAACTACTGATCCATCATTATTAACCTTGATGTCTGTTGCTGTTGGGTTAGCCTTCTTAACTTCTTCTGCTACTTTAGCTTTTTCTGCGTCTGTTAAGTTAGCTGGATCTTTAACTGGTGTCTTAGCTTTTGGATCTTTAACGCCGTTTGAGTCAGCTTCTTTAACTGTCTTATCTGGTGTTACTGTTGCTGTTGATCCATCTGGGAAGGTTACAGTTGTTGTTCCATCTTTACCTACTTCAACATTTGTT
>NZ_JVHE01000073.1:0-531 GCF_001072925.1 Streptococcus pseudopneumoniae | reverse complement strand
GGCACTTGTTGATGCTGATTCAGAAGCTGATGTTGACGCTGACTCAGAGGCACTTGTTGACGCAGACTCAGAAGCTGATGTTGACGCTGACTCAGATGCTGATGTTCTTGCTGATTCAGACGCACTTGTTGATGCTGATTCAGACGCTGATGTTGACGCTGACTCAGATGCTGATGTGCTTGCTGACTCAGATGCGCTTGTGCTTGCTGATTCTGAAGCTGATGTGCTTGCTGACTCAGATGCGCTTGTGCTTGCTGACTCTGAGGCACTTGTTGATGCTGATTCAGAAGCTGACGTTGATGCTGATTCTGACGCACTTGTTGACGCTGATTCAGATGCTGATGTTGACGCTGACTCAGATGCGCTTGTGCTTGCTGATTCTGAAGCTGATGTTGACGCTGACTCAGATGCACTTGTTGACGCTGATTCTGATGCGCTTGTGCTTGCTGACTCAGATGCGCTTGTGCTTGCTGATTCTGATGCGCTTGTGCTTGCTGATTCTGATGCGCTTGTGCTTGCTGACTCTGAGGC
>NZ_JVHE01000072.1:0-456 GCF_001072925.1 Streptococcus pseudopneumoniae | reverse complement strand
ACTTGTTGATGCTGATTCAGAAGCCGATGTGCTTGCTGATTCTGATGCTGATGTGCTTGCTGATTCTGATGCAGACGTTGATGCTGATTCTGAAGCTGATGTGCTTGCTGATTCTGACGCACTTGTTGACGCTGACTCAGAGGCACTTGTTGATGCTGACTCAGAGGCACTTGTTGATGCTGACTCAGAGGCACTTGTTGATGCTGATTCTGAAGCCGATGTGCTTGCTGATTCTGACGCACTTGTTGATGCTGATTCTGAGGCACTTGTTGATGCTGATTCTGAGGCAGACGTTGATGCTGATTCTGAAGCTGATGTTGACGCTGACTCTGAGGCGCTTGTGCTTGCTGATTCTGAAGCTGATGTGCTTGCTGATTCTGATGCACTTGTTGATGCTGATTCTGATGCGCTTGTGCTTGCTGATTCTGATGCGCTTGTGCTTGCTGACTCTGAGGC
>NZ_JVHE01000071.1:0-1173 GCF_001072925.1 Streptococcus pseudopneumoniae | reverse complement strand
CCAACAGTAGAGATTCCTTACTCTAATAAAGATACTAAAGAAGTTTATGTATATGCTGGTGAAGAAAACTCATTTGATATCAAATTCAAAGATGATAGCGGAAAAATTGTAAGTGCTACTGTAAAACAAGGCGGTAACAGAGAGTTTGGTGCTGTTGCAGGTGAAGCAAATACCATCAATACTCAATATGGATTTAAAGCAAATGTTATCTCTAGTGAAACACCAGCAACAGCAGATGCGCCAGCAGTCATTACTTATAGAGGTACTCCAGCAGCAACAGATGGATTGAAACCAGAAGTCTTAGAAGCAGCAACTAAAGGAGAAAATCCAGCCGGTATGGTTTTGGGCTGGCGTTATGCAACTGCAACTGATGCTGATGGTGCATTCATTGAGAATAAAGCCGTAGGTTCATCAAACGCAACTGACCCAGGTTCATTCCGTGTCATGCTTAAGGCACAAAGTCAAAAATATGATATTGTAACTCCAACTCCAACTGAAAAAGTTACTGTAGCAGATCCATCTAACATAACAGATGACGAGTTAGCTAAAATCAAAGAGAAACTACAACTTGAGTACTCTAAAACCAATGATGATGCTAACTTGGCAGACAAAAAAGGTAAAGCTGTAGCTGATAAAGATGGTAAGATTCAATCAGTCACAAAAGATGCTGATGGAAATCTTGTTGTAACTTATAAAGATGGTTCTCAAGATAAGAAACCATTGTCAGAGCTTGTAACTAAAGATACAGAAGCACCAGCTAAACCAGTTGTGAACACAGACCTAACTGGTAAAGCAGGAACTAAGACTCCGGTTGTAGTGAGTGCAGAACCAGGATCTAAGGTAGAGTTGTTCGATAAAGACGGCAACAAGATTGGTGAAGGTACAGCTGATAACAATGGTAAAGCAACTGTTACGCCAACTGTTAATATTCCAGAAGGAAATGTGACAGCGAAAGCGACAGATCCATCAGGAAATACATCAGTAGCAAGTGACCCAGCGAAAGCAACAAAACCAAGCACACCAGATACAGAAGCTCCAGCGAAACCAGTTGTCGATACAGACCTAACAGGTAAAGCAGGAACTAAGACTCCGGTTGTAGTGAGTGCAGAGCCAGGATCTAAGGTAGAGTTGTTCGATAAAGACGGCAACAAGATTGGTGAAGGTACAGCTGAT
>NZ_JVHE01000006.1:0-20465 GCF_001072925.1 Streptococcus pseudopneumoniae | reverse complement strand
CTTCCTAGCAAGTCTCAGTCTTGTTTTATCAGTAGCTCTACTAACTGTTAAACGTAAAGAAAAGTAAGGTTGATAACTCCCAGCTCTGAAAAAGCAAATCATTATAAAAGAAGGAGAAGATAGCATAGTCTTCTCCTTTATTAATTGAGTAGTGAGGTGTATAATGAAAGTAAGAACAAGCATGAAGGAGTAGTGTATGAAAGAGATTGATCAAGCTCTATTGAAAAAAGTTATCATCGAGCGTCCTCGTTCTAGTCATAAGGGAGACTATGGTCGTCTTCTCTTGATTGGAGGGACTTATCCCTATGGGGGAGCGATTATTATGGCTGCCTTAGGGGCTGTTAGAAGTGGCGCAGGCTTGGTGACAGTAGCAACGGGCCAGGAGAATATTCCAGCTCTGCATAGCCATCTTCCGGAGGCTATGGCTTTTGCTCTTGATGATGAGCAATTGCTTGAGCAACAGTTGCAGAAGGCTAACATTGTCTTGGTTGGACCTGGACTAGTGGATGATAAGCGTGGAGAAAAGCTTCTCCAAACAGTCTTTCATCATTTAAATCAAGACCAGACTCTCATACTGGATGGTGGTGCCTTATCCATTTTAGCTAAGACGGAAATGAAATTTCCTAAAGCTCAGCTTGTTTTAACGCCTCATCAAAGGGAATGGCAAGTCTTGTCAGGCTTAGAATTGACTTCTCAAGGAGCTGAGGAAACAAGAGAGGCTTTGAAGAGATTTCCTTCAGGAACGATTTTGGTTCAAAAAGGTCCTGCGACTCGAATCTGGCAAGCTGGTCAAGCTGATTTTTATCATCTGGGAGTTGGAGGTCCCTATCAAGCGACTGGGGGAATGGGAGATACCTTAGCTGGGATGATTGCCGGTTTTGCAGGTCAATTTCCTCAAGTTAGTCTCTACGAAAGAGTGACAGTAGCAACCTATTTACATTCAGCAATTGCCCAAGAACTTGCTGAGGACAATTTTGTAGTTCTGCCAACCACGATCAGTCAACATATCCCAGCCTTTATGAAGAAAATACAAAAAGGCACCTGAGGTTTTCAGGTGCCTTTTGACTATTAGAAGAGGCCTTTGACCTTATTTACAAGACCGTCAAGTCCTTCTGAGCCTGAAACCAAAGCTTGTGCTTGGTTAAGATACTCACCGAGTTGGTCCTTATTTTCTTCGACAAAGGTTTTTGCGGCAGCCAAATCTTTTTTCTCGATTAGCTCTTTTACTTGATTAAACAAATCTAATGGGTTCATGATGTCACTCCTTTTCTACACTTCTATTCAATCATTTTTTGAAAAAACTTGCAAGAAACTTGACCCTTGCAATAAAGTTCATGGATGTCAAATGGTGTAAATTTTGATATAATTTTTAATGATGAATTTTAGAAATGATCGGTACGTTGTCGTGGATTTAGAGGCGACCAGTACCGGAAGCAAGGCAAAAATTATCCAAGTAGGAATCGTGGTCATTGAAAATGGCGAGATTGTTGACCAATATGCCACGGATGTCAATCCCCACGAACCCTTGGATTCTCATATCAAAGAATTAACGGGCTTGACCGACCAGCGACTAGCAGAGGCACCAGAGTTTTCTCAGGTGGCTGGAAAAATTTTTGACTTGGTCAAGGACGGTGTTTTTGTTGCGCACAATGTTCAGTTCGATGCTAATTTGTTGGCAGAATTTCTCTTTTTTGAAGGCTATGAATTGCGTACTCCCCGTATCGATACAGTCGAGTTGGCTCAGGTGTTTTATCCTCAGCTTGAAAAGTATAATCTGGGGATTCTCTGTCAAGAGTTGGGTATTTCACTAGAAAAAGCCCATACTGCCCTATCAGATGCCCAAGCAACTGCAGAACTTTTTCTTTGTATGAGACAAAAGATGTTTCAACTTCCAAAAGGCTTATTGGAGCGCTTGTTAAGTTTGTCAGATGGTTTATTATATGAGTCTTATCTGGTCATTGAGGAAGTTTATCAGAAGCAGTCCATCCTAGTTGAACATGACTTGGTAGAGGTGCAAGGTTTATTTTTAAGAAAAGAAAAACCAGCCCTTTCTCCACGCAAACTATCAAAAGATTTCCAGACCAATATTGCCTTGTTGGATTTGGAAGATAGAGCCCCGCAAGCTAGCTTTGCTCAAAAGGTTCAAGATTTTCTACAGAATGAGAAAATTGCCTTTGTGCAAGCTCAGACTGGAATTGGAAAAACCTACGGCTATCTCCTGCCAGCCTTATCACTAGAAAACGACAAAGGAATCCTCCTCAGTGTTCCTACTAAAGTTCTACAAAATCAAGTGATGCAAGAAGAGGCTCGAAGATTGGAAGAGATCTTCCACCTTTCGATTCATAGTCTCAAAGGACCTCAGAATTATCTGAAACTAGATGCCTTTCATCATGCGCTAGAGGAAGAAGAATCCAATCGCTTGTACACACGTTTCAAGATGCAACTTCTAGTTTGGTTGACCGAAACAGAAACTGGAGATTTAGATGAGATTGGACAACTTTATCGCTACCAGCAGTTTTTACCAAACTTGGTGCATGATGGTAATCTTCCCAAAGCTTCTCTCTTTTGGTTAGAGGATTTTTGGAGACGGGGGCAGAAAAAAGCTCGATCTTGCCAGCTACTTGTGACCAATCATGCTTATCTCGTTACCCGACTTGAGGATGATCCCAGTCTACTAGAGGGCCGTCTTTTGATCTTGGATGAGGCCCAGAAGATCTTATTAACTTTGGAAAATCTTTCGCAGAAGAGTTTCGTTCTAAACGACATAGTAGACCAGCTAGATCAAGCCTTAGTTCGAGAAAAAGGGACGCTTCAGAGACGCTTGATGGAGAGTATTCGCTTTGAGCTTTGTCACTTGATGGACCAGTTCCTATCTGGCAAACGAAGAATGTGCCCGACGACTACAATGGCGCAACTCCAACAGGATTTTTCCGAGTTAGAAGTTCAAGGTTTTCAGGACTATCAGCGATTTTTCTGCACTGATGGAGAATTTTGGCTATCAGCCTCAGACTTGTCTAGCAAGAAGGTTGTCATTTCGTCAAGTCGCAATCAACGTCTGCTCTTTTCACAGATTTTTCCAGAGACTTGTCAGCTATTAGCTGTCTCTGCAACCTTGGAAATTAGTAGCAGAGTATCTTTACCAGAACTAATGGGATTCCCGCATGCAGCCTTTGATAGACTGGATGAGAATTTCCAAGAAAATCAAGAAATTTTGGTCGTCAAGGATTTTCCATTGGTGACAGAAACCTCCCAAGAAGACTATGCTCAGGCTCTTGTAGAAGTGCTGGAAGATTTGTCCTATCTTGAAGAACCCATGCTCGTTTTATTTACTTCAAAAGACCTTTTGTTGCAGGTATCAGACTCTCTATCTCTGACTCATCTAGCCCAGTATAAGAACGGAGATCCTGCTCAACTCAAGAAACGATTTGAAAGAGGAGACTCTCAACTCTTACTAGGGACAGGAAGTTTTTGGGAGGGAGTTGATTTTGCGACTCATCCTCGAGTGATTGAAGTGGTGACACGCCTGCCCTTCCAAAATCCAGAAGATCCCTTTACGAAAAAAATGAATCAGGAACTTCGCATTGAAGGGAAAAATCCTTTCTATGACTATCAACTGCCGATGGCTATTATTCGCCTCAAACAAGCGATTGGTAGAACCATGCGTCGTCTTGGACAGCGCTCATCTGTCCTTATCTTGGATAGCCGAATGACAAGCAAACGATATGGAAAGCAGATTAGCAAGGCCTTGTCACAGACTAGTCGAGTGAGAGAAGTTGGCAAAGAGCAAGTATTCTCAAAAGTTCAAGAATTTTTACACAAAAAATAAAATAAACATCTGAAAGAATGAAGGAGACCTTTATGAAACGTTCTCTCGACTCTCGGGTCGATTATAGTTTGATTTTACCAGTATTCTGTTTGCTGGTGATTGGAGTGGTGGCTATTTACATTGCTGTCAGTCATGACTATCCACATAATATTTGGCCTATTCTCGGTCAGCAACTAGCATGGATCGTCTTGGGAATTATCATCAGCTTTGTAGTCATGTTCTTCAATACAAAATTTTTATGGCAGGCGACCCCCTATCTCTACGCTCTTGGTCTAGTCCTTATGGTTTTACCCTTGATTTTTTACAATCCTAATTTAGTGGCGGCAACAGGGGCTAAAAACTGGGTGTCAATTGGTGGAGTGACACTTTTCCAACCTTCCGAATTCATGAAAATTTCCTATATTTTAATCTTGGCTCGGGTCGTTGTCCAATTCACACAAAAACATAAGGAAAAAGAACGTACGATTGCATTAGACTTTCACTTGATATTGTGGTTGATTGTCTTCACACTGCCAGTCTTAGTTTTACTGGCCTTGCAGAGTGACTTAGGAACGGCCTTGGTTTTTGTCGCCATCTTTGCTGGACTCGTCTTGCTCTCTGGCGTTTCTTGGAAAATTATCATTCCAATTTTTGCGACAGTTGTATCAGGAATTGCAGGATTTTTGGCAATTTTCATCACAAAAGATGGGCGTGCTTTCATGCATCAGATCGGGATGCCAACCTATCAGATCAACCGTATCCTTGCTTGGCTCAATCCCTTTGATTATGCACAAACGACCACCTATCAACAGGCCCAAGGGCAAATCGCCATCGGAAGTGGAGGCTTATTTGGTCAAGGATTTAATGTATCCAATCTCTTAATTCCTGTTCGTGAGAGTGATATGATTTTTACTGTCATTGCAGAAGATTTTGGTTTTATTGGTTCTGTCCTTGTAATTACACTTTACCTCCTACTTATCTATCGAATGTTAAAAATCACTCTGAAGTCCAATAACCAATTTTATACATACATTTCAACTGGCTTTATTATGATGCTCTTGTTCCATATCTTTGAAAATATCGGTGCAGTGACAGGCCTCCTTCCTTTGACAGGGATTCCTCTGCCATTCATTTCCCAAGGGGGATCAGCCATTATCAGTAATCTGATTGGTGTTGGTTTGCTTCTATCGATGAGTTATCAAACGCATCTAGCCGAAGAAAAGAGCGGTAAGACAAGATTTAAACGGAAGAAAGTTGTATTGAAAAAAGTTAAATAAGGAGTAAATCATGGCTAAAGTAGCAGTTATCTTAGCAGATGGTTTTGAAGAAATCGAAGCCCTAACAGTTGTGGACGTATTACGTCGTGCCAATATTGTTTGTCATATGATTGGTTTTGAAGCCCGAGTGACGGGATCACATGCCATCCAAGTACAAGCAGATCGTGTGTTTGATGGTGATTTATCTGAGTACGACATGATTGTCTTACCAGGAGGTATGCCAGGTTCAGCTCACTTGCGTGATAATGAGCAATTGATTGCTGAACTTCAAAAATTTGAGCAAGTTGGTAAAAAAGTAGCAGCCATTTGTGCAGCACCAATTGTACTGAATCGAGCCGGTCTCCTCAAGGAAAAAGAGTTCACCTGCTATGATGGTGTCCAAGAGCAAATTGCTGATGGTCACTATCGCAAGGAAACAGTAGTTGTCGATGGTCAGTTGACTACCAGTCGCGGTCCAGCAACTGCCCTTGCCTTTGCTTATAACTTAGTAGAACAACTTGGTGGAGATGCAAATGCTTTGAGAAAAGCCATGCTCTATCGTGATGTGTTTGGAATAGATTAACTAAAACGAGAGGAATCTATCAATTAGGGGATTCTTCTCGTTTTTTACTTTTAAAATAGAAGGAAATCGTCGCTTTTTTGATAAAAAAATGCTATAATGAAGGGTATGAAATATCACGATTACATATGGGATTTAGGTGGAACTTTACTTGATAATTATGAGACTTCGACCGCAGCTTTTGTGGAAACATTAGCTCAATTTGGAATCGAAGAAGAACATGATAAAGTTTACAATGCCTTGAAAGTGTCAACTGCTTTTGCGATTGACCAATTTGCCCCAACAATAGAGCATTTTTTAGAAAAATATAAGGAAAACGAAGCGCGAGAGCTTGAACATCCTGCCTTGTTTGAAGGAGTACCTGCTTTATTGGAGGAAATCTCAGACCAGGGAGGACGGAACTTTTTAGTTTCGCATCGCAATGACCAAGTTTTGGATATTCTTGAAAAGACAGGTATTGCTGGCTATTTTACAGAAGTAGTAACAGCTAGCTCTGGCTTTAAGAGAAAACCAAATCCAGAGTCTATGATTTATTTGCGAGATAAGTACAAGATAAGCTCTGGTATCGTTATTGGTGACCGTCCTATTGATATTGAAGCTGGACAAGCAGCAGGCTTAGCGACGCATCTCTTTAAAAATATCGTGACATTGAGACAAGTATTAGAAATTTAAGAAAAAGGGAAAAAATGACAGAAGAAATCAAAAACCAACAGGCACAGGATTATGATGCCAGTCAGATTCAAGTTTTGGAAGGTCTGGAAGCTGTTCGTATGCGTCCTGGAATGTATATCGGATCGACTTCAAAAGAAGGTCTTCACCACCTAGTCTGGGAAATCGTTGATAACTCTATCGATGAGGCCTTGGCGGGATTTGCTAGTCATATTCAGGTCTTTATTGAGCCAGATGACTCTATCACGGTTGTTGATGATGGACGTGGTATCCCTGTTGATATTCAAGAAAAGACGGGCCGTCCTGCCGTTGAAACTGTCTTTACTGTTCTTCACGCTGGAGGTAAATTTGGCGGTGGCGGTTACAAGGTTTCAGGTGGACTCCACGGTGTAGGTTCATCGGTTGTAAATGCCCTCTCAACTCAGTTGGATGTTCGTGTTCATAAAAACGGAAAGATTCATTACCAAGAATACCATCGTGGACATGTTGTTGCTGACCTTGAGGTGATTGGAGATACAGATAAAACAGGTACAACAGTACACTTCACGCCAGACCCAGAGATTTTTACAGAAACAACAACTTTTGATTTTGATAAATTAAACAAGCGGATCCAAGAACTCGCCTTTCTGAATCGTGGCCTTCAAATTTCCATCACTGACAAACGTGAGGGACTTGAACAAACAAAAAACTACCACTACGAAGGTGGGATTGCGAGTTACGTTGAGTATATCAATGAAAACAAAGATGTAATCTTTGATACGCCAATCTACACTGATGGAGAAATGGATGACATCACAGTTGAAGTAGCCATGCAGTACACAACTGGCTACCATGAAAATGTCATGAGTTTCGCCAATAACATTCATACACATGAAGGTGGAACACATGAACAAGGTTTCCGTACAGCCCTAACTCGTGTCATTAACGACTACGCTCGTAAAAACAAATTGCTGAAAGATAACGAAGATAATCTGACAGGTGAGGATGTCCGTGAAGGATTGACTGCCGTTATCTCTGTGAAACATCCAAATCCTCAGTTTGAAGGACAAACGAAAACTAAACTTGGAAATAGTGAAGTTGTCAAGATTACTAATCGCCTCTTTAGTGAAGCATTTTCAGACTTCCTAATGGAAAATCCACAGATTGCTAAGCGGATTGTTGAAAAAGGGATTTTGGCAGCTAAGGCGCGTGTGGCAGCCAAGCGTGCGCGTGAGGTTACTCGGAAGAAATCTGGTTTAGAGATTTCAAACCTTCCAGGGAAATTAGCAGATTGTTCCTCAAACAATCCAGCTGAAACTGAACTTTTCATCGTCGAAGGAGATTCAGCGGGAGGTTCTGCAAAGTCTGGTCGTGACCGTGAATTCCAAGCGATTTTACCGATTCGCGGTAAAATCCTCAACGTTGAAAAGGCCAGCATGGATAAAATCCTTGCCAATGAAGAAATCCGTAGCCTTTTCACAGCTATGGGAACAGGCTTTGGTGCTGAATTTGATGTCAGCAAGGCCCGTTACCAAAAACTCGTTATCATGACGGATGCCGATGTCGATGGAGCTCACATCCGTACCCTCTTGTTAACCTTGATTTATCGTTATATGAAACCCGTTTTAGAAGCAGGTTATGTTTATATCGCTCAACCACCAATTTATGGTGTTAAGGTCGGCAGTGAAATTAAAGAATACATCCAACCTGGAGCAGATCAAGAAATCCGTCTACAGGAAGCCTTAGCTCGCTATAGTGAAGGACGTTCAAAACCAACTATTCAGCGTTATAAAGGTCTTGGAGAAATGGATGACCATCAACTTTGGGAAACAACCATGAACCCAGAACATCGTCTCATGGCGCGTGTATCAGTTGATGATGCTGCAGAAGCAGATAAAATCTTTGATATGCTCATGGGTGACCGTGTAGAACCACGTCGAGAATTTATCGAAGAAAATGCGGTCTACAGTACGCTTGACGTTTAAAAAAATTGGGAAATAGTTCCCATGGTTTGAAAAATATGATATAATCATTACAATTGTTTCATGTATAAAAAGGAGTTTGATATGTCTGATAATCTGTTGATTATTACTATGATTGCAATCGCGGCTCTTCTGATTATTGCATATGTTGTGGCAGTTTTGTTACGCAAACGCAATGAAAAGAGGCTCGCAGTATTAGAAGAAAGAAAGGAAGAGTTGTATAACCTTCCAGTTAACGATGAAGTAGAAGCTGTTAAGAATATGCATCTGATTGGTCAAAGTCAGATTGCATTTAGAGAGTGGAATCAAAAATGGGTAGACCTATCACTCAACTCATTTGCAGATATTGAGAATAATCTGTTTGAAGCAGAAGGGTACAATAATTCATTTCGCTTCTTGAAAGCTCAACACAAAATTGATCAAATTGAAAGCCAGATTACCCTTATCGAAGAAGATATTGCTTCTATTCGAAATGCTTTGGCAGATCTCGAAAAACAAGAATCAAAAAATAGTGGTCGTGTCTTGCATGCTTTAGATTTATTTGAAAGCTTGCAAAAAACAGTCGCAGAAGATTCTGAGAAATATGGTCAAGCACTTCCTGAAATTGAAAAACAATTGGAGAACATCCAATCTGAATTTTCTCAATTTGTGACTCTAAACTCCTCAGGAGATCCAGTTGAAGCAGCAGGAATTTTGGATAATGCTGAAAACCATATTCTCGCTTTGACACATATCGTAGAGAGAATTCCAGCAATTGTTACTAAACTAACGACTGAACTCCCTGATCAACTTGAAGATCTAGAGGCTGGCTATCGTAAGTTGCTTGATGCCAACTATCACTTTGTAGAAACTGACATTGAATCTCGTTTGCAGTTGTTGTATGAAGCATTGAAGAACAACCAAGAAAATATTAAAAAATTGGAATTGGACAATGCTGAATATGAAAATAATCAGATTCAAGAAGAAATCAATGCTCTCTATAATATTTTCACACGAGAGATTGCTTCTCAAAAAGTTGTTGAAAACTTGTTGTCAACACTTCCAACTTATCTTGACCATTTAAAAGACAACAACCAAGTCTTGGTGAAAGATATCGAGCGTTTGAGCAAGACCTACTTGATGGCTGAGAGTGATGTCAATCATGTTCGTCGTCTTCAAGTGGATTTGGATTCCCTAGAACTTACAGTTAGCGATTTGACTTCAGAACAAGAGGAATATTCAGAAGCTTACTCTGTCTTGGAAGAACGTTTAGAAAATGTTCAAGCTACATTAAAAGAAATTGAAGATGATCAAGTTTCAGTGAGCGAACGTTTAGTACAGATTGAAAAAGATGATGTTAATGCTCGTCAAAAGGCAAATGTTTACGTCAACCGCCTCCACACGATTAAGCGCTACATGGAAAAGAGAAATCTTCCAGGAATCCCACAGAACTTCTTGAAATTGTTCTTTGCTGCTAGCCATAGTACTGAGGATTTGATGGCAGAGTTGGAACAGTCACAAGTCAACATTGAGTCTGTTAATCGTATCCTAGAAATCGCATCACATGATATGGAAGTTTTGGAAACAGAAACTTACAGCATTGTGCAATATGCAACCTTGACAGAGCAATTGCTTCAATATTCTAACCGCTACAGATCATTTGATGAAGGGATTCAACAAGCCTTCCATGAATCTTTAGAAATCTTTGAAAATGCCTTTGATTATCAAGCATCTTTCGAAAAGATTTCCCAAGCTTTGGAAGTTGCTGAACCAGGGGTAACAAATCGCTTTGTTTCCTCATATGAAAAAACAAGAGAAATCATTCGATTTTAATTAAGAAAAGGCGGTGGGACTGAAATCGATAGACAAAGTCTCGACTTCGTAGTCCCAGCCTCGCGAAGATGATTAGGAGTTTTTGGAGTCTAAAAGACCAACAAAAAGTCCAATCAGCTACCGCGTCAAAGTTTGATTGCAAATAAAAAGTGAGGTAGGGATCTTTTGTCCCAACCTCTTTCTTTTACCTATCTTTTTTGAAAAAATGGACATTTTCCTATTTATCATTGAAATTATAGGTTTGATTTGATATGATAAAACTATGACAAAAAAAAGAACAAACCGTAAAGCGAATGACAAGAAGAGAAGAAATTTGTGGATTATTGTGGGGCTTCTATTCTTCACAATCTTAACATTAGGTGCTGGTATTGCTTATAAAGTCTTGACGAAGCAAGCTTTTGAGCAAAAAATTGAAGCACTGAAAAAAGAAAAAGATGATTCCTATTCACAAGGAAGTCAGAAAGATCATTTTCGTAAGGGGCAGGCAGAAATCATCACCTACTATCCTATGACGGGGGACAAGGTGATTACCTCTGTTCAGGATATCATTGTAAAAGATATTACGGATAAGGTAGAAGATAAAGAACATTTGATTTTTTACTACTCTGAAAAAGATTCTTCTTCCATCAAAGGTGTGGAGAGCCATCTTGTAAAAAAACAGGCCTATGACCTGAGTGATTCTACTGTTGTGGAATTAGAAAATACATCATTAGATCAGCTTTATCTTAAGGAAGATGGGACCCTGTTTACATTAGATCAGCTCTTTACAGATGCTAGCAAAGCTAAAGAGAAGTTTCTTGAGGATATCAAGTCAACACTTCTTGATAAAAAGATTGAACAAACTCTTGTTGATCAAGTAATAGCCGATTTTACAGCTAGCGATTTATCATCTTGGAAGTTTGCATACAAAGATAGTCAATTGGTTCTTTATCCAATCAAAGCAACCAATAATGGAGAAGAAATAGCTTTGCCTATTTCAGACTTCTTTGATGTTATCCAATCGTCCTATCTAACTGAAAAGGATGCAGAACTTTATAAGAAGGCTCAGGCTGAGAAAAATAAAAAAATAGTAGCTCTTACATTTGATGATGGACCGGATGGAAATACAACTCCACAAGCTTTAGATATTCTAGCCAAGTACAAGATCAAAGCAACCTTCTTTGTACAAGGAAAGAATATTGCAGGTAATGAGTCGCTTCTTAAACGTATGCAGTCTGAAGGTCATGAAGTTGGAAACCATAGTTGGAATCACCCGGTTTTAACAAAACTGTCATTGGAAGACGCTAAGAAACAGCTTACAGATACCGAAGATGCTATTACAAAAGTTCTTGGGAAAAGCTCTAAATTGATGCGTCCACCATACGGTGCAATCTCAGATGATATTCGTAATAGCCTTGATTTAAGCTTTATCATGTGGGATGTGGATAGTTTGGATTGGAAGAGTAAAAATGAAGCAGCGATTTTGACAGAAATTCAGCGTCAGGTAAGCAATGGATCTATCATTTTGATGCATGATATCCATCAAACATCTGTTAATTCATTACCAAAAGTAATTGAGTATCTACAGGAACAAGGATATAGTTTTGTGACTGTATCAGATCTACTCAACACTCGTTTGAAGCCACATGAGATTTACTATTCTCGTAACCAGTAAGTCACAGTAGGCAGATATTTAAAAAAATTAAAAAAAGATAGTTTTAATCTTGACAAGTAGGGGAAAACTTGATATCATATAAAAGTTGAGAAAAGCAGAAGTGAGAACTTCTCGCCTTGCGACTAACGTTGTCTGGCCCCTACGGATCAAATTTCAGAAATGAAATACAATCATGTAGTGCGGGTTTGCGTTAGCAAGTCCGCTCTTGTTTTTCTCTAAATTAAAAAAAGAGGTGAAAACCATAGCAAAGCAAGACTTATTCATCAATGATGAAATTCGTGTACGCGAAGTTCGCTTAATCGGTCTTGAAGGTGAGCAATTGGGTATCAAACCACTAAGCGAAGCGCAAGCACTTGCGGACGAAGCTAATGTGGACTTGGTTCTCATTCAACCTCAAGCTAAACCTCCTGTTGCGAAAATTATGGACTACGGTAAGTTCAAATTTGAGTACCAGAAGAAACAAAAAGAGCAACGCAAAAAACAAAGCGTTGTGACCGTGAAAGAAGTTCGTTTGAGCCCAGTTATCGACAAAGGTGATTTCGAAACTAAACTTCGCAATGCTCGCAAGTTCCTTGAAAAAGGAAACAAAGTGAAGGTATCCATTCGCTTTAAGGGGCGTATGATCACCCATAAAGAGATTGGTGCAAAAGTTTTAGCCGAGTTCGCTGAAGCAACTCAAGATATTGCTATCATTGAACAACGTGCTAAAATGGATGGACGCCAAATGTTCATGCAATTGGCGCCAGCAACTGACAAAAAATAATTGTCAGAAAGTTAAATAAAGGAGAAAAAATCATGCCAAAACAAAAAACACACCGCGCATCAGCTAAACGTTTCAAACGTACAGGTTCTGGTGGACTTAAACGTTTCCGTGCTTACACATCTCACCGTTTCCACGGAAAAACTAAAAAACAACGTCGTCATCTTCGTAAAGCATCTATGGTGCATTCAGGAGATTTCAAACGTATCAAAGCAATGCTTACTCGCTTGAAATAATCGCGTATTTGTAAGTAAACAATTCTAGGAAATATTTGGAGGAAATAAAACATGGCACGTGTTAAAGGTGGCGTTGTATCACGTAAACGTCGTAAACGTATTCTTAAATTAGCAAAAGGTTACTATGGAGCTAAACACATCTTGTTCCGTACTGCAAAAGAACAAGTAATGAACTCTTACTACTATGCATACCGTGACCGTCGTCAAAAGAAACGTGACTTCCGTAAATTGTGGATCACACGTATCAATGCGGCAGCTCGTTTGAACGGACTTTCATACTCACAATTGATGCATGGTTTGAAATTGGCTGAGATCGAAGTTAACCGTAAAATGCTTGCTGACTTGGCTGTTAACGATGCAGCAGCTTTCACAGCTCTTGCAGATGCAGCTAAAGCAAAACTTGGTAAATAATTATTCATAAGACTGGTACAAGTTTGTCCCAGTCTTTTTTAACAAAGGAGAAAAAAATGGCTTCAAAAATGCTACACACATGCTTGCGAGTAGAAAATCTTGAAAAATCAATCGCTTTTTATCAAGATGCTTTTGGTTTTAAGGAATTACGTCGTAGAGACTTTCCAGACTATGCTTTCACTATTGTTTATCTTGGACTTGAAGGTGATGATTATGAGTTGGAGTTGACTTACAACTATGATCACGGACCTTATGTTGTCGGTGACGGTTTTGCTCACATCGCCCTAAGCACACCTGATCTTGAGGCTCTTCACAAAGAACATAGCGACAAAGGCTATGAAGTGACAGCACCTAATGGACTTCCAGGGACTCAACCAAACTATTACTTTATCAAAGATCCAGATGGATACAAGGTAGAAGTAATTCGTGAGAATTCATTATAGTTCCTATCGAGTAGCTTGTATGCTACTCGTTTTTTTAATTTGTAGTAGAATGAAAGAAAAAGAATAGAGCAAGGTCAGGGGAGTTTATGTAAAAGATGATTTTTGGCACCTGTTTCCAGATGCTCAAATCAGTGTATTGGTGGAAAAAGTTCTCAACAATACTATTGATGAGAGTGAAGATCCATATTTTAAAACTTTACTAGATGAAGGAACAAAAAAGCACGGATTTTTATACCAGATGAAAATTTCACTCAGAATGAGGTGAGTCAAGAATGGCATCAGGCATTCACTTAATTCAAAACCAAAAAAGGTGCTCGTTCTTCTATTGAAGCTTTATTAAAGCGTGTAAGTCAAGGAAGAGAATTTAATCCAATAAATCCTTTGGTAGATATTTATAATAGTGTTTCACTTTCTTACGCTGTTCCTTGTGGGGGAGAGGATTTAGCTAAGATTGTTGGTGACTTATGTCTCGGAAGAGCTCAAGGAAATGAATCCTTCTTTCCACTAGGGGCCGAAAGTGATGCTCCTGCATTAGCCGATGAAATGATTTATTTTGATGAACAAGGTGCGGTTTGTCGGTGTTTAAACTGGCGTGAAGCCCAAAGAACTATGTTAACAGAAGAAACCAAAGATGCTATTTTAGTCATTGAAGCTATCAATGAAGAACAGGCATCACGAGATCGGGAAGAAATGATATAATTGCATGCTAAAATTGAGGAATATTTTGGTGTCAGTGGCAAGATCAGCCACTTGACAGCTACAAATCCTATCCTAGAGGTAGAATAATGAATGGGAATCACGGTTAATTCAACTGTGGTTCTTTTTTCTACAAGGGGAGAAAGAAATTGTTTTTCTATTTTCTAAAATGGTATAATAGAGAAAGAATAAGGGAGGTGAGAAAGAATGATTGCCCAACTGGATACCAAAACAGTCTATAGTTTCATGGAGAGCATGGTTTCGATTAAGAGATATGTCAGTCAAGGGAAGGAATATGGCTATTCATCACTTGGAATCATGGATATTGACAATCTCTATGGGGCTTATTATTTTATTAAAGAGTGCCAAAAACAGGGGATTCAGCCTTTATTAGGTATTGAGGTGACTGTTCATCATAAGGAGGAACTCGTCAACCTTCGATTTTTAGCCTTGTCAAATCATGGCTATCGAAATCTCATGAAGCTTTCGACTCTAAAAATGACAGGTAAAAAGGAATGGACTGATTTTTCTCCCTATATAGAAGATGTTTGTGTTATTGTTCCCTATTATTCTGCAATTGATTCCTTGGACTTAGGGCATGACTATTATATCGGAGTGTATCCAGATACACCTCAGTCGAATTTTTCTCAACCCATCCTCCCACTTTATCGTGTTAATTCTTTCGAATCTGAGGATTTAGAAACGCTCCAAATGCTCAAGGCGATTAAGGAAAATGTGACCTTGCGAGAGGTGGATGTTCAAGCGCAACAAGGCCTGTTTTTACCTGCTGACCGTCTTGAACAATTTTTTGTAGAAAAGTTTCCAAAAGCTTTAGACAATCTATCTGAACTGATTGGAGCAACTACTTATGAGATTGATAGTAGTCTCAAGCTTCCACACTTCAATCCAGAGCGTCCTGCTGTTGAAGAGTTGCGCGAAAGAGCTATTAAGGGCTTGGAACAGAAAGGCTTACTAGATTCAGTTTATCAGGAACGTTTGGAAGAAGAACTATCTGTGATTCATGACATGGGATTCGATGACTATTTCTTGGTTGTCTGGGATCTCTTACGTTTCGGTCGTTCTCAGGGATATTATATGGGAATGGGACGTGGGTCTGCAGTTGGAAGTCTAGTGGCCTATGCCTTAAATATTACTGGTATTGATCCTGTAGCTAAGAATCTTATCTTTGAGCGCTTTTTAAATCGTGAACGTTATACCATGCCCGATATCGATATTGATATTCCCGATATCTATCGTCCAGAGTTTATTCGCTATGTTCGTGACCGTTATGGTAGTATTCACGCTGCTCAGATAGTCACCTACTCGACTTTTGGTGCCAAACAGGCTATCCGAGATGTTTTTAAACGGTATGGTGTTCCCGAGTACGAGTTAACATCCATAACTAAGAAAATTGGTTTCAAAGATACCTTGACAAGCGCCTATGAAGGTAATCTAGGATTTAGACAACTGATTCAAAGTAAGATTGAGTACCAAAAGGCTTTTGAAATTTCCAAAAAGATAGAAGGCTATCCTCGACAGACATCTATCCACGCTGCTGGTGTCGTGATTAGTGATAAAAATCTAACGGACTATATTCCTCTTAAGTATGGTGAGGATATGCTCATTACCCAGTATGATGCTCATGGAGTCGAGGGAAATGGCTTGCTCAAGATGGATTTCTTGGGCTTAAGAAACCTAACTTTCGCTCAAAAAATGCAGGAGCTCTTATTTGAAACTCAAGGAATTCAGCTAAGGATTGAGAATATTGACCTTGAGGATAGGGAAACTTTAGCCCTCTTTGCAGCTGGAAAGACCAAGGGAATTTTTCAGTTTGAACAACCTGGTGCTATTCGCTTATTAAAGCGCGTGAAACCAGAAAGCTTTGAAGAAGTAGTGGCAACGACTTCCCTCAACAGACCGGGAGCGAGTGACTATATCGACAACTTTGTGGCTCGAAAACATGGTAAAGAAAAGGTAACAGTTCTGGACCCAGTTTTGGAAGATATTTTAGCTCCAACTTATGGAATTATGCTTTACCAAGAACAGGTTATGCAAGTGGCACAGCGTTACGCTGGTTTCAGCCTTGGGAAGGCCGACATTTTACGTCGTGCTATGGGGAAAAAGAATGCGGCCGAGATGCACCGAATGGAGGAAAGTTTCATCCAAGGAGCACTCGAAAAAGGTCATGGAAAAGAACAGGCTCAGCAGGTTTTTGCTGTCATGGAAAAATTTGCTGGTTATGGTTTCAACCGATCGCATGCTTATGCTTATGCGGCTTTAGCCTTCCAGCTTGCTTACTTTAAAACACATTACCCAGAAATCTTTTATCAAGTTATGCTCAACTATGCCAGTGGAGATTATATTCTCGATGCCCTTGAAATGGACTTTGAACTGACACCACTTTCTATCAATACAATTCCGTATCTGGATAAATTGACAGACAAGACTATCTACTTGGGACTTAAGAGTATCAAGGGGATGCCTCGAGATTTTGCCTATTGGATTTTAGAGAATCGTCCTTTTAGTAGTGTCGAAGATTTTGTCACTCGCTTGCCTAAAAATTATCAGAAGTTGAGTCTTTTAACTCCCCTAGTCGAGATTGGTTTATTCGATAGTTTTGAAAAAAATCGCCAAAAAATCTTATCCAACTTACCTACTTTATTTATTTTTGTGGAAGAATTGGGTAGTTTATTTGCAGATAATAGCTACAATTGGCTTGAGAGTGAGGATTTTACGCAAGTCGAAAAGTTTCGTAAGGAACAGGAGTGGCTTGGAGTCGGTATCAGTCCGCATCCCTTACTGATTTTAGCAAAGAATCCCCTCTATCCAATTGTGAGTTTGTCTGAACTATCTGAAGGACAGACAGCTACAGTACTCGTTGAGATACAGTCTATCCGAGTAATCAGAACTAAAAAAGGTGAAAATATGGCCTTTTTGAAAGTTAGTGATAGCAAATCAAATTTGGAAGTTACTGTTTTTTCTGACCAGTATCGCCAATTTAACAATCTCTTACATGAAGGAAGATTTTACTACCTTAATGGAAAAGTACAGGCAAGAGATGGTCGCCTTCAATTAGTATTAAATAATCTAAAAGAAGCAGTGAGTGAACGATTTTGGATTCAGGCTGCTGATCATGAACATGATTCTGAAATTTATCATATTTTAGAACAATACAAGGGACAAATTCCAGTCATTATTCGCTACGAAAATGAACAAAAAAATGTTCTTTTGCCGGGTTATTTTGTTGCAAAAGATGTTAGTTTGCAGGAATCTTTGAGTCAAATAACTATGAAAACGATTTATCGTTAAAAATCAATGAAAATAAAAGAATTTTAACTTTAATTATGGTATAATCAGTTAGAATGTTAAAAGAAAAAGGAGCAAAACCAAATGAAACGTATTGCTGTTTTGACTAGTGGTGGAGACGCCCCTGGTATGAATGCTGCCATCCGTGCAGTAGTTCGTCAAGCAATCTCAGAAGGAATGGAAGTTTTTGGTATCTATGATGGATACGCAGGTATGGTTGCCGGCGAAATTTATCCACTTGATGCTGCTTCAGTGGGAGACATCATTTCACGTGGTGGTACTTTCCTTCACTCTGCTCGTTATCCTGAGTTTGCAAAACTCGAAGGCCAACTTAAAGGAATTGAGCAGTTGAAAAAACACGGTATCGAAGGTGTCGTAGTTATCGGTGGAGACGGTTCTTATCACGGAGCTATGCGCTTGACTGAGCATGGATTCCCTGCTATCGGACTTCCAGGAACAATCGATAACGATATCGTAGGTACTGATTTCACAATCGGATTTGATACTGCAGTTACAACTGCAATGGATGCCATCGATAAGATTCGTGATACCTCATCAAGTCACCGTCGTACTTTCGTAGTTGAAGTAATGGGGCGTAACGCTGGAGATATCGCTCTTTGGGCAGGTATCGCAACTGGTGCTGACGAAATCATCATCCCTGAAGAAGGCTTCAAGATGGAAGACATCGTAGCAAGTATCAAAGCTGGATATGAACACGGTAAGAAACACAACATTATCGTTTTGGCAGAAGGTGTTATGTCAGCGGCTGAATTTGGTCAAAAACTAAAAGAAGCTGGAGATACAAGCGACCTTCGTGTAACTGAACTTGGTCATATCCAACGTGGTGGATCTCCAACTGCTCGTGACCGTGTATTGGCGTCACGTATGGGAGCACACGCTGTTAAACTTCTTAAACAAGGAATCGGTGGTGTCGCTGTTGGTATCCGTAACGAGAAAATGGTTGAAAATCCAATTCTTGGAACTGCAGAAGAAGGAGCTTTGTTTAGCCTAACAGCTGATGGTAAGATTGTTGTTAACAATCCTCATAAAGCTGACCTTGAACTTTCTGCTTTGAACAAGAGCTTGTCATAATCAACTTTAACTAATCTGGTAAAATGACCATTAAAGGTCGAATTATATAAAGGAGTCACAAAAATCATGAACAAACGTGTAAAAATCGTTGCAACTTTGGGTCCTGCGGTAGAAATCCGTGGTGGTAAAAAATTCGGTGATGACGGATACTGGGGTGAAAAACTTGACGTTGAAGCTTCAGCTAAAAACATTGCTCAATTGATTGAAGCAGGAGCTAACACTTTCCGTTTCAACTTCTCACACGGTGACCACCAAGAACAAGGTGACCGTATGGCAACTGTTAAACTTGCAGAAAAACTTGCAGGTAAAAAAGTTGGTTTCCTTCTTGACACTAAAGGACCAGAAATCCGTACTGAATTGTTTGAAGGTGAAGCTAAAGAGTACTCATACAAAACTGGTGAAAAAATCCGTGTTGCAACTAAACAAGGTATCAAATCAACTCGTGAAGTGATTGCTTTGAACGTTGCTGGAGCTCTTGATATCTATGATGACGTTGAAGTTGGTCGCCAAGTATTGGTTGACGATGGTAAACTTGGTCTTCGTGTTGTAGAAAAAGACGATGCAACTCGTGAATTTGTCGTTGAAGTTGAAAACGATGGTGTTATCGCTAAACAAAAAGGTGTAAACATCCCTAACACTAAAATTCCTTTCCCAGCTCTTGCTGAACGTGATAACGCTGATATCCGCTTCGGTCTTGAACAAGGTATCAACTTCATCGCGATCTCATTCGTACGTACTGCAAAAGACGTTAACGAAGTTCGTGCAATCTGTGAAGAAACTGGTAACGGTCACGTTCAATTGTTCGCTAAAATTGAAAACCAACAAGGTATCGATAACTTGGACGAAATCATTGAAGCTGCTGACGGTATCATGATCGCTCGTGGTGACATGGGTATCGAAGTTCCATTTGAAATGGTTCCAGTTTACCAAAAAATGATCATCACTAAAGTGAATGCTGCTGGTAAAGTTGTTATCACTGCAACAAACATGCTTGAAACAATGACTGAAAAACCACGTGCAACTCGTTCAGAAGTATCAGACGTATTCAACGCTGTTATCGACGGAACTGATGCTACAATGCTTTCAGGTGAGTCAGCAAATGGTAAATACCCACTTGAGTCTGTTCGTACAATGGCAACTATCGATAAGAACGCTCAAACGCTTCTTAACGAATACGGACGTTTGAATTCAGATTCATTTGAACGTAACTCTAAGACAGAAGTTATGGCTTCAGCAGTTAAAGACGCTACAAACTCAATGGACATCAAATTGGTTGTAACTCTTACTAAGACTGGTCACACAGCACGTTTGATCTCTAAATATCGTCCAAATGCTGATATCTTGGCATTGACATTTGACGAATTGACAGAACGTGGATTGATGTTGAACTGGGGTGTTATCCCAATGTTGACAGAAGCTCCATCATCAACTGATGATATGTTCGAAATTGCTGAACGTAAAGCAGTTGAAGCAGGTCTTGTACAATCTGGTGACGATATCGTTATCGTTGCAGGTGTGCCACTTGGTGAAGCAGTTCGTACTAACACAATGCGTATCCGCACTGTACGTTAATCTAATATTAAAAAGCCTATCATATCAAGCTTTCTAGCTTGTGTGATAGGTCTTTTTTTGTGACGAGGGGCAAAATATATCATTTTCCTTTCAATGCTAAGGTATATAATACAGTTTGCCCTGTAACTTTTGCTGTAATTAGAGATTTCAGGCTCTATAATATTTGTAGTGGGTAAATCCCCTATGGATCTTATGGAGCCTATTTTTGTGTA
>NZ_JVHE01000070.1:0-393 GCF_001072925.1 Streptococcus pseudopneumoniae | reverse complement strand
TCAACAAGTGCAAGCACATCAGCATCTGAGTCAGCGTCAACAAGTGCGTCAACATCAGCATCTGAGTCAGCATCAACAAGTGCGTCAACCTCAGCATCTGAATCAGCAAGCACAAGCGCATCGACCTCAGCATCTGAATCAGCGTCAACAAGTGCAAGCACAAGCGCATCAACATCAGCGTCTGAATCAGCATCAACAAGTGCATCGACCTCAGCATCTGAGTCAGCGTCAACAAGTGCATCGACATCAGCATCTGAGTCAGCAAGCACAAGTGCATCGACCTCAGCGTCTGAGTCAGCGTCAACAAGTGCATCGACCTCAGCATCTGAATCAGCGTCAACAAGTGCAAGCACATCAGCGTCAACAAGCGCATCAACATCAGCATCTGAGTCA
>NZ_JVHE01000069.1:0-2854 GCF_001072925.1 Streptococcus pseudopneumoniae | reverse complement strand
TAGCTATACAATTGATCCTACTACAGGAGCGGTTACCTTCACACCTGAAAAAGACTTTGTTGGTACTGCAACTGGTGTAACAGTTCAAGCGACTGCGACTATTACAAATGCGAACGGTAAGACTGCGACAATCACTTCGGATGCAACTTACACTCCAACTGTTGTAGCAGCTGTTCCAACGGCAAGCCCTGCAACTTCAAAAGATATCCAAGGTGCCACTCAAACGGGTAGACCAACCTTTGCAGGAACAACTGTTCAAGTGAACGGTGAAGATAAAGCCATTACCATTAAAGATAATAGCTACACACTTTTGGACAAAGATGGTAATGAAGTGGCGACTATGCCAGCTTATGCGGCTGACGGTACAACTGAAATCGGTACTTTCACAATTAATCCAGCCACTGGCCAAGTGACTTTCACACCGACTGATAAATCATACACTGGTGCTGTAACACCAGCCAAGGTTCAAGCTGAAAGCTCAAACGGCATCAAGGTGGATACAATCTACACACCTGAAATTGTTCCAGTAACCCCAATAGCTACACCAGCTGAAACAACTGATATTCAAGGTGCAACCCAAACCGGTAAACCTGAATTCAAGGGTGAAACAGTAACCGTTGATGGTGTTGAGAAGACAGTAGCTATCAATGAAGCTGTTCCAGCTACGTTTGATGATGGATCAACTACGAAGACAGTGGATGGTGTTGGTACTTACACAGTAGCAGCTGATGGAACAGTAACCTTCGTACCTGAGAAATCATTTACTGGAACTGCTCCAGCAGTGACGGTTGTTCGCGAAGATAAGAATGGAACCAAAGCCTCTGCCACTTACACACCAATAGTAACTCCAGTAACACCGACAGCGACACCAGTTGAAACAACAGGTAAGCAAGGTCAAACTCAAACAGGTAAGCCTGAATTTACTGAAGGTGACAGCCGTGTGCCAATGAACGATGACGTTCCAGCTACGTTTGATGATGGCTCAACTACTAAGACTGTAGATGGTGTTGGTACTTACACAGTAGCAGCCGATGGAACAGTAACCTTCGTACCTGAGAAATCATTTACTGGAACTGCTCCAGCAGTGACGGTTGTTCGCGAAGATAAGAACGGAACTAAGGCTTCAGCAACCTACACACCAACAGTAACGCCTGTGACTCCAACAGCAAGTCCTGCAACTTCAAAAGACATCCAAGGTGCTACACAAACTGGTAAGCCTGTATTCACTGAAGGCGATAGCCGTGTGCCGATGAATGATGACGTTCCAGCAACATTTGAAGATGGTTCAACTACCAAGACAGTTGATGGTGTTGGTATATACACAGTAGCAGCAGACGGAACCGTAACCTTTGTTCCAGAACCAAGCTTTACAGGTACTGCGCCAGCCGTAACCGTTGTCCGTGAAGATAAGAATAGCACTAAGGCATCTGCGACATACACACCAACAGTAACACCAATCACAATTACTTCTACAGACAAGGTATCTGAGGATGTTCAAAATGTTCCTCAAACAGAGATTCCTACATTTGCATTGAGTGATGATGAAACGGCTCAAATTACAAGTAAGAAATTGATTGATCCAGCTACTGGTCAACCTACTGATGAAACCAGTGTGACAGTAGCCGGCGAAGGAACATATACAATTGATCCTACTACAGGAGCGGTTACCTTCACACCTGAAAAAGACTTTGTTGGAACTGCAACAGGTGTAACAGTTCAAGCAACTGCGACTATTACAAATGGGAATGGTAAGACTGCGACAGTCACTTCGGATGCAACTTACACTCCAACTGTTGTAGCAGCTGTTCCAACGGCAAGTCCTGCAACTTCAAAAGACATCCAAGGTGCCACTCAAACTGGGACACCAACCTTTGCAGGAACAACTGTTCAAGTGAACGGCAAAGATAAAGCTATTACCATTAAAGAAAATAGCTATACACTTTTGAATAAAGATGGTAATGAAGTGGCAACTACACCAGCCTATGCTGCAGATGGCACAACTGAAATTGGTACTTATTCAATTGATCAAGCAACTGGACAAGTAACCTTCACACCGACGGATAAATCATTCACAGGTGTAGTAACACCAGCCAAGGTTCAAGCTGAAAGCTCAAACGGTATCAAGGTGGATACAACTTACACGCCTGAAATCGTTTCTGTCACACCAACAGCAACTCCAGCTGAAACAACTGATATTCAAGGTGCCACCCAAACAGGTAAGCCTGAATTCAAGGGTGGAACAGTAAATGTTGATGGCGTTGAGAAAACAGTAGCTATCAATGAAGATGTTCCAGCTACGTTTGATGATGGCTCAACTACTAAGACAGTGGATGGTGTTGGTACTTACACGGTAGTAGCAGACGGAACAGTTACATTCGTTCCTGAAAAATCATTCGTTGGAACTGCACCAGTGGTAACTGTTGTTCGTGAAGATATGAACGGAACTAAAACTTCTGCGACATATACACCAACTGTAACACCAGTAACTCCAACAGCAGAAGATGCAACATCAACTGGTAAACAAGGTCAAACTCAAACAGGTAGACCAACCTTCACTGAGGGCGATAGTCGTGTGCCAATGAACGATGACGTTCCAGCAACCTTTGATGATGGTTCAACAACTAAGACTGTTGACGGCGTTGGTACCTACACAGTAGCAGCCGATGGAACCGTAACCTTTGTCCCAGAAAAATCATTCACAGGTAAAGCACCAGCTGTAACGGTTGTTCGTGAAGATAAGAACGGAACCAAAGCCTCTGCCACTTACACACCAACCGTAACACCAGTAACCCCAACTGCAACACCAGCGGAATCTACTGGTCCTCAAGGTCTTGTTCAAACTGGAACCGTAACC
>NZ_JVHE01000068.1:0-929 GCF_001072925.1 Streptococcus pseudopneumoniae | reverse complement strand
GTGATGAAGTAGTACCAATTAACAAGGATTCAATTACTCTCCTTGATGAATCTGGTCAACCAGCAGCCTCAGTAGAGGCGAAATCACCAGCAGGCAAGGTTGTTGGTACATTCACAGTTGATAAGGATACAAGTGTTGTAACCTTCACACCGACTGATAAGTCTTACTCAGGTGATGTCGTTCCGGTTAAGGTTCAAGCCAAGGATGCCAACGGCACTCCAGCTGAAACAACCTACACACCTAAGATTACACCAGTTGTTCCAACTGCAGAAGATACAACATCTACTGACAAACAAGGTCAAACCCAAACAGGTAAACCTAAGTTTACAGAAGGTAACCCAGTTGTTCCAATGGATGATGATGTGCCAGCAACCCTCGAAGATGGTTCAACAACTAAGGTAATTCCAGGTGAAGGAACCTACACAGTAGCCCCAGATGGAACAGTAACTTTCGTTCCAGAAAAATCATTCACGGGCACAGGAACAGGTGTGACTGTTAAACGTGTAGACAAGAACGGTACACCAGTCACAGCTAAGTACATCCCAATGGTGACTCCAGTTACCCCAACTGCAGCACCAGCTGAATCAACAGATATTCAAGGTGCAACGCAAACAGGTAAGCCTGTATTTACTGAGGGCGACAGCCTTGTACCAATGAACGATGACGTTCCAGCTACGTTTGATGATGGCTCAACTACGAAGACAGTGGATGGTGTTGGTACTTACACGGTAGTAGCAGACGGAACCGTAACCTTTGTCCCAGAAAAATCATTCACAGGTAAAGCACCAACTGTAACGGTTGTTCGTGAAGATAAGAACGGAACCAAAGCCTCTGCAACTTACACCCCAACCGTAACACCAGTAACACCAACTGCAACACCAGCGGAATCTACTGGTCCTCAAGGTCTTGTTCAAACTGGAACCGTAACC
>NZ_JVHE01000067.1:0-327 GCF_001072925.1 Streptococcus pseudopneumoniae | reverse complement strand
AGGAAAAAGTTTTCTGGCAATATCATAGTAGGGGCTAAACATATCCATGGTAATGACTTTCACGCGACTTCTCACCTGTCTAGAATAACGAAGGAAATGATTGCGAATAGTCACTTGAGTTCGCCCATCCAGGATAGCTACGATCTTTCTGGAATCAAAATCCTGTGCAATGAAGCTCATCTTACCTTTCTTGAAGCTGTATTCATCCCAAGACATGTGAGTTGGAAGGAAAGATAAATCTGTCTTGAATTTGAATTCTTTCAATTTACGAATGACTGTCGAAGTAGAGACAGATAGACTTTCTGCGATAGCCGTCATAGGGACTTT
>NZ_JVHE01000066.1:0-1414 GCF_001072925.1 Streptococcus pseudopneumoniae | reverse complement strand
AGTTGATAAGGATACAAGTGTTGTAACCTTCACACCGACTGATAAGTCTTACTCAGGTGATGTTGTTCCGGTTAAGGTTCAAGCCAAGGATGCCAATGGTACTGCTGTAGAAACAACTTACACGCCTAAGATTACTCCAGTAGTTCCAACAGCTGAAGATGTAACTTCAACAGATATCCAAGGTAAGACACAAACAGGTAAACCTAAATTTACTGCAGGTAATAGCCGTGTGCCGATGAATGATGATGTTGCCGCAACATTTGATGACGGCTCATCAACTAAGACAGTTGATGGTGTCGGTACCTACACAGTAGCAGCAGACGGAACTGTGACATTTGTTCCAGAACCAAGCTTTACAGGTACTGCGTCAGCTGTTACCGTTGTTCGTGAAGATAAGAACGGAACAAAAGCTTCTGCAACTTATACACCAACCGTAACCCCAGTTACACCAACTGCAGAAGATACAACATCTACTGACAAACAAGGTCAAACGCAAACAGGTACACCAACCTTCACACCAGGGAATCCAAATGTTCCAATGAACGATGACGTTCCAGCTACTTTCGACGATGGCTCAACGACTAAGACAGTTGACGGCGTAGGTACGTACACAGTAGCAGCCGATGGAACAGTAACTTTTGTTCCAGAAAAATCATTCACAGGTAAGGCACAAGCTGTAACGGTTGTTCGTGAAGATAAGAACGGTACTCCAGTTACTGCTAAGTACACACCAACTGTGACACCGGTAAGTCCAACAGCGACTCCAGCTGAATCAGAAGCACCTCAAGGTGTGGTTCAAACTGGAACTGTAACCTTCACAGAAGGTGACCCAGTTGCACCTATCGACAAGGATACCATTACTCTTCTTGACGAAAATGGTCAGCCAGCAGCGTCAGTAGATGCGAAATCACCAGCAGGTAATGTGATCGGTACCTTCACCGCTGATAAAGAAACAGGTATTGTAACCTTCACGCCAACGGATAAATCTTACTCAGGTGAGGTTGTTCCAGTTAAGGTTCAAGGTAAAGATACAAACGGAACAGTTGCTGAAACAACTTACACACCGACGATCACTCCAGTTGTACCAACTGCTGATCCAGCAACATCTACAGACATTCAAGGTCAAACGCAAACAGGTACACCAAGCTTCACACCTGGTAACCCTGCAATCCCAATGGATGATGATACACCTGCAACCTTTGAAGATGGCTCAACTACGAAGACAATTCCAGGAGAAGGAACTTACACAGTCGCTCCGAACGGAACTGTAACCTTCGTACCAGAAAAATCATTTACAGGAGAAGGTACAGGCGTAACGGTTAAACGTGTCGATAAGAATGGAACCAAAGCCTCTGCCACTTACACACCAACAGTAACTTCAGTTACTCCAACTGCAACTCCGGCAGAATCAACT
>NZ_JVHE01000065.1:0-37013 GCF_001072925.1 Streptococcus pseudopneumoniae | reverse complement strand
TAGCTGATTGAACTTTTTGTTCGTCTTTTAGACTCCAAAAAGCTCCTAATCATCCTCGCGGGGTTGGGACTACGAAATCGAGACTTTGTCTATCGATTTCTGTCCCACCGCCTTTTTCTTGTCAATTTCAGAAAATAGATAGGAAAAAGACTTTTCAATTTTGGTAAAAAGTAGTATAATGTTTCTATTATAGAAATTTTTAGAAAATTCCGAAAGAGGTTTGTTATGGGATACACAGTTGCTGTTGTCGGCGCTACAGGTGCCGTTGGTGCTCAAATGATCAAAATGTTGGAAGAATCAACTCTTCCGATCGATAAGATTCGTTACCTTGCGTCTGCACGTTCTGCAGGTAAGGTCTTACAATTCAAAGGTCAAGATGTGACCATCGAAGAAACAACAGAAGACGCTTTTGAAGGGGTTGATATTGCTCTCTTCTCAGCTGGTGGATCAACTTCTGCAAAATATGCACCTTATGCTGTTAAAGCAGGCGCAGTTGTCGTAGATAACACTTCTTATTTCCGTCAAAATCCAGATGTACCATTGGTTGTTCCTGAAGTGAATGCCCACGCCCTTGATGCTCACAACGGAATTATCTCTTGTCCTAACTGTTCAACAATTCAAATGATGGTGGCTCTTGAGCCCGTTCGTCAAAAATGGGGATTGGACCGTATTATCGTTTCAACTTATCAAGCAGTTTCAGGTGCTGGTATGGGAGCAATTCTTGAAACCCAACGTGAGCTTCGTGAAGTCTTGAATGATGGTGTAAATCCGCGTGATTTGCATGCGGAAATCCTGCCTTCAGGTGGCGATAAGAAACATTATCCAATTGCCTTCAATGCTCTTCCACAAATTGATGTTTTCACTGATAATGATTACACTTACGAAGAGATGAAGATGACCAATGAAACCAAGAAAATCATGGAAGACGATAGCATTGCCGTATCAGCAACATGTGTACGTATTCCAGTTTTGTCAGCTCACTCTGAGTCAGTCTATATTGAAACAAAAGAAGTAGCACCAATCGAAGAAGTGAAAGCAGCTATTGCTGCCTTCCCAGGTGCAGTTCTTGAAGATGATGTTGCTCACCAAATCTATCCTCAAGCAGTAAATGCTGTTGGTTCACGTGATACATTCGTTGGACGTATCCGTAAAGACTTGGATGCAGAAAAAGGTATTCATATGTGGGTAGTATCTGATAATCTTCTTAAAGGTGCAGCTTGGAACTCAGTTCAAATCGCAGAAACACTTCACGAACGTGGTCTAGTACGCCCAACAGCTGAATTAAAATTTGAATTGAAATAATGTGTAGGAGTTCATTTGAACTCCTTCTTTAAAATAGAGAGGTGTTTTGTATGTCTTATCAAGATTTAAAAGATTGTAAAATTATCACGGCCTTTATTACTCCTTTTCATGAAGATGGGTCAATCAATTTCGATGCCATTCCAAAGTTGATTGAACATTTATTAGCACATCATACAGACGGAATTCTCCTAGCAGGAACAACTGCTGAGAGTCCGACTCTAACTCACGATGAGGAGTTGCAGTTGTTTGCGGCTGTTCAAAAGGTTGTCAATGGCCGTGTTCCTTTAATCGCTGGTGTTGGTACCAATGACACACGAGACTCTATTGAGTTCGTCAAAGAGGTAGCAGAGTTTGGCGGTTTTGCGGCTGGTCTTTCGATTGTTCCTTACTACAATAAACCATCCCAAGAAGGTATGTATCAACACTTTAAAGCTATTGCAGACGCATCTGATTTGCCTATTATAATCTATAACATTCCAGGTCGTGTAGTTGTAGAAATGACCCCAGATACCTTACTTCGTTTGGCGGAACATCCAAATATCGTTGGTGTTAAGGAATGTACCAGCCTTGCTAATATGGCTTACTTGATTGAGCATAAGCCAGAAGAATTCTTGGTATACACTGGTGAGGATGGAGATGCCTTCCATGCTATGAACCTTGGTGCAGACGGAGTTATATCTGTTGCTTCCCACACAAATGGGGATGAGATGCATGAAATGTTCACTGCAATCGAAGAAAGTGATATGAAAAGAGCGGCAGCTATTCAACGTAAATTTATTCCTAAAGTTAATGCTCTATTCTCTTACCCAAGTCCGGCACCTGTTAAGGCGGTACTCAACTATATGGGATTCGAAGCTGGGCCTACTCGTCTACCTTTGGTTCCTGCGCCTGAAGAGGATGCTAAACGCATTATCAAGGTTGTTATTGATGGGGATTACGAAGCAACCAAGGCAACTGTCACCGGAGTTCTTCGTCCTGATTACTAAAATTTTCATTATTAATAATAGAAACTTTCTAAACAAGTCAATTTGTTGGAGAGTTTCTTTCTTTTTTTACGAATAAATAGATAGAGAGAAAAATAAGGAGTCTATCATGAAAATTAAGATTGATAATTTTGAGATTTATAAGTTAAAACAAGCAGGTCTAAGTAATCAACAAGTTCTAAAGGTTCTTCAATATGGAGAAATTTATGATCAGGAATTAAGCTTAGAAACGATAGCAGAAGCTTCAGAGTGTAGAAATCCAGTGGTTTTTATGGAACGTTACCATAAACTCACCTTTGAAAGTATGGAGAGATTAAGAAGTGACTTTGAAAAATTTCCCTCATTTTCCATACTAGACGATGTCTATCCCTTTGCTCTCAGTGAAATCTATGATGCTCCAGTATTATTATTTTATAAGGGGGATTTAAATCTTTTAAAGCTGCCTAAGATTGCAGTTGTAGGCAGTCGCTCTTGTAGTCAAACAGGGACAAAATCAGTCCGTAAGGTTATTGAAGAACTGGAGAATGAGCTGGTGATTGTGAGTGGGCTTGCTAGAGGGATTGATACTGCAGCGCATATGTCTATTCTTCAAGGTGGTGGAAAAACTATTGCAGTTATAGGGACGGGCTTGGATGTCTATTATCCTCGATCTAATAAACGACTGCAGGACTACATCGGTGAATATCATTTGCTACTGAGTGAATATGGACCTGGTGAAGAACCCTTGAAATATCACTTTCCAGCACGAAATCGGATTATTGCTGGTCTATGTATGGGTGTTATCGTTGCTGAGGCAAAGATGAGATCTGGTAGTTTGATTACCTGTGAGCGAGCTATGGAAGAAGGAAGAGATGTTTTTGCTATTCCAGGTAGCATTTTAGACGGTCGTTCAGATGGTTGTCATCACTTGGTTCAAGAAGGCGCAAAACTTGTTTCGAGTGGTCAGGATGTGCTAGCAGAATTTGAATTTTAAGAACTAGCAAGGTTTTATCGGTTAAACTTTTCCTCTATATATAAGAGTTAAGTCTTGACAGGTTTTTAAAAATGGTTTACACTTTATAAAGTTTATTACTTTGAAAAGGTGTGATACTGTGGCTACGGCAACAAAGAAAAAAAAATCAACAGTTAAAAAAAATCTAGTAATCGTGGAGTCTCCTGCAAAGGCTAAAACGATTGAGAAATACCTGGGTAGAAATTATAAGGTTTTAGCCAGTGTTGGTCATATTCGTGATTTGAAAAAATCCAGTATGTCAGTCGATGTAGAAAATAATTATGAACCCCAATATATCAATATTCGTGGGAAAGGTCCTCTGATCAATGACTTGAAAAAAGAAGCTAAAAAAGCTAGTAAAGTCTTTCTCGCAAGTGACCCGGACCGCGAAGGAGAAGCAATTTCTTGGCATTTAGCTCATATTCTGAATCTAGATGAAAATGATGCTAACCGTGTTGTTTTCAACGAGATTACCAAGGATGCGGTAAAAAATGCCTTTAAAGAACCTCGTAAGATTGACATGGATTTGGTGGATGCACAACAAGCCCGTCGTGTCTTGGACCGCTTGGTAGGTTATTCTATTTCACCGATTTTATGGAAAAAGGTGAAAAAGGGCTTATCAGCTGGCCGTGTTCAGTCTGTTGCGCTCAAGTTAATCATTGACCGCGAAAATGAGATCAATGCTTTTCAACCAGAAGAATATTGGACTATTGATGGAGTCTTTAAAAAAGGGACTAAGCAATTCCAAGCATCCTTCTATGGAATGAATGGCAAGAAGATGAAATTGACTAGTAATGAAGAGGTCAAAGAAGTCTTGTCTCACCTATCCAGCAAAGATTTTACAGTGGATCAGGTAGATAAAAAAGAGCGCAAGCGTAACGCTCCACTACCTTATACTACCTCAACTATGCAGATGGATGCAGCTAATAAAATCAATTTCCGTACTCGAAAGACCATGATGGTTGCCCAGCAACTCTATGAAGGGATTAATATTGGTACGGGTGTCCAAGGTTTGATCACCTATATGCGTACAGACTCGACTCGTATCAGTCCAGTTGCACAAAATGAAGCTGCAAGCTACATCAATGAACGTTTTGGTAGTAAGTATTCTAAGCATGGTAGCAAGGTCAAAAATGCTACTGGTGCTCAAGATGCCCATGAGGCTATTCGCCCATCAAGTGTCTTTAACACGCCAGAAAAAATTGCTAAATACTTAGACAAAGACCAACTTAAGCTTTATACACTTATCTGGAACCGTTTTGTAGCGAGTCAGATGACTGGTGCCATCTTTGATACCATGGCTGTTAAGCTCTCTCAAAATGGAGTTCAATTTGCAGCGAATGGTAGTCAGGTTAAATTTGATGGTTACTTGGCCATTTACAATGATTCAGATAAGAATAAGATGTTGCCGGATATGGTAGTTGGTGATGTCGTCAAGCAGGTCAATAGTAAACCTGAGCAGCACTTCACTCAACCACCAGCCCGATATTCGGAAGCAACACTGATTAAGACTTTGGAAGAAAATGGTGTTGGACGTCCATCAACTTATGCACCTACCATTGAAACTATTCAAAAGCGCTATTATGTGCGTTTGGCAGCCAAGCGTTTTGAACCGACAGAGTTGGGAGAAATTGTTAACAAGCTCATCGTTGAATATTTCCCTGATATCGTCAATGTAACCTTTACAGCAGAAATGGAAGGTAAACTGGATGATGTCGAAGTTGGAAAAGAGCAGTGGCAACGAGTCATTGATGAATTTTACAAACCCTTCTCTAAAGAGGTTGCCAAAGCCGAAGAGGAAATGGAAAAAATCCAAATCAAGGATGAGCCAGCAGGATTTGATTGTGAAGAGTGTGGCAGCCCGATGGTCATTAAACTTGGTCGTTTTGGTAAGTTTTATGCTTGTAGCAATTTCCCAGATTGCCGTCATACACAGGCTATCGTGAAAGAGATTGGTGTTGAGTGTCCAAGCTGTCATCAAGGACAAATTATTGAACGAAAAACCAAGCGTAATCGTATCTTTTATGGTTGCAATCGCTATCCAGAGTGTGAATTCACTTCTTGGGACAAGCCTGTAGGGCGAGATTGTCCAAAATGTGGCAACTTCCTCATGGAGAAAAAAGTCCGTGGTGGCGGTAAGCAGATCGTTTGTAGCCATGGTGATTACGAAGAAGAAAAAATCAAATAAAATGAGTCCTGAAAGTAAATTTCAGGCTCTTTTTGATTAGTGCTTGACAAAATTCATCACTGTATGCGAAACTAGAAGAAGATTATTTTATACTCAATGAAAATCAAAGAGCAAACTAGGAAGCTAGCCGCAGGCTGCTCAAAGCACTGCTTTGAGGTTGTAGATAGAACTGACGAAATCAGTAACATATATACGGTAAGGCGACGCTGACGTGGTTTGAAGAGATTTTCGAAGAGTATTAACTAGGAGAAGTTATGCGTATTATCTATCTAATTATTGGTTTTTTATCACTGGCCTTGGCTATTGTTGGAGTTGTCTTGCCCTTGTTGCCCACGACTCCTTTTCTTTTGTTGTCTATTGCTTGTTTTTCGAGAAGTTCCAAGCGTTTTGAAGATTGGCTTTATCATACCAAACTTTATCAGACTTACGTGGCGGACTTTCGTGAGACCAAGTCTATTGCGCGTGAACGTAAGAAAAAAATTATTGTATCGATCTATATCTTGATGGGAATTTCCATTTATTTTGCGCCTCTTTTACCAGTCAAAATTGGTTTGGGATGTTTAACCATCTTTATTACCTACTATCTTTTTAAGGTGATTCCTGATAAAGAATAGCTTTAATAAGTAACGATTTTCCTTGATAAAAACAAAAACATATTCGAAATAATATGATATAATAAATTTAAACTAATCTTCAAGGAGAATCAAATGATTTACGAATTTTGTGCTGAAAATGTAACCTTGCTTGAAAAAGCTATGCAGGCAGGAGCTCGCCGCATCGAGCTTTGTGACAATCTAGCAGTTGGTGGAACAACTCCAAGCTACGGAGTAACCAAGGCAGCTGTGAAGCTGGCGGCCGACTACGATACGACCATTATGACTATGATTCGACCACGTGGTGGTGATTTTGTCTACAATGATTTAGAAATTACCATCATGCTTGAGGACATCGCTCTAACTGCTCAAGCAGGAAGCCAAGGCGTTGTCTTTGGTGCATTGAGTGCTGATAAGAAGTTGGACAAGGCCAATCTTGAAAAATTGATTGCTGCATCTAAAGGTATGGAAATTGTTTTCCATATGGCATTTGATGAATTGAGCGAACAAGATCAGTTAGAAGCTATTGATTGGCTCAGCCAAGCTGGAGTGACACGCATTCTGACTCGTGCTGGTGTATCTGGCGATTCTCTAGAGAAACGTTTTGCTCATTATCATAGAATTCTAGAACACGCTGCAGGAAAAATTGAAATTTTACCTGGTGGAGGGATTGACATGGATAACCGTCAAACCTTTATTGACCAACTGGGTGTGACACAATTACATGGAACTAAGGTCGTCTTTTAAAAAATAGAAAGGAACTGCTAGCTTTTGGTAGCAGTTTTCGCTTATGTTTGAAATTTTTAAAGCTTATCAGTTTAATAGTAAAAAGGCTAAAGAGTATGGATTTGTAGAAAATCAAGGCGTATGGACCCATAGCTCGACTATTTTACAGGGTGACTTTTTCATGATAGTTACTGTTGAGGATGGAGTCTTAGGTTTTCAAGTTTATGACCAAGAAACTGGTGATCTATATCCTCAAGTTCACATGGAAAGTATGAGAGGTACTTTTGTTGGAACTGTTCGAGAGGCTTGTTTAGAAGTTCTTTATGAAATCCGAAAGGCCTGTTTTGACGTACAGGGATTTCTCTGTCCACAGACCAAGAGAATCATGGCAGTTGTTCAAGAAAAGTATGGAAATCAATTGGAATATCTATGGGAGAAATCCCCTGATACTGGAATTCTGCGCCATGAGGGCAATCAAAAGTGGTATGCTGTTTTGATGAAAATCTCTTGGGATAAGCTTGAAAAGGGCAGAGAAGGACTAGTGGAAGCAGTCAATCTCAAACATGATCAAGTATCTGATTTGTTGGTAAAAAAAGGGATTTATCCAGCTTTTCATATGAATAAGCGCTACTGGATTAGTGTGCCACTGGATGACAGTTTAGCAGATGAAGAGGTGTTTGAATTGATCGAAAAAAGTTGGAACTTGACCTTGAAAAAGTAATTAGATTTACTTGATTTTTCAAATACTTTCAATTAGCAAAATATTCTTTACTGAAGAAATTTTCAGAAAATATTGGATTTTTTCTTGACATGTGTTTTTTCCTATGCTAAAATACTAAACAAGATATCAAACGAAGGAGAAAGTCAAACATGAAAACAGCTAAGTTTAATCAATTTGCTTTGTTGTTGAGGTACTCGGGCTAGTGCAAAAGCATTAGTCCTGTTTGGCTTACCAAGCGGGAGTAAATCAACATCTCGCTTGGAACTCCGAGCGAGATGTTTTTTTAAAACTGAATTTAGAAAAGGGGAAATCTTATGAGAACAGTTGAATTTCTAGATACTAGCCTTCGAGATGGTGAGCAGACACCAGGTGTAAATTTTTCGATCAAGGAAAAGATTGCCATTGCAAGACAATTGGAAAAATGGGGTATTTCAGCAATTGAAGCTGGTTTTCCAGCAGCTAGTCCAGATTCATTCACAGCTGTCCAAGAAATCGCAAAAGTCTTGAAGAAAACAGCGGTGACAGGATTAGCTCGTTCTGTAAAATCTGATATTGATGCTTGTTATGAGGCACTTAAGGATGCTAAGTATCCACAAATCCATGTTTTTATCGCTACTAGTCCTATTCATCGTGAATTTAAGTTGAATAAAAGCAAAGAGGAAATATTGGAAGCTATTAAGGAGCATGTTTCTTATGCTCGTTCTAAGTTTGAAGTGGTCGAATTCTCTCCTGAGGATGCGACTAGAACAGAGTTGGATTTCCTCTTGCAAGTTGTTCAAACAGCGGTTGATGCTGGTGCGTCTTATATCAATATCCCTGACACGGTAGGATTTACCACGCCAGAGGAATATGGGAATATCTTCAAGTATCTGATTGACAATGTTAAGACTGATCGTCAGATTATCTATTCACCTCACTGTCACGATGACCTTGGAATGGCAGTTGCCAATAGCCTTTCTGCTGTTAAGAATGGTGCGGGGCGTGTTGAAGGAACCATTAATGGTATTGGAGAACGAGCTGGGAATGCTGCTTTAGAAGAAATAGCGGTGGCTCTTAATATTCGCCAAGATTATTACCAAGCAGAGACAAGTATTGTCCTAAACGAAACGATTAATACGTCTGAAATGGTTTCTCGTTTCTCAGGAATTCCAGTTCCAAAAAATAAGGCGATTGTTGGAGGAAATGCCTTCTCTCACGAATCAGGTATTCACCAAGACGGTGTTCTTAAAAATCCTCTCACTTATGAAATCATCACACCTGAATTGGTTGGTGTCAAGAGTAATAGTCTTCCGCTCGGTAAATTGTCTGGTCGCCATGCTTTTGTTGAGAAACTAAGAGATTTGGCTCTAGACTTTACAGACGAAGATATCAAGCCGCTCTTTGCTAAGTTCAAGGCCTTGGCAGACAAGAAGCAAGAAATCACAGATGCTGATATTCGAGCTCTAGTAGCTGGCACCATGGTTGAAAATCCAGAAGGCTTCCACTTTGATGACTTGCAACTTCAAACCCATTCTGAAAATGACCTTGAAGCGACAGTTAGATTAGCTAATTTTGATGGTGAGAAAGTTGAATTTAATGCAACAGGTCAGGGTTCTGTTGAAGCTATTTTCAATGCTATTGATAAATTCTTTAATCAATCTGTTCGCTTGGTATCCTATACGATTGATGCGGTAACTGATGGGATTGATGCCCAGGCACGGGTATTGGTAACTGTTGAAAACAGAGATACAGAGACTATCTTTAACGCAGCTGGACTTGATTTCGATGTGTTGAAGGCTTCGGCTATTGCCTACATTAATGCCAATACCTTTGTTCAAAAAGAGAATGCTGGTGAGATGGGAACAACAGTTTCCTATCGCGACATGCCTAGCGTGTAAAGGAGAATGCTATGACAAGAAAAATAGTTGCCCTAGCAGGTGATGGTATCGGCCCAGAAATCATGGAAGCTGGTTTAGAAGTTCTGGAGGCTCTAGCTGAAAAAACAGGCTTTGACTATGAGATAGACAGACGACCTTTTGGAGGTGCGGGTATTGATGCTGCAGGACATCCCTTGCCAGACGAAACGCTCAAGGCTGCTAGAGAAGCGGATGCTATTCTACTCGCTGCAATCGGTTGTCCTCAGTATGATGATGCTCCAGTTCGACCCGAACAAGGGCTTCTGACCCTTCGAAAGGAACTTAATCTCTATGCCAATATTCGTCCGGTTAAAATCTTTGAGAGTCTCAAGCATTTGTCACCACTCAAGCAAGAACGAATTTCTGGAGTTGACTTTGTAGTAGTACGTGAGTTGACAGGAGGAATTTACTTTGGTGATCATATCCTTGAAGAGCGCAAAGCTCGTGATATCAACGACTACAGTTATGAGGAAGTGGAGCGGATTATTCGCAAGGCTTTTGAAATCGCAAGGAGTCGGAGAAAAGTCGTTACAAGTATCGATAAACAAAATGTGTTAGCAACGTCAAAACTTTGGCGGAAAGTGGCTGAAGAAGTCGCGAAAGATTTTCCCGATGTAACCCTGGAGCACCAGCTAGTCGACTCAGCTGCCATGCTCATGATTACAAATCCATCTAAATTTGATGTTATTGTGACAGAGAATCTTTTCGGAGATATCTTATCTGATGAATCAAGTGTTCTATCAGGTACACTAGGGGTTATGCCATCAGCCAGCCACTCTGAAGATGGTCCGAGTCTCTATGAACCGATTCACGGTTCGGCACCTGATATTGCTGGACAAGGCATTGCCAATCCTATTTCCATGATTTTATCAGTTGCCATGATGTTGCGTGATAGTTTTGGACGATATGAGGATGCTAAGCGTATCGAAGATGCTGTTGAAGAAACTTTAGCAGTAGGAATTTTAACGAGAGATATAGGAGGACAGGCTTCGACCAAGGAAATGACGGAAGCCATTATCGCAAGACTATGAAACTAAACGAAGGAATTACTTTTGCCCTCCTGATTTGGAATCTCATCATTTTCTTGATATATGGCATTGACAAATTTAAGGCAAGGAGAAGAGCTTGGCGCATCCCAGAGAAAATCTTACTCATTTTAGCCTTTGCTTGTGGTGGTTTTGGTGCCTGTCTAGCAGGAATCGTTTTTCATCACAAGACTAGAAAATGGTATTTTAAAACAGTTTGGTTTATAGGAATGGTGCCCACGCTAGTAGCCTTATATTTTATTTGGAGGTAATGGATGGCAGGAAAATCAATTTTTGATAAATTATGGGACCTCCATGTGATTACAGGAGAAGAAGGGCAGCCTCAACTCATGTATGTAGATCAGCACTATATTCACGAGGTGACCAGTCCTCAAGCTTTTCAAGGATTGCGAGATGCAGGACGTAGATTGAGACGACCAGATTTAACATTTGGGACCTTTGACCACAATGTTCCAACTGTCAATATCTACGATATTCGAGATGTAATCTCCAAAGCACAGATTGATAAGTTAGCTGAAAATGTTGAAGAGTTTGGAATTGAACATGCAGCCCACGGTTCAGAAAAGCAAGGTATCGTTCATATGGTTGGTCCAGAAACAGGAAGAACACAACCAGGGAAATTTATCGTCTGTGGAGATAGTCATACAGCTACCCATGGAGCTTTTGGAGCTATCGCTTTTGGAATTGGGACAAGTGAGGTTGAGCACGTATTTGCTACTCAAACCATTTGGCAGGTTAAGCCCAAGAAAATGTTGGTAGAATTTACTGGTGTCCCTAAAAAAGGAGTCTATTCCAAAGATTTTATTCTTGCCTTGATTGCCAAGTACGGCGTTGCTTGTGGTGTTGGTTATGTCGTGGAATATCGTGGACAAGCTATTGATGCACTGAGCATGGAAGAGCGAATGACCATCTGCAATATGTCCATTGAATTTGGCTCTAAGATGGGAATCATGAATCCAGATCAGACCACTTTTGACTATTTAAAGGGACGAGAGTGTGTACCTAAAGATTTTGATGCAGCAGTAGCTGATTGGAAAAGGCTTGTTAGCGACGACGATGCCGTTTATGACAAGGTTATCCGAATGGATGTCTCTGAATTGGCTCCTATGGTGACTTGGGGAACCAATCCTGCTATGGGGGTTGAATTTGACAGTAGCTTCCCAGAAATTAAGGATATGAATGATGAACGTGCTTATCATTACATGAACTTGGAGCCTGGTCAAAAGCCAGCGGACATTGAACTAGGCTATATTTTTATCGGTTCTTGTACCAATGCTCGTCTCAGTGACTTGCAACTGGCTGCGCGATTTGTCAAAGGGAAGAAGATTGCTCCCAATCTAACAGCAATCGTAGTGCCAGGCTCTCGTCCTGTGAAACGAGCGGCTGAGAAGTTAGGCTTGGACAAGGTATTTCTGGATGCTGGTTTTGAGTGGAGAGACCCAGGTTGCTCCATGTGCCTAGGAATGAATCCCGACAAGGTCCCTGATGGCGTGCACTGTGCCTCAACCAGTAACCGCAACTTTGAAGACAGACAAGGTTTTGGTGCTAAAACACACCTCTGCAGTCCAGCAATGGCAGCAGCAGCAGCTATTGCAGGGCGCTTCGTAGATGTTCGACAAATGCCAGAAGCCCAGTAAGGAGAGGATATGGATAAATTTACAGTTTATACGGGAACGACCGTTCCTCTTATGAATGATAATATTGATACCGACCAAATCCTACCCAAGCAGTTTCTGAAATTGATTGACAAGAAAGGTTTTGGTAAATATCTCATGTATGCTTGGCGTTATCTGGACGATAAGTACACTGAGGATCCAGACTTTGTCTTTAACCGACCAGAATACCGCAAGGCGAGTATTCTCATCACAGGGGATAACTTTGGCGCAGGTTCTTCGAGAGAACACGCAGCTTGGGCATTGGCTGACTATGGTTTTAAGGTCGTGATTGCAGGATCTTTCGGGGATATTCATTACAATAATGAACTCAATAATGGCATGTTACCAATCGTTCAACCTAGGGAAGTTAGAGAAAAACTCGCCCAGCTCCAACCAACTGACCAAGTGACGGTTGACTTGGAACAACAAAAAATCATCTCACCAATTGGAGAATTCACTTTTGAAATAGATAGTGAATGGAAACACAAACTCTTAAATGGTTTGGATGATATCGGTATTACCATGCAGTACGAAGATTTGATTGCTGCCTATGAAAAACAACGACCAGCCTACTGGCAGGATTAGAAGAAAAAAATAGAAAAGGAAATAGAACTATGACAAAACACATTCAATGGAACGGAACACTTTCACAAGAAGGCTACGAAATTTTAAAAGGTGAGGGCGGATGTATCGTTTGTCCTACTAAGGTTGGTTACATCATTATGACTAGTGATAAGGCAGGACTTGAGCGTAAGTTTGAAGCCAAAGAACGTAATCGTAACAAACCAGGAGTAGTCCTCTGTGGTAGTATGGATGAGCTTCGCGCTTTAGCACAACTAAATCCAGAAATTGAAGCTTTCTACCAAAAACATTGGGACGAAGATATTCTTCTTGGTTGTATCCTTCCATGGAAACCAGAAGCCTTTGAAAAATTGAAAGCATATGGTGATGGTCGCGAAGAACTCATGACTGACGTTCGTGGAACGAGCTGTTTCGTTATCAAGTTTGGTAAAGCTGGTGAACAATTGGCTGCTAAACTCTGGGAAGAAGGAAAAATGGTCTACGCTTCATCTGCAAATCCTTCTGGAAAAGGAAATCGTGGTAAGGTTGAAGGAATCGGAGAACGTATCGAAGAAGCAGTGGACCTTGTTATCGAGGCAGACGACTACGTGGCATCAATCCAACCTGACAAAACGATTGAAACACGCTACGAGCAAGGTGTGATGGTCTCTATGGTCGATAAAGACGGCAAACTCATTCCAGAACAAGGTGGAGCACGTTCAACTTCACCAGCTCCAGTGGTTATCCGTAAAGGCCTTGACATTGATAAGATTATGATGCATTTATCAGATACCTTTAACTCATGGGATTACCGTCAAGGTGAGTATTATTAGGATGTAGAAGGAGTGAGGTTTAGTCATTATTGATAAAAACAGATTTTTTAAAAGTATTCATACACAATTAAAATCAAAGTTCATTTTTTGTTGATAGGCGACTTAAGAAACATCATAATACAAGTATAAACTTGTAAATTTACCAGCAAATCAATGAACCATACTATATTCAGGGCAAGCAAGTAATGAGTTTCTAACAATAACTTTAATATGTTTGTTTAGACAGTAACATTTCTCCTCTTTTTGATTTTAAATGAGTATTAAATTGCGATAAGTTGAATTTATTGGATTAAGAACCTCAAAAAACAAAAAGGAAAGCATCTCATAAAAAGATGTTTTCCTTTTATTGTATAAGTTATCGAATAGAGTTATCATATTGCTTTTCTTCAAATTCAAAGTGGATCAAAAATGATACTTGATGAATAATGATACTCTGTAGTTTAACCATTTTATTAGTTGTTTTCGACTTGTTCACTATATTTTGGTTTTAGGGTTGTTCCTGTATTGATAATAGTGCGTTTTTGAACTAAAGGCAATTCTGTACGATTATAAACTGTTCTCCAAGGTTCCCAAGCAAGACCAGTTTTTTCTTGAATTTTTACACGAAGATTGCGAACATTTCCTCTAAATTGTAGTTCAGTTTGGAAACCAGCAGTTCTATTTTTTCCATTATCTTCCCATTCACGAGAGCGGATGCTTTCAATTCCATTTTCGTCATATGTGACTTCGTCCCAGTAAACGTAGTAACGAGCGACATACCCACCCTTATGTTGCAAATTGAGATAGCCATTCTTGTAAGAGGTAATTTTAGTTTCAATATAATCAGTACTGTTTTGGATTGTTGCAACTTGATTATCTCTTAAAAAGGCAGTTTTATAAAAAATAGGGACTGCAGGATTTTGTGTACTAAAATTAGCTCCTTCTTGAATTAATTTTTTGAGATCTTCAGGTGTTCCAGTAACTACTCGAGCAGCGCCATCAGCGTTACCGCCAACAATAACAGCTGTTACAGAAGTATTTTTCAAAACACGAGCCCATTCAGATTCAGGGTTAATAGGCACACCTTTAATGACAGCATTTATAGCTGCTTTAAGTTCTGTACTTGTACTTGTTGTTTCAAATTTAACATACATTTGACGGCCATAAGACATACTAGAAACATAAACAGGAGGTGTTTGTTCATCCAAGCCGCGATCTTGTAAATCGTTGACTGTTACATTATCACCAAAGACATCTCCAGGATTTTTTGGTGCATCAAAGTTAGCGGTAAAGTAAATTTGTTTAAAGTCGACAACTTCAATTTGTTTTTCACCTTTTTGTGCAGCTTCAAAGTCAATTTTTAAATCAACCCCAATTTTTTCAAAGTTGCTACCAAATTTTGCTTTTAGTTGATTCATACTATATGCTGAAGTAGAATCGTATTGCATACGAGCAGGTGCAGGATTGCTTGATGCATAATTTGCATTCCATCTATTTACCAGAGTGTTAATTCCTTCCTGCATACCACTGACTGTTGTGTTTGCATCAGTATAGCTATCTGCTCCAGCCATTCCTGGAAGGTCCACGCTGATTCTACCCTGTTTTCTATCAATACTAACAAGTTGAGGTTTATTTTCTAATAACCCTTGATCTGCTCGGAACAAAGCGCCTAGGAAGATGTCGCTATTACCGTTAATTGAAACATCAGCTGAATTATTAGAAATACTCTTTTTCACTTTTTCAATTACAACAAACTCATTTCCTTGTTGTTTTGAAGATGTATTTGAATAATTTTCGATTGCTTCACCTCTACGAGTTAAAATATCAATTTTATTGTAGTTTAATCCGAAAAGATATTTATTCAAGTCCTTATCTGCCTGATTAGTAGATCTCATGAGGTTTTCCATAACATCTGCTTTTGGTGCTTCAGTTACAGTAGTGGCGTCTTTTTCTTCAGGTTTTGAATTGAGGTTTGGAGTATTTTCTTGTTCGTTTACTGTAGGTTCTGTTTTTGGATTAGAACTACTTGAAATTGGGGGTTCAGTAGCTTTTACAGTATTATTTTGAATAATCGAAGCTGTACTTAATAAAAAAGTTGCAATAACTACACCACAGACACCAATGCTACGTTTTCGGATAGAATAACGAAAACCTTTTTCAAGATTATTTTGAATCATATAAAGCTCCTAGTTTATTATTTCATTTTATTATCTCTTGAATGCGCTTTCTCGGGATAAAAATATTCTAGCAGAAATAAAAATCTAATGCAATCGTTTTCTTAATAAAATGGACATATTTATATATATGTTTATTTTTAGAGGTTTATGCTTTTTAGTGTAATTTCTCTCTCGCTAGAGAGTTTACCTATGATAATCCTCTTATGCAGCTGATCCGTCATACAATTGAATATATGAAGAATCAGAGAAGCATAGGGGGAGGAGTTCTTGATAATTTATTAACAAGTCGTGAAAATGTCTCTGAAATTATTCGTGTAACCCCTTCTTATAAATTAGCCGATCGTGCTAAATTTATCAGAATAAATAAAACCAAACCTCTTCGTCATGCCTATTTTCGAGAGTACAGAAAATTACAAGAGCTTTGCCTGATGATCCTAAATAGAGAAAAGCATGATTTAGGAGACCAAGAGCAAAAAATCCATGGTATTCTTTTTGATGTTGCCTGGATTTGGGAAGAGTATGTTTATACCTTGTTGCCAAAAGATTTCATCCATCCACGAAATAAGAATAGGACGGACGGTATTTCAGTATTTTCTGACCGTGAACGAAAAGTATTTCCAGATTTCTATCATCAAAACCATAAAATCGTACTAGATACTAAATATAAAAAACTAGAGTTCACTGAAAAAGGGATCAATCGTGAAGACTTGTTCCAGCTGATTTCTTATTCTTATATTTTAAAAGCTGAGCAGGCTGGGCTTGTTTTTCCGAGCAAGGAAAAGGTAGTTGATAATGAGATAGGTAAGCTAGCAGGCTATGGAACCCTGTTGAAGAAGTGGTCTATCCAAGTCCCTGGACAAGCTGAAAGCTATCAAGATTTTGTCAGGAAGATGGAGTCCTTTGAAAAAGTCTTTATCGAAAATCTAGGTAGAAATTTAAAAGGTAAGACAAATTCAGGGTAACTGTCTAGTTATCTCCTTGATCGAAAATACGAAACACGAACGTTATTTATTTTCAGTCATAATAATTGACAAAAAACGGACATTATTGTAAACTTGTTAGAGTAATTGTCTGGAAAAGACGAGGCTATTCCTAACTTTAGGAAGGTCTAAAGAAGAGAAATGAGAGATATATGTTAAACGAATTTCCAATCTTTGACTATGAAGATATTCAGCTAATCCCAAATAAGTGTGTCCTTCAAAGTCGAGCAGAAGCTGATACACATGTGACCTTGGGGAAACATACCTTTAAGTTGCCAGTTGTCCCTTCTAATATGCAGACGATCTTGGATGAAGATGTTGCTGAACAGCTTGCCAAGGGTGGCTATTTTTACATCATGCATCGTTTTGATGAAGAAGGACGCATTCCTTTTGTCAAACGTATGCACGATCAGGGCTTGATTGCTTCAATCTCAGTAGGTGTTAAAGACTACGAGTATGATTTTGTTAGTCAATTAAAGGATGATGCTCCAGAGTACATTACCATTGATATTGCTCATGGTCATGCTGATAGCGTTATTTCAATGATTCAGCACATCAAGAAAGAATTGCCAGAGACTTTTGTCATCGCTGGTAACGTTGGAACTCCAGAAGCTGTGCGTGAACTTGAAAATGCTGGAGCAGACGCTACTAAGGTCGGAATCGGTCCAGGTAAAGTATGTATTACTAAGGTTAAAACTGGTTTTGGTACTGGTGGTTGGCAGTTGGCAGCTCTTCGCTGGTGTGCTAAAGCTGCACGTAAACCGATTATTGCTGATGGTGGGATTCGTACACATGGAGATATTGCCAAGTCAATCCGCTTTGGTGCAAGTATGGTTATGATTGGTTCTTTATTTGCAGGCCATATCGAAAGCCCTGGTAAAACTGTCGAAGTCGATGGTAAACAATTCAAAGAATACTATGGTTCAGCTTCAGAATACCAAAAAGGTGCCTACAAGAACGTCGAAGGTAAGAAAATTCTTCTTCCTGCCAAAGGACATTTACAGGATACCTTAACAGAGATGGAACAAGATTTGCAAAGTTCGATTTCTTATGCTGGAGGTCGAAAGGTAGCTGATCTTAGACATGTAGATTATGTGATTGTGAAGAACTCTATCTGGAATGGAGATGCTCACTAAAAATATGATTACTTATTTATGCCGCGAATTGGTGTGGCGTTTCTACAAGGTACCGTAAATACCTAACAATGAGTAAGCTGCAGAGATATAAGGATAGGTGTTAAATCTATTTCTTTGTTTCCTAGAGGCTTACTTGGTAAGTCTCTTTTTATTTCGGAGGTTATTGTGAAATTATTAGAAGAACGAATTTTAAAGGACGGAAACGTTCTTGGTGAGAATATTCTTAAGGTGGATTCCTTCTTGACCCACCAAGTTGATTATTCCTTGATGCGCGAGGTTGGTCGTACTTTTGCAGAGCATTTTAAAAATGCTGGTATTACCAAAGTCGTGACCATTGAAGCGTCAGGAATTGCCCCAGCCCTTTATGTGGCTGAACAGTTAGATGTTCCCATGATTTTTGCTAAGAAGGCAAAAAATATTACCATGAATGAAGGAATTTTAACTGCTGAGGTTTATTCTTTCACGAAACAAGTAACAAGTACCGTATCCATTACAGGTAAGTTCTTATCTCCTCAAGATAAAGTATTGATTATCGATGATTTCTTGGCAAATGGCCAAGCAGCTAAAGGGCTGATTCAGATCATTGAACAGGCTGGAGCTACAGTTGAAGCCATCGGAATTGTGATTGAAAAATCCTTCCAAGATGGCCGTCAACTGTTAGAAAAATCAGGTCATCAAGTTGTATCACTAGCGCGTTTAGAGCGTTTTGAAAATGGAAAAGTTATCTTCAAGGAGGCAGACATCTAATGAAACAACAAGAAAAACACTCACAGGCAGCCGTTCTTGGTTTGCAACACTTGCTAGCCATGTACTCAGGTTCAATCCTGGTACCAATCATGATTGCAAGTGCTTTAGGGTATTCAGCGCAACAGTTGACCTACCTTATTTCAACAGATATATTTATGTGTGGGGTTGCAACTCTTTTACAATTGCAACTCAATAAACATTTTGGTGTCGGTTTGCCTATTGTTCTTGGGGTAGCCTTCCAGTCTGTTGCTCCTCTTATCATGATCGGTCAGAGTCATGGTAGCGGTGCTATGTTCGGAGCTTTGATTGCTTCAGGGATTTATGTTATCCTGATTTCAGGTATCTTCTCTAAGGTTGCCAATCTTTTCCCTGCAATCGTAACTGGTTCTGTTATCACAACAATCGGATTGACCTTGATTCCAGTTGCCATCGGAAATATGGGAAATAACGTTGAAAAACCTACTGGGCAAAGTTTAGCTTTGGCAATGATTACTGTTCTCATTATTCTTTTAGTTAATATTCTTACAAAAGGATTTATCAAATCTATTTCCATTTTGATAGGTTTGATTGCAGGTACCATTATTGCTGCTACTATGGGCTTGGTTGACTTCTCTCCAGTAGCAGAAGCTCCACTAGTTCATATCCCAACTCCATTCTACTTCGGTGCTCCACAATTTGAGATTTCTTCTATTGTAATGATGTGTATCATCGCTACTGTATCAATGGTAGAATCAACTGGTGTATATCTTGCCCTTTCTGATATTACTAAAGATCCAATCGATAGCACTCGTCTCCGTAATGGTTATCGAGCTGAAGGTCTTGCTGTTTTACTTGGTGGACTTTTCAATACCTTCCCTTATACAGGATTCTCACAAAACGTAGGTTTGGTTAAATTATCAGGTATTCGTACACGTTTACCGATTTACTACGCTGGTGGTTTCCTCATCTTACTTGGTCTCTTGCCTAAGTTTGGTGCCCTGGCACAGATTATCCCTAGCCCTGTTCTAGGTGGAGCCATGCTCGTCATGTTCGGTTTCGTTTCACTTCAAGGGATGCAGATATTATCTCGTGTGGATTTCGAACATAATGAACATAACTTCCTCATTGCAGCAATTTCTATTGCTGCTGGGGTTGGATTAAACGGAAGCAACCTCTTCAATACTTTACCGACTGAATTACAAATGTTCTTCTCAAATGGTATCGTCATTGCGAGTGCTGTAGCCATTATTTTGAACGCTATTTTGAATCGTAAAAAATAAAATTAAATGAGAAGTGATAGAAATATCCTTCTCATTCTCTTTTTTAGAGCTTCTGTATTGTTTCTATAGTCCTTTTTATGGTAAAATGGTTCTATGAATGAAAGAATGAAAGAGCTCGTTGAGTTGCTCAATCGCTATGCGACAGAGTATTATACAAGTGACAACCCATCTGTATCTGATAGTGAGTATGATCGTCTCTATCGTGAATTGGTAGAGTTAGAAAAAGCTCACCCTTATCAAGTTTTACCAGAAAGTCCAACCCACCGTGTTGGCGGTAAGATTCTAGATGGTTTTGAAAAATATAGTCATCAGTATCCTCTCTATAGTTTGCAGGATGCTTTTTCTCGTGAAGAGCTCGATGCCTTTGATGCGCGTGTTCGTAAAGAATTAGATGAAGTTACTTATATCTGTGAGTTGAAAATTGATGGTTTATCGATTTCCTTGACTTATGAGCAAGGAATTTTTGTTGCTGGAGCTACTCGTGGTGATGGTTCAGTCGGTGAGAATATCACAGAAAATCTCAAACGTGTCAAGGACATTCCTTTATCCTTACCAGAGAAATTAGATATCACTGTTCGTGGTGAATGTTATATGCCAAGAGCTTCTTTCAATCAAGTCAATCTTGCTCGTCAAGAAAACGGGGAGCCGGAGTTTGCTAATCCACGAAATGCTGCTGCAGGAACCCTTCGCCAGTTAGACACAGGAGTAGTAGCTAAGCGTAATCTTGCAACTTTCCTCTATCAGGAAGCAAGTCCTTCAACTAGAGACAGCCAAGAGAAGGTTTTAAATCATCTGGAACAGTTAGGCTTTGTGGTTAACCCTAGACGACTATTAGCGCACAGCATGGATGAGGTATGGCAGTTTATCCAAGAAATTGGTCAAGAAAGAGATCAGTTGCCTTATGATATTGATGGTGTTGTTATTAAGGTCAACGACCTAGCTGGTCAAGAGCAACTTGGTTTTACAGTTAAAGCGCCTAAGTGGGCAGTCGCTTATAAGTTCCCTGCAGAAGAAAAAGAAGCAAAATTGCTTTCTGTTGACTGGACAGTAGGAAGAACTGGTGTCGTAACTCCGACTGCTAATCTTACTCCGGTGCAATTGGCAGGTACAACAGTTAGTCGTGCAACGCTTCATAATGTAGACTATATCGCTGAAAAGGATATCCGCAAGGATGATACAGTGATTGTTTATAAGGCAGGGGATATCATTCCAGCTGTTTTACGTGTAGTAGAATCCAAGCGTATATCTGAAGAAAAACTCGACATTCCAACAAATTGTCCAAGTTGTGAGAGCAAGCTGTTACACTTTGAAGATGAGGTTGCTCTTCGTTGTATCAATCCTCGATGTCCTGCTCAGATTAAGGAAGGGTTGATTCACTTTGCATCCCGTGACGCCATGAATATTTCTGGCCTTGGTCCATCAATCGTAGAAAAATTATTTGCCGCCAATTTAGTTAAAGATGTTGCAGATATATATCGTTTGACAGTTGAAGATTTTCTCTTGTTAGACGGCATCAAGGAGAAATCAGCTCAAAAGCTTTATCAGGCTATTCAAGCTTCTAAAGAAAATTCTGCTGAAAAACTTTTGTTTGGTTTAGGGATTCGTCATGTTGGAAGCAAGGCAAGTCAGTTACTCTTACAACATTTCCATTCAATCGAGTCACTTGCTCAAGCAAATCCTGAAGAAGTAGCAAGCATCGAAAGTCTCGGAAGTGTTATTGCTCAAAGTCTACAGACTTATTTTGCTACAGAAGGTTCTAAAATTCTTTTAAGAGAATTAAAAGAATCAGGTGTTAATCTAGACTATAAAGGACAGGTCGTTGCAGCAGATGCTGCCTTATCAGGTCTAACTGTCGTATTGACAGGTAAGCTGGAGCGTTTAAACCGCTCAGAAGCTAAAAATAAACTAGAAAGTCTTGGAGCCAAGGTTACTGGTAGTGTCTCAAAAAAAACAGACCTTGTTGTGGCAGGAGTAGATGCAGGCAGCAAACTCCAAAAAGCACAAGAGTTGGGAATTGAGATTCGTGATGAAGCTTGGCTTGAGAGTTTGTAAGCTATGAAAGAAGAAAAAAAACGCGCACGTCTCATTTATAATCCGACATCAGGCCAGGAAATGATCAAGCAAAATATCGCAGAAGTCCTAGAAGTGTTAGAGAGCATAGGCTATGAAACCAGTGCTTTCCAGACCAAACCTGAACACCTGTCAGCCCAGAAAGAAGCAGAAAGAGCTGCAAAAGCTGACTTTGATTTGGTTTTAGTAGCTGGTGGTGATGGCACCATCAATGAAGTGGTTAATGGAATTGCACCTCTGGAACATCGGCCAAAGATAGCCATCATTCCTACTGGAACTACCAATGACTATGCAAGAGCATTGAAAATCCCTATGGGGGATCCAGTTGCTGCAGCGAAGATCATTGCAAAAAATGAAACCAAGCAAATTGATATTGGTCGTGCCTTTGGAGATAAGTATTTTATTAATATTGCTGCGGCAGGAGCTCTTACAGAGCTAACCTTTAGTGTTCCGAGTGAACTGAAGACGCGTCTGGGTTATCTGGCCTATGTTGCTAAAGGCATCGAGATGTTCCCAAAATCCAAAGCACGTCCTGTTCGTATTTACCATGATTGGGGAATTTTTACAGGGGAAGTTTCTCTTGTCTTTGTTGCCTTGACCAATTCTATCGGTGGATTTGAGCAATTTGCACCTGATACCAAGCTGGATGATGGCAATTTCACGCTTATTCTAGTAAAGACAGATAAAATCCTAGATATGTTGAGTCTGCTAGTTCAAGCCATGAACGGAGGTCAACACGTATCAGATGTCAATGTTGAATATCTGAAAACTAGTAAACTCCGAATTGAAACTTTGGATCAGGAAGAGCCGTTTATGCTTAATCTTGATGGAGAATACGGTGGTGACACACCAGTAGATTTGGAAGTGTGCCATAATCACATTGAGTTTTTTGTGAATCCTGAGGCGATTGATCAAGGAATTATTCATGAAATATAATACTCAATGAAAATCAAAGAGCAAACTAGGAAACTAGCCGCAGGCTGTACTTGAGTACGGCAAGGCGACGTTGACGTGGTTTGAATTTGATTTTCGAAGAGTATAAAATCAAATTAATTTAGAAATTAGGGAGAACCATGTACAATTATCCTGTACTTATTCATTATCATCGTAAGGATGAAGCCTATGAGGCTTGCAGTTTCAGTAAAAAGCCTGTGGATTCAGTAGAGCTTATCAAAAAAGAAGAATATTTTGGAGCTACATTTTCACTGACTCAACCTAGTGAAGTAGCACTTGAGACCATGACTTTTACTGTTGAAAAAGATGGTGTTAGCAAAGAATATCCTATTCGCTTCAATCATTATCCACTCTTGACAGAGGTTTGGATTTTGGATGGAGATGATACTGTTTATTATTCTGAAAATCCAGCTATTGCTAGTCCTCACTATAAAGACCAAAATCCTTTTGCCTTCGACAAGGCAATCAATAGTGCCAGTTTCGACCACCACTGGGGTTATCAAGGAGAATTGGGATGTCAAGTTTCTGAAAATGAAACAAGTTTTAGCTTATGGGCACCAACAGCTACATCTGTCCAAGTAGTTGTCTATGAATCAGCGAGCAATGACGCTCCTATCCTTAAAATCTTTGAAATGGAGCGAGGAAATAGTTATTCTTATAGTCACAAGTATAATACCATTGGTGTTTGGAGTTTAACAGTTCCAGAAAACCTAGCAGGTCGTGCTTACCACTACCAAATTGACTTTCCTCATCACCAGTCATTAACTCGTGATCCATATACAATAGCGACAAGTCCTGATGGAAAACGTTCAGCCATTGTCTCAAATCAAGATCGACAGGTTGAAGGTTTTGAGGTCAAGCATGGTACAGAAGCAACTTGGCGTTTGGAAAATCCTTGCCAAGCAGTCATTTATGAAATGCACATCCGTGATTTGACTAAGTCTGAAACATCTGGTGTTGCACCAGAATTAAGAGGAACCTTCTTAGGTGCAGCGCAAACTGGAACAGTTAACCAATATGGTCAGTCGACTGCATTTGATTACATTAAAGAACTTGGTGTCAACTATGTTCAGCTGCAACCAATTGCTGACCGTCATAAAGAATACGACGCTGATGGAAATGTAACTTATAACTGGGGATATGATCCACAAAACTACAATGCTCCAGAAACTAGCATGTCTACAAATCCAAATGATCCAGGTCAAGCTATCCGTGATTTGAAAGCCATGGTCCAAGCTTATCACGATGCTGGTATCGGTGTTATTATGGACGTTGTTTACAATCATACCTTCTCAACCGTTGATGCACCATTCCAAACAACGGTTCCTGATTATTACTATCGAATGAACCATGATGGAACCTACCAAAATGGAACAGGAGTCGGAAACGAAACTGCCAGTGAGCATGAAATGTTCCGTAAATATATGATTGATTCTCTTCTCTACTGGGTAAAAGAATACAATATTGACGGTTTCCGCTTTGATTTGATGGGAATTCATGACGTCAAAACTATGCAGATGATTCGTTGGGCTATGGACGAAGTCGATCCTAAGATCATTCTTTATGGAGAAGGTTGGGATATGGGAACAGGTCTTGCTCCTTATGACAAGGCTAAGAAAGACAATGCCTACCAGTTGCCAAACATTGGATTCTTTAATGATAATCAACGTGATGCTGTCAAAGGTTGTGAAGTCTATGGCTCTATCAAATCTGGCTTCGTCAGTGGAGCAGGTACTGAGCCGATCCTCGCAAAGGCTATTCTTGGAAGTCGAGAGCTCGGTTCTTATCTCAGTCCAAACCAGGTTCTTAACTATGTAGAAGCCCACGATAACTACAATTTGCATGATTTGCTTAGAACCCTTCATCCATCGGAGAGCGAAAAACGTATCATGAAGAAAGTAGAAACAGCAACGGCTATGAACCTCCTCATGCAAGGGATGGCCTTCATGGAGCTGGGGCAAGAGTTTGGCCGTACTAAACTCGTAGCTACAGGCGAAAATGGAGAGTTGACTCACGCAGATCGTGAGCGAGCAATGAACAGTTACAATGCTCCTGATAGTGTCAACCAAGTCAACTGGGATTTGATCAATGAGCGTCAAGATAGCATCGAGTTTGTCCGTCAGATTATCCGTCTTAAAACACAAACTAGTGCCTTTTCATACCCTACCTATGAAGAAGTCTACCGTCATGTCTTTGTTCACACAGCTATTGAAAATAGTGGTTGGATTGTTTACGAGATTCAGGGAATTGAAGAGCACTTCTTGGTTGTTTTCAATGCTAAAGGGGCTTCATATTACTATGAAAATGCAGGCAACCTTGAAATGTTGGTAACTAATAGCCGTTCTAATCAAGAAAATGTTATTGACGACGTCAGTGTGGCAGTTATGAATGTTTTATCGTAAAAAATAACCTAAAACTCAAGATTTATGCTTGAGTTTTTTTATATTTCTAGACATAAAAATAAAAATGGAACAATTACTAAAAATGGTTGAAAATTTCAGAAAATTTGGTAAAATTATATAAAAAGAGTTATCTACGAATATTATGTTATCAAAAACTAAAAACGTTCAGTTTTTAAGTAAGTTATTTTATATAAAGATAATGAGAGTTATTTTTGTAACAGTAGCTGATAGAAAATTCCACTGCTTATCATCATTTATGAAAATTTTAGAAATGTTAAGATAAATATATGAAGATTTTCGAAAAAAATTTTAGTAGAATTCGGAAATTAGTTGAAAGTTTTCTTAAAAGATAGTATAATAGAAACATAGAAAACGCTTACAATAAAAGGGGGATTCAATGGATAAATTTGAGGCTTTAAGAACTTTTACTAGTGGCGAAAATTTCCATCTTCAACACTATTTAGGAGCGCATCGTGAAGAAAGAGACGGTGAGTATGGCTATACATTCCGTGTCTGGGCGCCAAATGCGCAAGCTGTCCATCTAGTTGGTGATTTTACTAACTGGGTTGAAAATCAAATCCCCATGGTTCGTAATGAATCTGGAGTTTGGGAAGTTTTTACAACTTTAGCTCAAGAAGGACATATTTATAAATATCATATTACTCGTGCTAATGGTCATCAGCTTATGAAGATTGATCCCTTGGCAGTACGTTATGAAGCACGTCCGGGAACAGGAGCAGTTTTAACAGAAATTCCTGAAAAAAAATGGAAGGACGGGCTCTGGTTAGCTCGTAGAAAACGTTGGGGATTTTTTGAGAGACCGGTCAACATTTATGAGGCGCATGCAGGATCTTGGAAGAGAAATCCTGATGGAACACCTTATAGCTTTGCTCAACTCAAAGAAGAGCTCATTCCTTATCTCGTTGAGATGAACTATACTCATATCGAGTTTATGCCTTTGATGGCTCACCCTCTCGGTTTGAGTTGGGGTTATCAGCTCATGGGTTACTTCGCTTTAGAGCATGCCTATGGTCGTCCTGAAGAGTTTCAAGACTTCGTTGAGGAATGTCATATCAACAATATCGGAGTAATTGTGGACTGGGTACCTGGACACTTTACAATAAATGACGACGCTTTGGCATACTACGACGGTACACCAACTTTTGAATACCAAGATCATAATAAGGCTAACAACTACGGTTGGGGAGCACTCAACTTTGACTTAGGGAAAAACGAAGTGCAATCCTTCTTGATTTCTAGTATTAAGTTCTGGATTGATTTCTATCACCTAGATGGTATTCGTGTAGATGCTGTAAGTAATATTCTCTATCTAGATTATGACAATGCTCCATGGACACCAAATAAAGACGGTGGCAATCTCAACTATGAAGGCTATTATTTCCTACAACGTTTGAACGACGTTATTAAACTAGCTCATCCGGATGTTATGATGATTGCAGAGGAGTCTTCTTCAGGTACCAAGATTACTGGCATGAAGGAAATGGGTGGACTTGGATTTGACTACAAGTGGAACATGGGTTGGATGAATGATATCCTACGTTTCTACGAAGAAGATCCAATTTACCGTAAGTATGACTTTAATCTTGTGACTTTCAGCTTCATGTATGTCTTTAATGAAAATTATCTCCTACCATTCTCACATGATGAGGTTGTCCACGGTAAGAAGAGTATGATGCATAAGATGTGGGGTGATCGTTACAATCAGTTCGCTGGTTTGAGAAACTTATACACCTATCAAATTTGTCACCCTGGTAAGAAATTACTCTTCATGGGTAGCGAATTTGGTCAATTCTTAGAGTGGAAATCAGAAGAGCAATTGGAGTGGTCTAACCTAGAAGATCCGATGAATGCCAAGATGAAATACTTTACATCACAGTTGAATCAACTTTATAAAGACCACCGTTGTCTTTGGGAAATTGATACAAGTTACGATGGTATTGAAATCATTGATGCGGATAATAGAGATCAGAGTGTTCTTTCATTTATCCGTAAGGGCAAGAAAGGCGAGATGCTAGTCTGTGTCTTCAATATGGCACCAGTTGAACGTCCTGATTTTACAATTGGTCTTCCAGTTGCAGGCATTTATGAAGAAATTTGGAATACAGAGTTAGAACAATGGGGTGGTGTGTGGAAAGAGCATAACCAAACAGTTCAAACTCAAGAAGGATTGTGGAAGGATTATGAGCAGACTTTGACATTTACATTGCCAGCTATGGGAGCAAGTATTTGGAAAATCAAACGTCGCATCAAACCTACTAAAAAAGTCGCTAATAAAACTCAAAAAGGAGTATAAAATGAAGAATGAAATGCTAGCTTTAATCCTTGCTGGTGGGCAAGGAACTCGTCTCGGTAAACTCACTCAAAGCATTGCTAAACCTGCCGTGCAATTTGGTGGGCGCTACCGTATCATTGACTTTGCTCTTTCTAACTGTGCCAACTCTGGTATCCATAATGTTGGGGTTATTACACAGTATCAACCACTAGCTCTCAACAGCCACATTGGTAATGGTTCTAGTTGGGGTCTAGACGGTATTGACACAGGTGTTTCTATTCTTCAACCCTACTCTGCAAGTGAAGGAAACCGTTGGTTTGAAGGTACAAGTCATGCCATTTACCAAAATATCGACTATATCGACAGCATCAATCCTGAGTATGTTTTGATCCTTTCAGGTGACCATATCTACAAGATGGACTATGATGATATGCTCCAATCACACAAGGATAACAATGCCAGCTTGACAGTTGCTGTCTTAGATGTGCCACTTAAAGAAGCTAGCCGTTTTGGTATCATGAATACAGATGCTAATAATCGTATTGTTGAGTTTGAAGAAAAACCAGCTGAACCAAAATCAACTAAGGCATCAATGGGGATTTATATCTTTGACTGGAAACGACTTCGCAATATGCTAGTTGCAGCTGAGAAGGCCAACCTAGACATGTCAGACTTCGGTAAAAATGTTATTCCAAACTATCTTGAAACTGGTGAAAGTGTCTATGCTTATGAATTCAATGGATACTGGAAGGACGTTGGTACTATCGAATCTCTTTGGGAAGCAAATATGGAATACATCTCTCCAGAGAATGCTCTAGATAGTCGTAACCGTCAATGGAAAATTTATTCTCGTAACCTTATCGCTCCACCAAACTTTATTGGAGAACATGCTCATGTAGAAGACTCTCTTGTAGTGGATGGCTGTTACGTAAATGGTACAGTAAAACACTCTATCCTTTCTACAGCTGCTCAAGTTCGTAAGGGAGCAGAAGTTGTTGATTCTGTCATCATGAGTGGAGCAGTTATCGGTAGAGGAGCTAAAATTACACGTGCAATCATCGGTGAAGGAGCAGTCATTGCCGATGGTGTAGAAATTGATGGTACAGAAGAAGTACAAGTAGTCGGATATAATGAAGTAGTGGGGGTAGCAACAGATGAAGATTGATAAATATTCAGCGATTTTAGGAAATACCGTTGGTTTCCATGATATGTCAACCTTGACAAGTAACCGTCCAGTGGCAACTTTACCATTTGGAGGAAAGTATCGTTTGATTGACTTCCCACTCTCAAGTTTAGCAAATGCTGGTGTTCGTAGTGTCTTTGGAATCTTCCAACAAGATAATATCAGCTCAGTTTTCGACCACATTCGTTCAGGTCGTGAGTGGGGCTTGAATACACTACTTAGTCACTACTATTTAGGTATTTACAATACACGTGTAGAAAGTAGCACAGTCGGTAAAGAGTATTATCAACAACTCTTGACTTATTTAAAACGTTCTGGATCTAACCAAACTGTTTCCTTGAACTGTGATGTTTTGGTAAATATTGATCTTGCTCAGGTTTTCCATTTGCATAATACAACAAAATCACCAATTACAGTTGTTTATAAGAAATTGCCTAAGAAGGTCATTTCAGAAGTAAATGCAATCCTTGATATTGATGAAACTGACCACGTACTTTCACACAAACTCTTTGATAAAAAATCAAACCAAGATTTTTACAACATGTCAACAGATATCTTCGTTGTAGATACTCAATGGTTGATTAAGCGTTTGGAAGAAGAAGCCCAAAAAGAATATCCAGAAAAATTACGTTATGTTCTTCGTGATTTGGCAGCAAAAGAAGGTGCTTTTGCATATGAATACACAGGATACCTAGCCAATATTCATTCAGTAGAAACATATTACCAAGCTAATTTAGATATGCTTGATCAGCATAAATTCTACTCTTTGTTCTCGCCAAATCAAAAGATTCACACTAAAGTTAAAAACGAAGAGCCTACTTACTATGCACCAGGTTCAAAAGTAAACACATCTCAATTTGCTTCTGGTAGTATCGTTGAAGGCGAAGTGATTAAATCTGTTATTTCGCGTAATGTTCGTATCAATAAAGACAGCTTGGTTAAAGAATCTCTTATCTTCCCTCGCGTTGTCGTTGGAAAAGGTGCACAGGTTGAGTATGCAATTGTTGATAAGGGTGCTGAAATAGCTGAGGGAGTTGTTATTCGAGGTACAGCAGAAAACCCTGTTGTCATCAAAAAAGGCGAAAAAGTAACAGAGGATGTCCTTTCATGAAAATTTTATTTGTAGCAGCAGAGGGCGCTCCCTTTTCAAAAACAGGTGGATTGGGAGACGTTATCGGAGCACTTCCAAAATCATTAGTAAAAGCTGGGCATGAGGTTGCTGTTATCTTACCTTACTATGACATGGTAGAAGCCAAGTTTGGTGATCAGATTGAAGATGTCCTTCAATTCGAAGTTTATGTTGGCTGGCGCAGACAATTTTGTGGAATTAAGAAAACTGTTTTAAACGGTGTTACTTTCTACTTTATTGACAATCAATATTATTTCTTCCGCGGACATGTGTATGGAGATTTTGATGATGGTGAACGCTTTGCCTTCTTCCAACTTGCTGCCCTTGAAGCTATGGAGCGTATTGGATTTATCCCTGATGTTCTTCATGCCCATGATTATCATACAGCAATGATTCCTTTCTTGTTGAAGGAAAAATACAGATGGATTCAAGCCTACCAAGGAATCAAGACTGTTTTGACCATTCATAACTTGGAATTTCAAGGTCAATTCTCTGAAAGTATGCTTTGGGACTTGTTTAGAGTTGGTTTTGAGCGTTATGCTGATGGAACTGTGAGGTGGAATGATTGCCTTAACTGGATGAAGGCAGGGATTCTCTATGCCGACCGTGTATCAACCGTGTCACCGAGCTATGCTTATGAGATCATGACTACAGAGTTTGGTTGCGGTATTGATCAGATCCTTCGTATGGAATCTGGTAAGCTTTCAGGTATTGTTAATGGTATAGATACAGATTTGTACAACCCAGAGACGGATGCTTTACTTGACTATCATTTTAATAAAAATGATCTGTCAGGAAAGGCTCAAAATAAAGCAAAACTTCAAGAAAAAGTTGGTCTTCCAGTACGTTCTGATGTACCAATGATTGGTATTGTATCTCGCTTAACTCGTCAAAAAGGTTTTGATGTGGTAGTTGAGAGCTTGCATCGAATGCTTCAAGAGGATATTCAAATCGTTCTTTTGGGAACTGGAGATCCAGGATTTGAACAAGCCTTCTCTTGGTTTAGTCAAGTATTCCCAGAAAAACTTTCTGCCAATATCACTTTCGATGTGAAATTAGCTCAAGAGATTTATGCAGCATGTGATATTTTCCTCATGCCAAGTCGCTTTGAACCGTGTGGACTTTCACAAATGATGGCCATGAGATATGGAACCCTTCCTTTGGTAAATGAGGTTGGTGGTCTTAGAGATACTGTTCAAGCCTTTAATCCAATTGATGGAACAGGTACAGGCTTTAGCTTTAATAACCTAACTCCATACTGGCTCAACTGGGCATTGCAAACAGCTTTGGATGTTTATCACAACCATCCTGATGTTTGGAAGAACATGCAAGTTCAAGCGATGGAATGTGATTTCTCTTGGGATACAGCCTGCAAGTCATATCTTGATTTGTACCATAGCCTAGCAAACTAAATAGTTAAAATCGTATGATACCTTCATACGATTTTTTGAGATTCTGAAAGTAAGGCAATTATATGAAAAAAATTAAAGGACTCTGTGTACTGGATGTCGATGGGACACTAATAGAAGAGGAAGTTATTGATTTGTTGGGGAAAGAAGCAGAGTGTGAAAATGAAGTAGCTCTACTGACTGCCCAAGCTATGAGGGGAGAACTAGATTTTGAAGAAAGTCTGAGAAAACGTGTTTCCTTGCTAGGAGGGCTTTCTCTTGATGTATTTGAACGACTTTATAGCCAGATCCATCTCAGTAAGAATGCTAAGCAGTTTATCAAATTTCTTCAAGAACAGGATATTGAGGTCGGTCTAGTTTCGGGTGGATTTATACCTATTGTAGAAAGACTGGCGACTGAACTTGGTATTTCACTTATTGCTGCAAATCGTCTTGAAGTAAAGGATGGATTTTTGACAGGAAAACTTGAAGGAGAAATCATTACTAGGGAAGTCAAGGAAGAGACTCTAGTAAGATGGGCTGATGAATTAGAGGTACCACTCGAAAGAACCATTGCTATTGGAGATGGAGCTAATGATTTAGCAATGTTGAAGAGAGCTGGAATCGGCATTGGCTTCTGTGCCAAAGCAATCGTGAAAGAGGAAATTCCCCTTCAAATTGAAGAAAGAGATTTCTCAAGAGTATTGAAGCTGATAGATTTATTTTGATTAGAAAGAAGAGTGTATGAAAATTGTTATCGCACCTGACTCTTTTAAGGAGAGTCTCCCTGCAAGTGAAGTAGCAAAAGCTATCAAACGAGGCCTTCAAAAGGCTCTACCTGAATCGGAATGTTTGCTCTTACCTGTTAGCGATGGAGGAGAAGGAACAGTAGATGCTATAAAAAGTGCTTTAGGTCTTGAAGAACATACAACTCAGGTAACAGGTCCCTTTGGTGATGAGGTACAAATGCCTTATGTTTATAAAGAAACTCTCGCTTTATTTGAAGTTGCGGATTTGATAGGTCTTGCTAAAATTCCTATTGAAAAACGAAATCCTCTGAAAATTCAAACAAAGGGGATTGGTCAACTGATTCTGCATTTAATAGAGCAAGGGATGAAAGAAATCTATATCGGAGTCGGTGGTACATCCAGTAACGATGGTGGGATTGGTATTGCTTCAGGACTTGGTTACCAGTTCTATGACAAAAATGGAGATGAACTTTTAGATATTGGTCAGTCCTTGTTTAAAATTACTGATATCTTAAAGGAGAAAGTTATATCTATTCCTTCTGATGTGCGAATTAAAATCTTAGCAGATGTGACCAATCCTCTCTGTGGCCTACAAGGAGCTACATATACATTTGGCAAGCAAAAAGGCTTAAATCCAGCTCAATTTCATGAAGTTGATTCTGCTATTGAAAACTGCTATCGAAAAGTTGCCCCTGAAATCTTAAAACTGGAAGGAGCTGGAGCAGGTGGTGGTATTGCAGCGGGCTTATGTGCTTTTGCTGGAGCAACAATTGTTTCTGGTATTCACACTTGTTTAGATCTAATCGGTTTTGATCAGAAAGTTGCGGATGCAGATCTTGTCATCGTTGGTGAAGGTAGGTTAGACACTCAAAGCTTAGCTGGCAAGGCTCCAATTGGAGTAGCAAAAAGAACACCAAATGGTGTTCCAGTTATTGCTATTTGTGGGAGTCTGTCAGAGGATTTACCACTCTTACCATTTGAAAATATCGTTGCAGCCTTTTCTATCTTAGAAAAAAGTGAACCACTAGAAGACAGTCTGAAAAAGGCAACAGTCTATTTAGAAAACACAGCTGCAAACATTGGTCAGATCTTAGCTTTGAAGAAGCATTAACCAAACCATTTTTTCCAAAAAGAAGTAGGAGCTTTGGTCTCTTTTTCTTGCCACAAGTTTGGAAAGGCCTTTTTAAGATCTTTTTCATTTATTTGAACAGGGGCATCACTATGAATAATCAAGCCAAAAGGGGATGAATTGTGATCTTCTGAAATGATAGTCGCTTGGCAGTCAGCATCTTTGGCTTGTTTTAGATAATAGACCTGCTTTTCAAATACTACCTGAGGAGAAATTTTGACAAAAAGAGGTTCAGTTTCTTTTTTTAGACTCACTAAAATAGATACATAACCCTTTTGAAATTTATCATCATTAGCTGTTTCAAGGTCTGCATAGCCAAGGACCCTTTCCTCGAAAGTTCCGAGAAAACGCCTTTGTTCGTCTGGATTTAGTTTAAGCCCGCCATGAGCTTTTTCTAATATTTGTTTAGATACGTCTGTCATAAAAATAGTATATCATAAAATAAAGGAAAAAACAGATAAAAGAAAGCGATTACTTTATCGACTTAAGGAAAAATTGCACAAAGATAACGTTTTTCCTTGAAAAACGATGATTTTTAAGGTATCATAGAGGTGTAAAAAATTTAACTCAATAAGGAGAGTATAAAATGTCAATTATTACTGATGTATACGCTCGCGAAGTCCTAGACTCACGCGGTAACCCAACACTTGAAGTAGAAGTTTACACTGAATCAGGTGCTTTCGGACGTGGTATGGTTCCATCAGGAGCTTCTACTGGTGAACACGAAGCAGTTGAACTTCGTGATGGTGACAAATCTCGTTACGGTGGTCTTGGTACACAAAAAGCTGTTGACAACGTAAACAACATCATCGCTGAAGCAATCATCGGCTACGATGTACGTGACCAACAAGCTATCGACCGTGCTATGATCGCACTTGACGGTACTCCTAACAAAGGTAAATTGGGTGCAAACGCAATCCTTGGTGTGTCTATCGCTGTAGCTCGTGCTGCTGCTGACTACCTTGAAATCCCACTTTACAGCTACCTTGGTGGATTCAACACTAAAGTTCTTCCAACTCCAATGATGAACATCATCAACGGTGGTTCTCACTCAGATGCTCCAATCGCTTTCCAAGAATTCATGATCGTACCTGCTGGTGCACCAACATTCAAAGAAGCTCTTCGTTGGGGTGCTGAAATCTTCCACGCTCTTAAGAAAATCCTTAAATCTCGTGGCCTTGAAACAGCTGTAGGTGACGAAGGTGGATTTGCTCCTCGTTTCGAAGGAACTGAAGACGGTGTTGAAACTATCCTTGCTGCTATCGAAGCTGCTGGTTATGTTCCAGGTAAAGACGTATTTATCGGATTTGACTGTGCATCATCAGAATTCTACGATAAAGAACGCAAAGTATACGACTACACTAAATTCGAAGGTGAAGGAGCTGCTGTTCGTACTTCTGCAGAACAAATCGACTACCTTGAAGAATTGGTAAACAAATACCCAATCATCACTATCGAAGATGGTATGGACGAAAACGACTGGGACGGTTGGAAAGCTCTTACTGAACGTCTTGGTGGTAAAGTTCAATTGGTTGGTGACGACTTCTTCGTAACAAACACTGCTTACCTTGAAAGAGGTATCGCTGAAGGCGCTGCTAACTCAATCCTTATCAAAGTTAACCAAATCGGTACTCTTACTGAAACATTCGACGCTATCGAAATGGCTAAAGAAGCTGGTTACACTGCAGTTGTATCACACCGTTCAGGTGAAACTGAAGATTCAACAATCGCTGACATCGCAGTTGCAACTAACGCAGGACAAATCAAGACTGGTTCACTTTCACGTACTGACCGTATCGCTAAATACAACCAATTGCTTCGTATCGAAGATCAACTTGGTGAAGTAGCTGAATACCGTGGATTGAAATCATTCTACAACCTTAAGAAATAAAATAGTTCAGTGAACTATTTTATCCCGAACCTTGAAACTCAAAAGTTCGGCTCTTAATTAAACAAGTTTTAAGCCCCTCGGATTTTATCCGAAGGGCTTTTTTTCTGTTCAGGGGGCAAAAAAGGGGCAAAACTTTTTATAAAATATTCTTCATGACCTTATCCAAAACATTAATTGCTTCATCTTCCATATTCTTTGTGACGTGGAGATTTTAATGTAAGGGGGAAATTATGTTAAATACTTTCCTGAGTTATAAAATAATACATACATTACATTTCTATGGCTCTATAAAATTGTTCAAGAAAGATAAGTAGTTTATTTAATATAAAAAAATAAGATGTATAATACCAAAAAGTTCGAAAAGTTTTAAAAAATAATTTTATAAAGAGATATGAAATGTATTTTTCTAAAAAAAACAATTGTTATAGTTTGATAGACGAAAATAATTTTGTTATACTAGGTGAGGTATATATAAATGTTAGTTTTTATATATGAATAAGGAGGCAATTTAATGAAAATTAAAAGAAACCAACAAGCTGATTTTCGGACCGAGAAATATACTCGTTTTGGTATTCGAAAGTACAGTTTTGGGGCGGCTTCAGTTGCAATCGCAACAGGTTTGATGTTTCTAGGAAGTGGGACTGTTTCAGCTAATGAGCTTACTTCAAAAGAAACTGGAGACCAAGTTGTTGTTGGAAACAATGAATCTGATTTACTTAAGGAAAAACAGAAAACTGAATCAACTTATGAAGCACCTGCAGTTATTCCAGGTATGGATTCTAAAGAATTTCAAGGTTCAGAAAATAATAAAGAAATTCAACCATTATCATCTGAGTCAACAACAAATTCAGTTGTAAATGCTACTGTAGAAAATTCAGATGAAAAAATTGAGAATAAACTAGATAAATCTAATGCGGAAGATAGAAGTGTAGCTGTTGATACTGCCGACTCTTTGAGACGAACTCGTCGTGATCTTGATTCTAGTGCAGTAGTAAAAGAAGGAAGCATTAGCATTACTTCACCAAAGGAAAATACTTCAAGTGATTCATCGCATCCAAATGGTTTTGATCCAGCAACTAAGTACCATAATGCTAGTGCCGGTTGGTATACTTTTGTTCAATTAGATCAACAACGCAGACATCCAACTTTTTCCTGGCTTGATTCTTTTGATGGCTATGTAGTAATATCTGCTAAATCCGAACAATCTTCAACTGGACACACGACTGATGGTACGGTAAAAGTAGAATTTTACAACCGTAATAATGTGTTGCAACAAGAGATTACTATGGATAAAAATACTAATTCGAAGGAATTTGTATATAATCGTAATAAGAAATTATTCATTAATCGAAATGCGGATTCAATTTCTATCGGTGATATGCCGTATAAGAGTAATACTCGAAATCAAATTGCGAACTTTAATATCTTGTATAATGGTCCAGAAATTTCAAATAAACAAGGACAAGGTCCATTTTATGCTGATGGATGGTTGATTCCTACCAATAATTCAGTAACTGTACGATTTAAGGATAAAGATACAAATAAAGAATTGGTTCCTTCTCATACCTTAAATGGTTTGACTGGAATGCGTTTTGATACTACAGCGGCAGAATTAAAGGGTTATGAACTATTCGATAAAGAGATTGTAGGTTCTCCAAATGGCTATATTTCTCCTTGGAAGCAAGTAGGTGATAGTTTTACAAAAATAACTCAGCCTAACCTCGAGGTTAAATATACCTTGCTTAACATGGATGGCACCATGAAAACAGAGGTCTACTATAGTGGCAAGAAGATTCATGAAATAACCCTAAAAAAGGGAGAAACATCTTCTTATGATGGTACTGCAGCAAATGGACGTCCTTATTCTCAAGTTTTAGAGAATCCATTTTTAACTGCGACTAATGAAATTGTATACTACTATAGAGCAACTGCTCCAGTAGAGCAAGATGTAACAAAACCAACTAAACAAACTGTTACATTTGAAGGAGCAGGAGAAGATACTCCAACTACTAATGTTCAAGATAGCTTTACGTTCACAGGTAAGCATAATCCA
>NZ_JVHE01000064.1:0-20320 GCF_001072925.1 Streptococcus pseudopneumoniae | reverse complement strand
TGCATCGACCTCAGCGTCTGAGTCAGCGTCAACAAGTGCATCGACCTCAGCATCTGAATCAGCATCAACAAGCGCATCGACCTCAGCATCTGAATCAGCATCAACAAGTGCATCGACATCGGCATCTGAGTCAGCGTCAACAAGCGCATCGACCTCAGCATCTGAATCAGCGTCAACAAGTGCATCGACCTCAGCATCTGAATCAGCATCAACAAGTGCAAGCACATCAGCATCTGAGTCAGCGTCAACAAGTGCATCTACATCAGCATCTGAATCAGCAAGCACATCAGCATCTGAGTCAGCGTCAACAAGTGCAAGCACCTCAGCATCTGAATCAGCATCAACAAGTGCATCGACATCAGCATCTGAATCAGCAAGCACAAGCGCAAGCACATCTGTTATTACAAGTAAGGGAATGCCAGAAAGCTTGTCACTTGATAGCTTAGATATTGATAGTATTATTACATCTGATTCAATTAGTACATCAGTATCACAATCACTGTCATTATCAGCAAGCACAAGTGCATCAACATCAGCGTCTGAGTCAGCGTCAACAAGTGCAAGCATCTCAGCATCTGAATCAGCAAGCACAAGCGCATCAACCTCAGCGTCTGAGTCAGCGTCAACAAGCGCAAGCACATCAGCATCTGAGTCAGCATCAACAAGTGTAAGTGCTTCAACATCAGCGACTCATTCTACTTCAACTAGTCAAGCTTCTCAAACTGATACCACTAAGACACATAAGCAACTTCCAAATACAGGAACAACAGCTTCAGCTACAAATACTCTTCTTGGAGTAGCAGCAGGTCTAACAGGATTAGGTTTAGCGGCTAAACGTCGTAAGCGTGATGATGAAGAGTAAGTCTTGTTTTGCAACGTTAATGAAAGACTAAATCAGCTATGAGAAAACCTCCAAGGATTATAAAATCCTTGGAGGTTTTCAGCTATTGGTGGAGAATGTTGAACTAATCGGAGTTTTGTTGATTAGTAAATCGATTGAAATTCAATATTTATTGTCTAGAGCTAGAAAAAATAAGGTTGTGACAGTTATATCACTTTATGAAAGTGCATAAAAATGATATACTATATAGTAGATTTTTGTATCTAAAAATGTATGTATTATTTAGAGGTGTTTGATTTTTCTATCAAATGAAGAACTATAGGAGAATTAGTTTATCAAAAATTGATTGCTCTAAAACAATAGGAATGATGTTTTTAATCAATACATGATATAGAATGCTAATCGTGAAATAAAGGGTTGATGTTAGAAATCTGTTTCAATTAGTTAGAGATTATGGCCGAAAAGTGTACTATGATCAAGAAATGTTTAATACAGGTGTATTGCTAATCAACAATCGTGTTTGGAAGCAAGAAAGTATGAATCAACGATTAATTAATTTAACTGATGATCTGCATGATAAGGTGGACATGGTTGATCAACTTATGCTGAATAAGCTTTTTGAAAATAAGTGGCTAGAGTTAGATTTTGATAATAATTATATTGTGAGTCATAAGCAGTTTACAGATTATAAACTACCAAAATCTCAAGACTATCCTGGAATTATTCATTATCCTTCGAATAGAAAACCGTGGGATAATTTGGGGATTCAAGCTTATCGCAATGTTTGGTGGTATTATCATAATCTTGAGTGGACAGAATTAGGCCAAAATTACTATTTACATACGCTTAAAAAGGCTCATATCTATCCTCAAAAACTACCTGTTACTTGTTTAATTTATACTTTTTCGGATCGTATTGAGAAATTAGATTCCCTAGTTCAAGCTTTACCGGAAATTCAATTTATAATTGTAGCCAGCGTCAAAGTTAGTGATCAATTGACTAAGAGGATAGTTAATCCCAATGTGACTATTTTGTCTGAATTTAATGATTTATCAGAGCTTGAGCAAGAATTAATTGAGATAAGTCAAATTCTTTTAGATGTTAATCACGGCGAAAAAAATGTAGAAATACTGGAGCAGTTTGCAAAATTAGGGAAGCCTATTCTTGCCTTTGAAAATACAAAATATTGTGAAGTTGGACAGATAATCTATAAAGTAGAACAAGTTCAAGAAATGATTAATAAAATAAGAGAAGTGGAAGATAAACATGGATTTTAAAGATTCTGTAAAGTTATTAGGAGATTTTCATCATATAGAGATTTCTCCTACTAGTAGCATTGAACTAGGAACAGATGTTACATTTCGCTCATTTGTAAGTCTAGAAGTGTCTAATAATGCTAAGCTGATACTAGGAAATAGAGTTTTCTTTAACGATCATTGTACGATTCGTTGTGGCAAAGAGATTGAAATTGGTAAGGATACGATGTTTGGTGATGGTGTGAGAATTTTTGATCACAACCATAAATACTCTAATTACCATATTGAAAAAATTCAGTTTAAAGCTGATAAGATAACTATAGGGAAAAATTGTTGGATTGGAACTAACGTTGTTATTTTAAAAGGTGTTACCATTGGAGATAATGTTATCATTGGGGCAAATGCTTTAATTTATAAAGATATCCCGGCTAATTCTGTTGTCACTGCACAAGAGGATTTAAAAATCACTCCTAGACAACAGCATCAGTTTCACGCCTTTACTTTAACAGCATCAGATACTTTAGAACATTTAGACTATCTTGTACAAGAACTTCCTGAAGTTGCATTTCATATAGCTGCTAAAACAAATGTCTCAGACTATCTAGAAAGCTTTAATCATTACGAGAATGTGAATATTTATACTAATGTGCATTATGATGATATTCTAGAAGATTTATTAAATAGAGCGGATATTTACTTAGATATCAATCATTGGGGAGAGGTTGATAATATTGTAGGTCGTGCTTTAGAGATAGGAAAACCGGTATTTTCTTTTGAAACAGTTGTCCATAGAAGAGATAAAAACGTTCGAGTTTTTAGTTTAGAGGATAAAGAGAGTATGATTAATAGCATTCGTCATCAACTAGTGAATGATGAAAATGGAGATTAGATAATGGGGCTTGATATTTTGGAAGCAAGAAGGGCAGTTGTTCTTGCAGGAGATAAGAATTACCTTATCCCGATACTTACAACAATAAAATCTATTCTATATTATAATCAAAATGTTAAAATTTATATTCTCCATCAAAATATTCCTAGTGACTGGTTCAATGATCTCAAGATACAAGTGGAGAAATTGGGAAGTGTTGTAGAAGACATTCGTATAGATGAAGAGATTGATTCTGAGTGGAAAACCCAGGAACATATTTCAGCGATTACGTATGCTCGCTATTTCATTCCTCATTATATTGAAGAGGAGAGAGTACTCTATCTGGATAGTGATTTGATTATTAATGGTAGTCTTGATTTACTCTTTAATATTGATTTGGGTGATAAGTATCTTGCTGCTGTTCGAGATGTAGATGGTGTTGGTTTCAACGCAGGAATGTTATTGATTGATAATTCTAAATGGAGACAATATGATATCACTACTAAATTAATAAATAAGACAATTGATTACGTATCTTCACCTGATTTTGCAACCAATGATAGATTTAATGGTGATCAGACTATATTAAATTTGATGTTTGAAAATCATTGGCTAGAGTTGGATAAGCATTTTAATCTTCAAGTTGGTCATGATGTCATTGCATTCTATAGCCATTGGGATTCACATTTTGAATTGGATAAAGAACCTTTGGTCATCCATTATACGACCTATCGAAAACCATGGTCCACTCTGATGGGCTATCGTTATCGGGATTTATGGTGGGCATTTCGGGATGTTAGTTATGAACAGATTGCTGACCATTATGCTGGACGTTTTGCCATCAAGAGAGTTTATGACCTTCACAATGTCAATCTATTTACATTTACAGATTCGCAGGATTTTCTGTATATTGAAGAACTAGCCCAAGCTCTACCTGATGTTGGATTCCATATTGGAGCTTATACAGATATGGGTTCCATTTTAATGGCTTTGGACAAATATCCTAATGTTTACTTATATCCCAGCATGGTTGGGGCAGTGATTGATGAAATGATTGAGAAGACAGACGCCTATCTGGATATTCATAAAGGGAGTCCAATGGACGTTATCGTCAGTCGCTATACCAGTGCAGGTAGACCAGTACTGACCTTTGATACGACCAACAAAAATCAATTGGAACAAATAGTCGTTTCCTCTCAATCTCCACAGTTAATGATAGAAGCAATTAAAGAGTTAAAGAAAGAAAAAATGGACATGAAGGCAATTGTACTAGGAGCCAACTACCAATACGCAGATAAGGTATTAACGACAATCAAATCAATCTGCTGTCATAATCGAGGGCTACGTTTTTATCTGATTAACAGCGATTTTCCGACAGAATGGTTCTATAATCTCAATCGTAAATTAAAGAAGCTAGACTGTGAAATCGTCAATGCCCGTGTCAATAGTTCTCATATCAGCCAATATAAGACCAACATTCACTATGCAACATTTTTACGTTATTTTATTTCGGATTTTGTTGAGGAAGATAAGGTCTTATATCTGGACTGTGACTTGGTTGTTACAAGAGACTTAAGTCATCTATTTGATGTTGAATTAGGAGACTACCCTTTGGCAGCAGTCAAGGATCTGGGGGCTCAAGTATATTTTAATGAGCATAGCTTCAACGCAGGTGTCTTACTTATCAATAATCGCCTTTGGAAGCAAGAAGAAGTTCGTAAAAAACTGATTGAAATGACTAATGAGTTGCATGACAAGGTTGCTCAAGATGATCAAAGTATCTTGAATATCTTATTTAAAGACCGTTGGTTAGCTTTGGACTTTAAATATAACTGTATTACCTTGCACACACATTTTTCAGATTATCGACCAGAACCTGGGACTTATCCACCGATTATTCATTATTTGACAGAGAGAAAACCATGGGGATTGTATGAACGCTCCATCTATCGAGATGTTTGGTGGTATTATAACGCTCAAGAGTGGTCGGATATGAGTCAGATGACGCCTTGTCTGACAAAAGATCAGGTGAGTCAATATACAGGGGTTCAACATTCGGCTCTAGTCTATACCTTCTCAAGCGACTTGAGAAATATGGGCTACTTGATTGAACATCTACCAGATGTCAAGTTTTATGTGGCGGCTCCCGTTATGGTGGCTGATAGTATTACAGCTTTACTGGCTTACCCAAATGTCTCTGTCTTAGCGGATATTGCCGGACAACCAGCTTTGATTGATAGTTTGGTTGAACGATGTGATATCTTACTGGATATCAATGCAGATATCGAAGTTGATGGGATCATTGGGAGTTTTCGACAAGCTGGAAAACCAGTATTTGCTTTTGAAAGTGTAGCCCATGGTGAACAAGGTCAGTTTCTTTATGACCAAGAACATCCTGAGGAGATGGTTCTAGCTATTGAAAACTATTGCCAAAATGGAGAGCTACCTGTAAAAAAGCTTCAAGCCTACCCAAAGGTACTGGATATCCAGCAGAGTCTTGATTATGTACTAGAACACCATTCTTCTGTTATTCGCTATGGGGATGGAGAAATGGATATTATGATGGGACATGGTATTCCTTATCAGGACTATGATGAGACATTGGCAGAACAGCTTAGAAGTATGATCCAACTAGAAAGCTCTCCAGAATTGCTGGTTTGTCTTTCTGATGTTTTTGAAGGTTTGGAACGCTATAATCCTGAAGCTGTTAACTTTTGGCAAAAGCATTTAGAGCATTATAAAGAAGCCTATCATAGATTTTGTACAGCAAGTTTCTATGGTTCTACTTTTATATCTCGCCCGTATATGGACCTCAAAGATAAGTCTGCTTCGGTAGCCCACTTTGAAAAATTAAAGAAACTTTGGGATAAACGAGATATCTTGATCGTCGAAGGTGAAAACTCACGTTCAGGAGTTGGCAACGATCTTTTTGACAATGCTCAGTCAGTTGAGCGTATTATCTGCCCTTCTAGAAATGCCTACAGTAAAGTTGAGGCTATTCAAGAAGCGATTGAAAAGCATGCGACTGGTAAATTAGTATTCTTGATGCTTGGACCTACAGCCAAGGTTTTAGCGTATCACTTAAGCAAAAAAGGTATACAAGCGATTGATTTAGGTCATATTGATTCTGAATATGAGTGGTTTAAGATGGGAGCAACTTCAAAAGTAAAATTCTCACACAAGCATACCGCAGAGCATAATTTTGATCAAGAAATTCAGCTGGTTGAGGATGAAATTTATAATAAGCAAGTTGTCGTAAGGATTTAAATAGGATTATGAAGATAAATATTACAAATATTTACGGTATGTCTGGTCAGAGTACAGCTTTGATCGCCCAGAATGAAACCGTTAAAATTGCAAGAAAGTTAGACTTTCACGAGCTTGGCTTTTACTTTTACGATATTTATAGTGACAGTCAAGGTGAGTTGAATAGCCGTTTAGATGGTGTCATGGCTCGAGTGGGTTACGGTGATATTGTCGTTTATCAATCTCCTACGTGGAATGGTAGAGAGTATGATCAGGCCTTTATTAGAAAATGTAAGATTTTAAACACGAAAATCATAACCTTTATCCATGATGTTCCACCCCTTATGTTTCCATCTAACTATTACTTGATGCCTGAATACATCGAGATGTACAACCAATCAGATCTAGTAGTTGTTCCATCAGAACAAATGAAGGAACGGCTCATTCAGGAAGGATTGACAGTTCAAAAGATTATTATTCAAGGCATGTGGGACCATGTTCACAACTATCCTTTGAGACAACCTGTTTTTCAGAAAAAACTATCTTTTGCGGGTAGTGTGAATCGTTTTGAACACCTAGCCAACTGGGCTTATTCAACCCCTCTCGATATTTTTTCAGAGACTAATCAAGAGAATCGTAATCCAAGAGTTTCCTTTAAAGGTTGGAAAACAGACCCAGAGTTGCTTTTTGCTTTGTCAGAGGGTGGTTTTGGCTTAGTATGGGGTACTAGCGAAAATCCAGCTGATGAGGCAGACTACTATCGATTGAATATCTCTCATAAAGTCAGCACTTATCTTGCAGCAGGAATTCCAGTAGTGGTGCCATCCTATCTCTCCAATGCCAATTTTATAAAGGAAAAAGGCTTAGGTTATGTAGTGGATAGTTTGGAAGAAGCCAGTCGTCTTGTAGAGGAAACGACAACAGAAGTTTATCAATAGATGGTTGAAAATGTATATAAAGTTAGTTATGCCTTAAAAGAAGGCTACTTTACAAAAAAACTATTAATTGATGCAGTGATGCAGGTTTTGGATGCATAGAATAGGATAGTTATGGATCGCCCTCATCCATTAGGATGAGGGAATGCCATTATTGGCAAAAGATTAATTTATAAATTTAGCTATGTTCATCAAAATATCTCATCACTCGAATAAGGTAGGAGCAAAATTTGAAGATAAAATTGACATCAGTCGTCGTTAAACGGGTTATGTGGACGATTTCTTTCTTATTTATTTATGTTTTAGGAAGTAGATTGACCCTTCCCTTCGTAAACGTAAACGACACGAATTTTTTGGGTGGAACTACAGCTTTCTTAGCCTTTTCTACTGCTATAACAGGTGGCAACCTTCGGAGTCTTTCTTTATTTTCAGTTGGACTATCTCCCTGGATGTCTGCTATGATTTTATGGCAAATGTTTAGTATGTCTAAGAAACTAGGTTTTCAAAATTTACCAATTGAAATTCAAGATCGTGGGAAAATGATTTTAACGTTTGTTATTGCTTTAATCCAAGCATTAGCCATTACTCTAAATCTTCCTATTCAGTCGGGGGTGAATTATGGACTAGCCTTGACTATGAATGTTTTGTTCTTGATTGCGGGAACCTTTTTCTTAGTATGGTTATCGGATTTGAATTCTCTGTTTGGTGTCGGGGGATCTATAGTTATCTTAATGTCCAGCATGGTTATTAGCATGCCACAAAACATCCTGAATAGTATCAAGGAATTACAGATTAGCCCCATATTGATTATGGCTCTTCTAATACTTTCCGTTGTCTTTTTGGCAATTGTAGTCAGAGTTCAGCGAGCTCGTTATCGAATTCCTGTTAATAAGATTATGATTCACAATCGTTTTAAACGTTATTCTTATTTGGATATTTTGCTGAATCCAGCTGGAGGAATGCCCTTTATGTATGCCATGTCCTTGGTTTCTATTCCACAATATAGCTTCATGCTGCTTCAGATGGTACTTCCAGAAGAAACGTGGATCAGAGTTTGGATAAGTCGCTTTGCAATAGGACAACCAATTTGGGTTTTCACTTATATTATTGTTTTGTTTCTTTTAGGAATTACTTTTGCCTTTGTAAATATGAATAGTGAGGAAATTGCTGATAGAATGAAAAAATCTGGAGAATATATTTATAATATCTATCCAGGAGAAGATACTAGTCGTTATATTGGAAAACTTGTATTCCGTTTTGCAATTATTGGTTCTACCTATACAGTTCTTATGGCTGGCTTGCCAATGTTGATTGTCTTATATGATCCACGCTATATGCAACTAACGATGCTTCCAGGCCTGTTCTTGATTTTTAACGGAATGGTGTTTAATATCCAAGAAGAGATTAATGCTTTGACATTAAACGAGAACTATCGACCACTCTTAGAAATCGATTCATAATTGTGAGGAGAATATATGTATTATTTCATTCCTTTTTTGGAGCGCAACAATCCATCATGGCAAGCTAATATTGTGCCTTGGTATAGGACTCCTTATCGCTTAGAATTTGATGATATCTTACACCAAATTCGTATCTTTAAACGTCAAGAATTAGAATCTAAGATGCTATGGTTGACTTATCATCCTCATCTACGCTACTTGTTACACAGACAAGATTTATTGGAGTCGAATATTTTCTCCGTTTTTGATGCCATTCAAAATATTGAAGCTGAGGAGATGCACCCTTTACAATTAAAAGACTTGACATGGGATGAAGACTGTGACTTTATCTATACTCCTTTCTTAATTGTAGTCAAGCAAAAGGGGGCACTCTATGCTGAAATTGAATATGGTTCAGAAGGTTTTATCAGCTATATCACTTACTTTAAGGATAACCAAGTTGATTTCATTTGCTATTTTGATGATCGTGGCTTTTTATCTAGCCTTTTAGACTATGAGGATCAAAAACCAGTTACTCGTTATTATTACAATGCAAAAGGACAGTGGCAACTGAGGGAAAATTTGCAGGGAAAAGAGCCAATTGTAAAGATAAATCCAGCAGTAAGCTACCGTTTTGGAAAATTAACTTATGAAAGTATAGATGAGGTTATCTGGGAATTCTTAACAAAATTTTTAAATCAAGACTATGAGGTTGGAGATTCATTTGTTTTGGCAGCTAATACCAAGTTTCAAGACCAATTGCTAGAAAGGTTGCCAGAAGAAGCTCCCAAAATTATAAGTTTCTTTATTGAAAGAAATCAAGCAGATGATTTGCAGGCTCATCGTCAGGTAGTAGAACAGTCTAGATTGTTGATTAGTGATCGGAAAGATTTTCTTGAGCGATTACAAGAGGCCTATCCCCAATTTACTTCTAAAATGTACCATCTACCATCTTTTGATACGCGCTTGAAGCTGGGCGTTAGTCAGCGATTAAAGGAATCAAAAATTTATGTCCAATTAGATATACAGGTGCAACAAGATCCAAAAGTTTTGTATGAAGTCTTACATTTTGTCTCGAAAAATCCTTTGACTGAGGTTGTTTTTTCTGTATTCAATGCAGAAGGTTATCAAATAGAAGCTCTGGAGAAGCAACTTGATTCGCTGATTATGGAACGTCTTAACCCAAGGGATCTGTTAAAGGATTCCGTGGTATCTGAGGCGGAAAATACATTAGAGGAAAATACCAGAGATGATTATCGCTTTAAGATTATCAATCTCAATGATGAGATGGGCTTAATTCGTGAGTTAGAATATACTCGTTTAATTGTTGATTTGAATCCAGTCGCTAATATTTATACACAGATTGCAGGGATTAGTGCAGGAATTCCTCAAATCAATCTACAAGAATCAGAATATGTATCTCACTTACAAAATGGTTATATTCTATCAGATTTATCAGAGTTTAGTAAAGCAGGGCACTACTTTTTAGATACCTTGGAACATTGGAATCAAGCCTTAATTTACTCAATTGATAAGATTCGACAAAATACAGGTGATCAATTTGTAGATAAGTGGGAAAAATGGTTAAAGGAGGCAAAAAGTGAGCAATAAATTACAGATTTTGCAGATAGGTAGCAGAAACTGGAGCCATGACTATGAGCTTCCTGAAAATATGGATTGGCACTTCTTTTGGCCAAGATCAACGACTGCCATAAAGAAGGTCATGAAAATGGAAGGCTTAAGAACTTTTTCAGCTGTTTTGGTTGAAAATCCTGAGCATTTATCGGATTTGATTCCGTTGATAAGAAAGATCACTCCTTATACGATTTTCTACCCTGATACAGCTGAGCCTCAATCAAAAGATGTTCAAGACTTTTTGAAAAAAACCTGTGCTCAAACAGCAGACTTTTCAAATCCAGCAGAACTGTTACGACTCCTATCTAAGGCCTTGTTTAGAGGACAGTATGGGGATAAGTTGGTTCCAATTGATATGATTGTCAATCCTGCTTTTACGGGAAAGGTTCGATATAACGGTTATGAAAATCTAGAACTCCTAGGAAAGTATGGTCAAGACTTTCGCCCTTTAATTAGTTGGAAATATAATATCCGAGCTAGTGAATTCAACCCGGTTGAACTCTGGCTTGAATATGAGAAAGATTGGACTTGTGATATTCGTCTCGTTGTTCGAAATATTCAAGATGGATCTACTGCTAATTTTGTCAAAGAGCGAGTTTTCACTGTTGAAGATATGCAGTCTGCCGTGGTACTGGATGATGATTTTTCTTCATTTATCAGTGTTTCTTTAGAAGCTAGAGGGGAAGGACAACTGAAAATAGGAGCTCTTCATCAGCGTTTAACGCGTTACCAATTTGGTAAGTATGTTCTTGGTGGGGGGATTATCCATAATGACAAGCGTGAGGAGATTAATTACTTTTTCTATCCAGGAGATTTTAAGCCTCCTTTGAATGTCTATTTCTCTGGTTATCGTCGAGCGGAAGGATTTGAGGGATTTGGAATGATGAGATCCTTTGGGACACCTTTCCTTCTTTTTCAAGATCCTCGGATAGATGGAGGAGCTTTTTACTTGGGTGATGAGAGTATCGAAAATGGTGTTCGAAATGTCATTCAAGAACATTTAGATTTGTTAGGATTCTCAAATAAGGAACTAATCCTTTCGGGCATGTCCATGGGAACCTATGGTGCTATGTATTACAGCTCTTTCTTTGAACCTAAAGCTGTGATTGTTTCAAAACCCTTGACCAATCTTGGCTTGATAGCAGAGAGAGGCAGACTTGAGGCCCCGGGGCTTTTCCCAACCGCCTTTGATATTTTACGTCATCATTCTAAGGGGGAGTCTAGTTTAGATGCTATGAGAGCCTTAGATGACCGTTTTTGGACTCCTTTTAAAGAGGCCGATTTTAGTCAAACAATCTTTGGACTCTCTTATATGAAAGAGGAAGACTATGATCCACGTGCTTATGATGACTTAGTAGAGGCCCTTTATCATACGGGTGCTCGTATCATGGTCAAGGGCACCTCGGGTCGCCACAACGACGATAGTAATACCAGTACTGCGTGGTTCAAGAATTTTTATAAGATGATTTTAGAGCAGGATTTTGGGAGAAAGTTTTAATGATGTTCAAACGGCATAAAGAAATATACTGGGGAGAGTTTAAAGGAGGAAGTTCAGGGGATAGTAGGCAAAATACATTTTTGTTTGGTTCTATTGTACTCTATCATTCAAGAGACCATGTTTATCTGGAAAATGATATGGTGAATTCTGGTACTATGATTCATGAGTGGACATCAAGTTTTAACTTTCAAGGAAATCGCTTAACCCCAACCTTACCTCTTTTAAAAAGGGGCTATCGTTACCGTTTGTCTAGTCAGATGACTGTTCAACCTCAAAATGGTTTATACTTTAGGCTCATCTTTATGGATCGTTATGATAAGCAGGTTGGTCAAGTGATTGAAAAAGACTTTGATTTTACCTTTACTTATCCAGAAGAAGCCTATCATTACAGAGTACAGCTGTTGAGTGCAGGATTTCAAGCAGTTGACTTTCATTCATTTTCAATAGAAGAGGACGATTCTGAACAAGATGTGGAACAAGAATAGACAGTTGAGCAAGGTGAAAAAAATCTTGCATCAAATCAATCTAAAAAAAGATGAGATGGCTTCGCTAACAGATGCTGAATTAGCAGGAAAAACCCAAGAATTTAAAGAGAGATTGGCTGCTGGAGAAAGTTTAGATGATCTTCTGGTAGAAGCTTTTGCAGTTGTCAGAGAGGCTGATAAACGAATCTTAGGAATGTTTCCCTACGATGTACAGGTCATGGGGGGAATTGTTATCCACCAAGGGAATGTTGCGGAGATGAATACGGGCGAGGGGAAAACTCTGACCGCTACGATGCCAGTCTATCTCAATGCCTTATCAGGGCAAGGTGTTATGCTGGTGACGACTAACGACTATCTTGCCAAGCGTGATGCAGATGAGATGGGACAAGTCTATGAGTTCTTAGGTTTGACCATTCGCATTCCCTTTTCTGAAGACGATGATGAAGAGTTAACGCCTGAAGATAAGCGGGAAATTTATAGTGCGGATATTGTTTATACTACCAATAGTGGTCTTGGTTTTGACTACTTGATTGATAATCTAGCCTCTAGTGAAGATAAAAAGTACATGCCAGAATTTAACTTTGTTATCGTAGATGAGGTAGATTCAGTCTTGCTGGATAGTGCTCAAACTCCCTTGGTCATTTCAGGTTCTCCTAGGGTTCAATCCAATTTTTATGGAATTATTGACACCTTGATGACAACTCTAGTTGAGGGCCAAGACTATATCTTTAAAGAAGAGAAAAAAGAAGTCTGGCTCACTACTAAGGGCGCTCAAACTGCGGAGAGTTTTTTAGGTATTGATAACCTCTATTCCGAAGAACATGGCGTACTAGCAAGACACCTGACCTTTGCTTTACGAGCTCATACCTTATTTAAAAGGGATAAAGACTATATCATCCGTAAGGGTGAGAAAGAGGAAGAACTCGTATTGGTAGATCAAAGTACAGGTCGTTTATTAGAAATGACCAAATTACAGGGTGGTTTACACCAAGCCATTGAGGCAAAAGAGCATGTTCCCTTATCTGAAGAAACACGGGCGATGGCCTCAATTACCTATCAGAGCTTATTTAAGAAGTTTAAAAAAATCTCTGGGATGACTGGGACAGGAAAGGTTGCAGAGAAAGAGTTTTTAGAAACTTATGGGATGTCAGTCATTCGAATTCCTACAAATCGTCCGAATCAGCGAATTGATTATCCAGATAATCTCTATGTTACCCTACCTGAAAAAGTGTATGCATCACTTGCTGAGATTAAATATTATCATGCAAAGGGCAACCCACTATTGGTTTTTGTTGGGTCAGTAGAAATGTCGGAACTTTATTCCTCCCTATTATTGCGAGAAGGGATTGCTCACAATGTTATAAATGCCCATAATGCAGCGCGTGAAGCTCAGATGATTGCAGAGTCAGGTCGTAGGGGAGCTGTAACAGTTGCGACTTCTATGGCTGGTCGTGGGACTGATATTAAACTTGGTCCAGGAGTTGCTGAACTGGGGGGGCTAGTTGTCATTGGTACAGAACGGATGGAGAGTAAACGTATTGACTTACAGATTAGAGGACGTTCTGGCCGACAGGGAGACCCTGGCTTGTCGAAATTTTTTGTCTCACTGGAAGATGATGTGATCAAGAAGTATGGACCTTCTTGGGTCCATAAAATGTATAAGGACTATACAGTAAATAAACAGATAAGTCCTGAACTTTTAGAAGGAAGACGCTATCGAAAATTAGTAGAAAAAGCGCAGAAGGCAAGCGATAGCGCTGCTAGATCATCAAGAAGGCAAACCTTAGAGTATGCTGAGAGTATGAATATCCAAAGAGAAATGGTCTATAGTCAAAGAAATCGCTTGATTGATGGAACCGAGGATCTTGATGGTTTTGTTGTAGATATGCTAGATGAGTTCGTAAGAAAAAGCTTGTCAGAAGAACCCTTTGAAAGTAGAGAAGAACTGTATCATTTTATCGTTAAAAACATCAGTTTTCTTTATCATGCAGTTCCGCGAGAGTTAGATATGACGGATAAGGATGCGATCAAGCTAGTTCTGGAGACAACAGTTCAAAAGAGTCTACAAGAGAAACGAACACTTCTAGAAACACTTGATCTCTTTTCTCATTTTCAGCGTTTAGCATTGCTAAAAGCAATAGATGATAACTGGGTAGAGCAGGTAGACTACCTTCAACAATTGAGTATAGCGATTGGTGGTCAATCAGCTGCTCAAAAGAATCCTATCGTCGAGTATTATCAAGAAGCTTACAATGGCTTTGAAGAAATGAAAAAGCAGGTCAAGAAGGATATGGTTCGAAATCTTCTATTGAGTCGAGTAGACATTTCGCCTGAAGGGGAAATTATGACTTATTTTCCATAAAAAGAGGACAATATGACAATTTACAATATAAATTTAGGAATTGGTTGGGCCAGCAGTGGTGTTGAATATGCCCAAGCTTACCGTGCGGGTATTTTTCGCAGCCTGAATCTGTCGTCGAAGTTTATCTTTACAGACATGATTTTGGGTGATAATATCCAGCATTTAACCGCAAATATCGGTTTTGATGATGATCAGGTCATCTGGCTCTACACTCATTTCACAGACATCAAGATTGCACCGACCAGTGTGACGGTAGATGATGTTCTGGCTTATTTTGAAGGTGTAGAAAGCCGTCGTGAAAGAAATGGGAGAATTGAACGAATCTTCTTCTCAGATGAAGACAAGTTTATCACTTGTTATTTGGTAGATGAGGAAAAAGATTTTGTCCAACATGTGGAGTATGTGTATGCTGGCAAATTGATCCGCAAGGATTACTTCTCATACACACGCTACTGCACAGAGTATTTTGCTCCTAAAGATAATGTAGCGACACTCTACCAAAGAACCTTCTACAATGAAGATGGGACTCCAGCTTATGAGATGTTCATGAATCAAGGGACCGAGGAAGTCTACCGTTTCAAGGATCGAATCTTATACGGTAAGCCGGCCTTGATCCGTTATTTCATGCAGACACTTCAGTTAAGTAAATCAGATCTAGTGATTTTGGATCGTGAGACAGGAATTGGGCAGGTGGTCTTTGAAGAAGCGCGTGCTGCTCACCTTGCTGTTGTCGTTCACGCTGAGCACTATAGTGAAAATGCGACCAATGATGATTATATCCTTTGGAACAACTATTATGACTACCAGTTTACCAATGCAGATAAGGTCGATCTCTTTATCGTTTCAACGGATCGTCAAAAGGAAGTTCTAGAGCAACAGTTTGCTCACTATACCTCGCACGCTCCTAAGATTGTGACCATTCCAGTTGGAAGTGTTGACCAATTAACAAAACCACAAGAGAATCGTAAGCCATTTTCTCTTATTACAGCTTCACGTCTAGCCAAGGAAAAACACATTGATTGGCTTGTCAAGGCTGTGATAGAGGCTCATAAGGAATTGCCAGAATTAACCTTTGATATCTACGGTAGTGGTGGCGAAGAAGGACGTCTTCATGAGATTATCGCTGCAGGTCAGGCAGAAGAGTATATTAAACTCAAGGGCCATGCCGAACTTTCCCAAATCTATTCACAGTATGAAGTTTATCTAACTGCTTCTACAAGTGAAGGATTTGGTTTGACACTCATGGAAGCAATTGGTTCAGGCTTGCCATTGATTGGTTTTGATGTTCCTTATGGAAATCAAACCTTTATCGAAGATGGCGAAAATGGTTATTTGATTCCAAGCTCATCTGACCATGTCGAAGATGAAATCAAGAAAGCTTATGCAGAAAAAATCTGCCAACTGTATTTGGAAAATCGTTTGGAAAGTATGAGAGAAAAATCCTACCAGATTGCTGAGAAATTCTTGACTCAAGAGATTTTGAACAAATGGGGAAAAACAATCAAGGAGGTAGTGGATGATTCAGTTATTTGATGTATACAATCAAGAAAGTCAAGATTTGCATTATAGTCTGACTGCGGCAGGACTGTCTGATTTGACTGTGGTTATTGAACCAGATGGATTTTTACCAGATGGAGTTGTCTCACCCTTCACCTATTATTTGGGTTATGACAGTGGTAAACCCTTGTACTTTAACCAAGTTCCCGTCCCAGATTTTTGGGAGATTGCTGGGAATAATCAATTTGGAACCATCAATGACCTTAATCAAGAACGAGCAGTGATTCATTTTGCAGATGGCTTACAGGCTCGTTTGGTGAAAAAAGTCGAATGGAAGACACCAGCAGGCCGCATCTTTCAAGTAGATCACTACAATCGTTTTGGAGCTTGCTTTGCTAAGACCACCTTTGATGGATCTGGTCAAGCTATCATGACTTCTTATCGGGACGTAGATCAAAAAGAAGTTATTTTGGAAAACCATGTCACAGGTGATATTCTCTTGACCTTGGAAGGGCAAGGTTTGCGCCATTTTTCTGGTCGAGTGGCCTTTATCATAGACTTTTTGCAAGGTTTGAATGTGAATCTGGACCACCTTCTCTTTAATACCCTATCTACTTCGTTTTTGACTTCTTTCCATTTTCCAGAAAAATCAGGTAAGGATATCCTGGTTTGGCAAGAACCATTGCATAATGATATACCAGGAAATATGCAACTGATCTTGGAGAATGATCAGCTTCGAGCTAAGACCATTATCATTCCAGATTATGCGACTTATGAACGTGCTTTGCAATTGACGGATGAAAAATTCCATCATAAGTTTAGTCATCTAGGCTATCATTATCACTTTAAGCGCGATAATTTTGTTCGTCCTGATGCCTTGATAGTGACCAATTCGGATCAACTAGAGCAAATCGAAAAACTGGTGGAGAGTTTACCAAGGGTTACTTTCCGAATCGCAGCAGTGACAGAGATGTCATCTAAGTTGTTGGATATGCTCCGCTATCCAAATGTTGTGCTCTATCAGAATGCCAGTCCCCAAAAGATTCAGGAGCTTTATCAGTTATCAGATATCTACCTGGATATCAACTATGGGAATGAACTGCTTCAAGCTGTTCGTCAGGCTTTTGAACACAATCAACTGGTCCTAGCTTTTGAGGAAACAGCCCATAATCGCCGCTATACAGCTCCAAATCATATTTTCGCTAAGGAAGCAGTTGATGACATGATTCATACCATTGAGTTAGCCCTTTCTCATGTCAAAGAGATGGGTCGAGCTCTTGGAGACCAAGGGTACCATGCCAATTATGTGGATCCAATTATGTATCAGGAGCGGATGGAAACCATTTTAGGAGAAAGCCATGACTAAAAAAGATCTATTCTATCAGGACGTTGAAGGTCGCATGGAAGAGATGAAACAACAACCCATCAAAAAAGAAAAATCTACACGTGGTGAAAAAATTAGTAAGACATTTTCTTTTTTGATTGGACTCATCATTTTGATTGGTTTACTGTTTACTTTAATAGGACTTTTGAGGTAATAAAATGATTGAATTATTGATGATTTTAACCATTATTTTAGCTTTTTCCTTAATCATTCTTGTGACCATTCAACCCAGACAAACTCAAATTTTTTCTATGGATGCTACCAGCAATATCGGAAAGCCCAGCTATTGGCAAAGCAATACGCTTGTTAAAGTCTTAACCTTGTTTGTTAGCTTATCACTATTTGTGTTGTTGCTCCTCTTTATGGTTTTAACTTTTAACTAATCGTTATCTGTATTGCTAGAACGTTTGATTTTAACAGTGAAGATTTAAAGAAATTTAAGTTTGAGGAGAAAATTTTAAGAAAACTTTTAGGAATCTAGCTTATACTATAAGCATAAGTTAAGAAGAACTTAACTTTAACTCCTAAAAATTTTTCATAATAATCTCCCTATAAAATAAAGTCGCCCAATCAGGCGGCTTATTTTTGGTTCTAAGTCTATGCTTTTTCATGGTATAATAGTGCTATGAGATTAGATAAATTTTTAGTTGCCTGCGCTGTAGGAAGTCGGACGGAAGTTAAAAACTTTCTAAAGACTGGGCGTGTGATGGTCAATGGTAAAAAGGAAAAATCTGCCAAGCTACAAATCAATGAAGAGACAGACGAGATTTGTTTTGACGGGCAAAAGCTAGAGTACGAGGAGTTTGTTTACTATATGATGAACAAGCCCCAGGGTGTTATTTCAGCAACTGAAGATTCTAAACATAAGACAGTCTTGGATTTGTTGGATGATTTAGCTCGATCAAAGGAAGTTTTCCCAGTGGGACGTTTGGACATTGATACGCATGGACTCTTACTCTTGACCAATGATGGCCAGTTGGCTCATGCTCTTCTTTCTCCTAAACGCCATGTGGATAAAACCTATCTGGCGCAGGTCGATGGAACCATGACGGATGAAGACATTGAGACATTTGCACAAGGGATTCCGCTAAAAGACTTTACCTGTCAGCCTGCCAAGCTGGAGCTTGTATCTCTTGATAGAGAAAAAAACCAAAGTCTGGTTCGCGTGACCATCGCAGAAGGAAAATTTCACCAAGTGAAACGGATGGTAGCATACTGTGGCAAGGAAGTGGTTGATTTGCAACGTCTGACCATGGGAACTTTGACCTTGGATGAAAATCTGAAACGTGGGGAATGGCGTCGCTTGACCACAGAGGAATTAGAAAACTTGCTCGAAAGTGTTGGGTAAACTGTGTAATCTTTGAAAAAGGTGAGGAAAATATCCTTGCCTTTTTCAGTTTTTGGTTGCTTCCTTTGTGAAAAGAGTTATAATAGACTGTAGAATAAAAGGAGGATTTTATGAACGCGATTCAAGAATCATTTACAGATAAATTATTTGCCAATTATGAAGCAAATGTCAAATACCAAGCTATCGAAAATGCTGCTAGCCACAATGGAATCTTTGCAGCCCTTGAGCGTCGTCAAAGCCATGTCGACAACACACCTGTTTTCTCACTTGACTTGACTAAGGACAAGGTCACTAACCAGAAAGCATCTGGTCGTTGCTGGATGTTTGCGGCCCTTAATACTTTCCGCCACAAACTCATTTCTCAATACAAACTTGAAAACTTTGAATTGTCACAAGCCCACACCTTCTTCTGGGACAAGTATGAAAAATCAAACTGGTTCTTGGAGCAAGTGATTGCGACTGCTGACCAAGAATTGACCAGCCGCAAGGTTAGCTTCCTACTCCAAACTCCACAACAAGATGGCGGACAATGGGATATGGTAGTTTCTCTCTTTGAGAAATACGGTGTCGTACCTAAGTCTGTTTATCCAGAATCTGTTTCATCTAGCAATAGTCGTGAGCTCAATGCAATCCTTAACAAATTGCTTCGTCAAGACGCTCAAATCTTGCGTGACCTCTTGGCTTCTGGCGCAGACCAAGCGACTGTTCAAGCTAAGAAAGAAGACCTCTTGCAGGAGATCTTTAACTTCCTTGCCATGTCACTAGGACTTCCGCCACGTCAATTTGACTTTGCTTATCGTGATAAGGACAACAACTACCAAAGCGAAAAAGGCATCACGCCACAAGAGTTTTACAAGAAATATGTTGACCTTCCATTAGAAGACTACGTTTCTGTGATCAATGCTCCAACTGCTGATAAACCTTACGGTAAATCTTACACAGTTGAGATGTTGGGAAATGTGGTTGGTAGCCGTGCAGTTCGTTACATTAACGTACCGATGGAACGCTTGAAAGAATTGGCCATTGCCCAAATGCAAACAGGAGAAACTGTTTGGTTTGGTTCAGATGTCGGCCAACTCAGCAACCGTAAAGCCGGAATCCTTGCGACAGATGTCTATGACTTTGAATCAAGCATGGATATTCAACTCACTCAGGACAAAGCAGGACGTTTGGACTACAGCGAAAGCTTGATGACTCACGCAATGGTCTTGACAGGTGTTGATTTGGATGAAAATGGCAAATCAATCAAGTGGAAAGTTGAAAACTCATGGGGAGACAAGGTCGGTGCAGATGGTTACTTTGTTGCCTCAGATGCTTGGATGGACGAATACACTTACCAAATCGTTGTTCGTAAAGAATTACTAACAGCAGAAGAACGAGCTGCTTATGAAGCAGAACCAATCGTCCTTGCACCATGGGATCCAATGGGTGCCTTGGCAGAATAAATGAGATATAAAAAGAACGGTTCTATAATTTTTAGGGTTGATGGAAATTTTCCACCAACCCTATTTTAGTGTATACAAAAA
>NZ_JVHE01000063.1:0-51120 GCF_001072925.1 Streptococcus pseudopneumoniae | reverse complement strand
AACTAGCCGCAGGCTGTACTTGAGTACGGCAAGGCGACGTTGACGCGGTTTGAATTTGATTTTTGAAGAGTATTAGATTGCTAATTCCCTATCTAAAAAAGAGCTTGAGATAATCTCAAACTCTCCTATTATTTCAAATTCTATTTTCTTGCCATCTGTTCATCTTCTTCTAGTTGCTTAATCAATTGATCAACGCTATCGAATTTTACCATATCACGGATACGGTCCAACCAGGAAACGATGACAGTTTCCCCATAGATATCGTCGGAAAAATCAAAGATATGAACTTCAAAACGCTCTTCTTCGCCATCAAAGGTTTCATTTTTACCTAGACTCGCCATACCACGATAGACTTTTCTTTGAATTTCAACGTCAACGGCATAAACACCATCAGCTGGCATATATGTCCGATCCAAGTTGACTAGATTAGCTGTTGGGAAGCCAATAGTTCGACCTCGAGCATTTCCATGAACCACTACACCTCTCGTTGGTAAAGGGAATCCCAAAAGTTTGCCTGCTTCTTTTACATCTCCTTCTAGAATGGCTTGGCGAATGCGCGTTGAACTAATTTTCCCCTTTTCGTCCTCAACTGGTGGAACAACAACCACTTCACCATGGAAGAGTTCTTTTAAATCCTCAGCTGTTTTTCTATCTGAACCAAGAGTATAGTCAAAACCAACTACAATCGTATCTGCCTTTGCTTCCTTGACGTAGGTATCAATGAATTCTTTTGCAGTCATATTTGCTACTCGACTAGTGAAATCCATCAAATACAAGCTCTCAACTCCAGCTCGCTTCAATCGACGTTCACGTTCGCTAGCATTCAAAATATGCAATAAGTGTTCAGGTGAGTATTGATTCAGAGTTAGTTTTGGTGATTCGTTAAAAGTTACTAGAGCTACTCCCTGGCGCTTTTCAGCAGCAATGTTAGAAGCTATATCAAATAATTTTTGATGTCCAAGGTGAACTCCATCAAAATAACCAAGTACAAGGACGTTTGGTCCTGGTGTTGCAATATCTTTTTCTGTTTTAATAGGTACTGTAATAATCATAGTATTTATTATACCAGAAAAATGGCGCTTTCAAAACAATTTAGACTGAATTCAGGACATAAAACTTAGAGCAAACTTTCTCTGACTTCTTTTCGCAACATTTCTAGACTTTCGATCCCGTACTTATTCATGACTTTTGGTAGATTTTCGATAATATCTGGACAAGCATAGGGATTCGTAAAGTTGGCTGTTCCGACACCAATTGCTGAGGCACCAGCCAGATACATTTCTAAGGCCGCTTCAGCTGAATCCACTCCTCCCATACCAATGATTGGAAGCTTGGTTGTTTGAGCTACTTGACGGATTAGTTTTAGAGCTACAGGAAATACAGCAGGTCCAGACATGCCACCTGTCCCATTTGCGATAATCGGCTTTCTGGTTTTAAGGTCAAAACGCATCCCCACAAGGGTATTGATCATTGTGAGACCACTAGCTCCAGCATCTTCTACTGCTTTTGCAATAGTCACGATATCCGTCACACTAGGGGTTAATTTGACGTAAACGGGCACATCTGATGCTTCTACGGCATCCTTCACCACATCATAGGCCGACTCAGGATCTTGTCCAATTAAAAGTCCATGATTTCCATGATCGACGTTAGGACAAGAGATATTGAGCTCAATGGCTTTCACGTTAGTTGCCTTAGAAATACCATGAGAAACGGCTGCGTATTCTTGTTTTGAAAAGCCAGCAACATTGGCGATAATAGGGAGATTTGGATATTCTCTTTCAAGCCATGGTAGTTTCTCAGAGAGAACGACCTCTAAACCTGGATTTTGTAAACCAATAGCGTTGAGCATACCTGCAGGTGTTTCTGCCACTCGTGGAGTTGGATTTCCAAACCTTGGTTCAAGCGTAGTCGCCTTAATCATGATAGAGCCTAAAAGGTCTAAATCATAGTATTTGGCATATTCTTGACCAAAGCCAAAACAACCTGAAGCAGGAATGATAGGATTCTTTAATTCTAAACCTGGTAGAGAAACTTGTAATCGATTTGCAGTCATGACACTCTCCTTATAAAACTACTGTGCCTGTTTTAAATACAGGACCATCTTCACACACACGTTGACTAACTGTTTCACTTTCAGGTACTTTCAAGACGCAAGCGTAGCAAGCCCCCATACCACAGGCCATACGGGATTCAAGAGATAGATAAGCTCTTGGATGCTCGTAAAAGGTTTGATTGATATATTTCATCATACCAGGTGCACCGCATGAGTAAATTGCATCGAATTCGTTATCAAATTCCTTAATCACTACTGAGACATTTCCCTTGATCCCATAAGATCCATCATCAGTTGTCACAAAGACTTGACTATATTTGGATAATTCATATTCCAAAATAACTGCATCTTTGGTCGCAAATCCTAGAACCGTTGTAACATCTACACCACGCTCATGCAGTTGCTTAGCTACTTCAAGTAAAGGAGGCACACCAATTCCGCCACCAACTAAGAGAACACGACTATGCTGCTCTAAATCAGATAAATCAAAACCATTCCCCTGAGGTCCCATAACATCTAGGCTATCACCTGTTTTTAAGGTTGAAAAAATTGCCGTTCCAGAACCTTCGATACGATAGATAAGACGGCATTGTTTATTAGCCTTATCTATAGACGAGATTGAAATCGGACGCCGCAAGAGATGAGCATCATCAGGAACTCGTAAATGAAGAAATTGGCCTGCTTTCATAGCTTCAACCATTTCTCCTTGAAGTACTAGTTCAAAGATTGCTGGTGCGATTTCCTTTTGAGACACTACTTTCATAGTTTCCAAGCGAATAGCACCCATGCGTTTTTTACAATTTTGATTCATAAATTTTCCTCCTTAAATTTTAAGGGGTTCAGAAAAAGAAAAACCTTGCAATCGCAAGGTTTCAGTAAGATACTTACAGAAAAGAATCAAATAAACTGTGTTTATTCGAAGTTTGTGTAATCTATTTTCTATCTGACACCTTGTGAGTCTCTCTGGACTGCCCTTAAAGGTTAAATTTTCACTAGTATACTGTATCAAACCTAAAAAGTCAAGTAAAAATAGGTAAGGTATCAGTTCATAAAAGTTGCTTATTTTTGTGAAGACAGAATCTTCTCCAATTTTTGATAATCTTTGACACTGTCAATTTCGTAGATAGAATTTTCTTCCAACTCTTCTACATAAACATCTAGTTCTTTGATATTATCTTTAACCATGTTGTCCCAATAGAGGTCCACAAACTCGCCACTTGCATATGCCTTCTCAATAAATCCAACAATCTTCTCAGCTGTTGGAGCATCCCAGAATGATACACCACTCAATATGCGTCCATTTTTGCTATCGACAATAATATCTTGAACTTTGTAATCATCTCCGTAAACTAGGAACCACTCATTATCACAATCTTCACGATAAACACTGAAATAAGTTGAACGCTTGATATCATTACGGAACATATTCTTGAAAAGATAGTTATCCGCATCGATAACATAGCTGTTGGCCAAGTCTTCTTTCACCAAGTAAAGAGAGTAAAAGTTATTGTAATCAGCATACTTATCGTTGAAGACCAAACGAACCCCGTACTTTTCTTTAAGATAGTCGAATTGTTCTTTTAAATAACCAACAACGATGATGATGTCATCAATTCCACGTTCTTTTAAAAATTCAATTTGATATTCAACCAAAGGTTTTTGATTGACTTTAACCAAGGCTTTGGGTGTATTTTCTGTCATGGGTCTCAAACGAGTTCCCAAACCAGCTGCTAAGATGATCGCTTTCACGCGCTTTCTCCTTTATTCTTTAATAATAATGTAAACACCAGCCATTACGATAAGTGAAGTAATGATGGTTAGTAAATTAAGGGGCGACCCCAAGAAAATTGCTGCAAACAAAACAGTCCATACTACATAACTGACATTTAGACCAGTTGCCTTTGCTGGTTGCAATCGATTGATAGCAATGTAGTAGGCAAGATAAGAAATCATATTACATGCTGCAAAAACAATCAGAAGTCCCAACAATTGTCCGTTTGCCACTTCTGCAAATGAATGATGCGAGAAGAGAACAATAACAAGATAGGACAGGAAGGAAGTTACTTGTCGAATCAAGAGAGCTTCGAGTTCACTGAGTTCACTTTCCATAGCAAATGAGCTTAGAACACTTTCGCTTCCCCAAGCAAGAGCACAAATCAAGGCACACAGAATTCCAATATAGAAGGAATTGACTTGTTCAACCTTGTAGGTCTGGGCAATAATCCCTGCAATGATTAACAAAATTCCAAAAACTGTATTCTTAGAAACCTTGTGCTTTAGAATAAAGAAAGCAAGAAGGACAGAAACTGCAGGATAAATTGCTGAAACCGAAGAAGCTAAAGAACTACCGATATATTTAACTGCATAGAGATTAGCCTGCATACCAATCGGCCCAGCTAATAATGCTCCAATAATGACACTAACATTTCGAATGTTCAAGAAGATTGAAAAGCGTACTTTTCCTTCTTTAACTAAAAGATATCCTAGCAAGATAAAAATACTAAGAAAGTCGTGTGCTGCTGCTACTACAAAAGGTGACAGCTCTGTAAAGATTGAAAAAATATAAGCACTAATAGTTAATCCTAATCCCCAGAATACACCTGATAGTAGACCAAAGGAAACTCCATTTTTATTTTTCATCTGAACCTCCATAATATGTCAAACCTTTAACAGCTCTTTGATAACGAGTCACACCATAATCTCCAAAATCTGCACCATTTTCTTCTTTGTAAATAGTCCAAAGACTCCAAATAATGTCTTGCAAAATTTTGTAGATACGAATTTTCTCCCTAGAAACTGGTGTCTGTTCACTCTCGTAATAAGCTAGAAATTCTTCCTCTTCTTCCGGTGTAAATTCAGATTCTAGAAAGAGAGCTGCCAAATCCCACATAGGGTCATTCATGGAAGAATATTCCCAATCAATCAGATAAAGATGTCCATCTGGCGCTTCAATAAAGTTTTCTGGAACCAAATCAATATGACATGATTTCTTATCAATTCCAATTTCTTCAAGTTGGTCTTTTAGAGAAATTACCGATTTTCTAACAGCTTCATAATTTGGATAAGAGATTTCATCTTGAATCAAGGATTCATATTTTTTGATTTCCTCAAATGGAGCAAACTCTCCTTTTAATTCTTTACCAGACGCATGAATCGTTTGTAGAATTGGCGCAATCTTTTCAAATTTGGTTTTAATGATAGTTGAATCAAGCGTTTCAGCATTTTCAATGTACTGATTAACCTTAATTCCTGCTTCAATATCGAAATGATAATTTTCTACATCTAATTTTAAATCTTTCAACAATTCAAGATTGTACTTTTCATTCTGGCGGTCGATTAATTTATCCGTACCTTTACCGAAAAACTTAACGATGTACTGGTTTGAGGATGTTTTAACCAAATAGTTTTGATTGGTCATTCCACCCAACTGTTCAACGCTCTGAATTTCTTCATCACCAACTAATAAAGAAGCAATCTTTTCTTTAACGATTTCCTTCACAATAATCCTCCATTAGACTTCCCACTTAAATACTGTCTTGAAGGCAGTATTAAGGTCTGTTGCAAAAACTCGATGAATGTCCTTGATTTCTCTCACTGGTTCTTCCAGATAAATGATATTCTTCAAACGATTGGCAAACTTCTTAATCTCCATCATATGGATGGCATTTTCGAAGTCAATTCGTCCAGAACGAGAAGATCCGACTAGTAGCAAACCTTTTTCCAAGGAATCACGAGTATTGATATTAACCTTATACTCGCTAACGCCCATCATGAGAATGGTTCCCTGTGGTTTGATGTAACGAATTAAGTCATTAATAGCAGGTCCACATCCATCACCACCACAGCATTCAAAACCATGGTCAAAACTAAGATCTTCTGGGATGCTATCCGTAATGTAGAGCTCTTTAGCAAAAGAAAAGAGTTCTAATTTCTCCCAGTGGCGACCAATGACGATAATCTCTGCTTCAGGCAAGGTATAGTTGATAATATTAGCCATGACAAAAGCTAGACTACCGTCGCCAATAACTGCAATACGCTGACGTCTACTGTGAGAAACTGTCAAGAAACGATTCATGGCGTGCATGCCAACACTGACAAATTCAGTAATGGCAGCTACTGTATCTTCGATGTCCTCGTAGGGAACCACACGATCCTTAGGAAGTGATACGAATTCTCGCATAAACCCATCATAACCACTCGATAGGAAATAAGTTCCAGTCATGTAGTTCTCATAGAATTCTTCGTCACTCTGCATAGGTGGTTGATTTGGAATCATGACAACCTTCTGACCGACTTGATAAGTACCAGTTGGATCAGAAATGACCGTTCCACAAGACTCGTGGATCATAGCCATTGGAAGTTTCTTTGATAAGATTTTTGGATCACGTTTCCCTTGATAGTAGCGTTGATCCGCGTGACAAACCGCCATATAATTTGGTCGAATGAGGATTTGATTCTCTTGATCAATTTCCTCTTCCTGATATTTGATATTGATAAACTTTGGCTTTGTCAGTTGATAAATTTGATTAATCATGTCTCTAGTCTTTCTCAATCATGCTTTTAGCAATCTTCAGGTCTGTAACTGTTGTGATTTTAAGATTTGAGTATTCACCCTTAGCCAAGGCTACATCTTTCCCTTTAATGACAAAGATTTTGCATGCATCTGTCAAAATTTCTTTTTCTTCCTCTGATAAAGAACCATACAAATCGATAAAGTCTTTGCAACGGAAGGTTTGTGGAGTTTGTCCTTGATAGAGATGGGCACGGTTTGGAATATCTGTGATGAATTGTCCGTTTGTACTCTCTACAATGGTATCGACTGCTTCAACCACCGTATCAACAGCATCATGGTTTTTAGCAAGTTCAATGTTGTCTTGAATCATTCGAAGAGTAATAAAAGGACGAACTGAATCATGCGTCACCACGATATCATCTTCGGTCAATGGACGGTAAGCATCAATAGCTTCGATGATCTTTTCAATACTAGAATTTCGATCTGCACCACCTTTGGTGATGATGATACGATCTTTATGAAGCGGAAGGAATTTTTCAACTAAATCTTCAGCATGTGTAACCCAGTCCCCATGAACTCCAACTACAATCTTTTCAATACTTGGCTCCAAGACAAATTTTTCAATTGTATGGATCAAGATTGGACGATCGCCCAACTCAAGAAATTGTTTAGGTAAATTACTAATCCCCATGCGCGTGCCGGTTCCACCTGCTAAAATTCCAGCGTAGATCATTTTTATACTCCTTTAGTTCATTCTAAAAAAACTTATTGTTAACTATTATATCACAATCTAGCCCTTTATCGAAATAAATACTAGAATTCTCTAGTCAGAAAGAGGGTTGTTACATACTTTTTGGGAAGGTATCTTGAATGATAAAAAGTAGGTTTTCAAATCCATCTTTCCATTAATATAGAGTTCTTTAGAATATTATAGAAAACTTAAAGAAATCTTAAAATGAATTAAGATAGAAAAAGAGTACTAAAATTAAAAATAGACTTTTCTAGTTAAAATTGTTAAAATAGTAGGGAAAATAATAGAAAAGGAAGCTATATACCACCATGATGAATATGCAAAAATTGAACATAGTGTTTTTAATTTTTGTAAACATCAAAAGGTTGATTTAAAAGGACTTTAAGTCTTTAGGATTTTTTATCTAACACTACTATTCACGCAAACAAGACAAAATCTTGGCAAAAAAATACAGTAGCAAAGAGTACACCAAACTACCACTCATTTTGGGCGGTAGTTTTCTTTTCGTCTAAAATAGAGATAAAAAGATAGGTGGTAACCTTATGCGTTATGGTTATGTACGAGTATCCACTAAGGAGCAAAATATCGATAGACAAATGTCTGCTTTGTCATTGGAAAATATCCCCAAAAATCAAATTTTTATAGATAGAGCCTCTGGAAAAGATTTTGACAGGACGGAATACCAAAAATTGCTAACGGTTCTACAAACAGGTGATGAAATAATCATCAAATCAATTGATAGGCTCGGACGAAATTACGATGATATTTTAGAACAATGGCAGTTACTGACTAAGACAAAGAAGGTACATATCAGCGTTTTAGATTTTCCACTCTTGAATACTAAAAATACCAGCGATACAATCACTGGTAAACTAATTTCTGATTTGGTTTTGCAAGTTCTGTCCTATGTATCACAAATGGAAAGAGAACAAATCAAACAAAGACAACTGGAAGGAATTCGAGAAGCTCAAAAAAGAGGAAAACAATTCGGAAGACCTAAGATAAATATTCCAGAAAAATTTTATGATTTAGCCGTAAAACACAGACAAAAAGAAATAACTATTCGTGAGGGAGCAGAAATCTTAGGAGTTTCAAAAAGTACTTTTCATAATTGGCTAAAAAACTATAGTTTTTGTCAAAAAAGGTAGAAAATTTTGGACAACTAATATTCAACCATTTTCAATCCAAAATAATGGAAAATTTAGTACTTTGATGGATTATATCTTCGATATTTATTCTATCAATTTTGTCCATAAAAGTCTACATTATTGGACAAGGGATTGCTTCATAAAAATAGGAGGTCTCTTTTAATGAAGACAAAATCAAAAATTAAACTTTTTGCTACCGCTGTAATTGCAACTGCTAGTATAGGTATCGCTGGTGGAATTACGCAATCTAATACTGCTATCGCAAGTGAAGTTACAGTTACGGAACGAGACGGGTTCCCAACAGTGACGTTCGAGACTGATGCAGTATTTAAGAATTTTGAAGAAGCTAATGCTTATGCTGAAGGGCGTGCCTCTGAAATCTTAGAGGCAACTGATGGCTATAAAGATTATTCCTTAAATGCTGGGCCAGCGTTAGATGGAACTTCAAACTACCTTGTGAGTGGTGAAATTCGTGCCTACAAAGATTATTCGGGTGCAAGTGTAACTGCTGAACAAGCGAAGAAGAATATCGAAGCTGCTGCTCGTAAGGTAGTTAAAGATGCAAATCCTTCGATTTCAACTACAAAGCCTATTACTCCTACTAAGCCTGTAGAAGCTGTTAAACCGGCTACTCCAGCTAAACCTGCAGAAGATATCAAACCTGAAACCCCAGCTAAACCTGTGGAAGAGGTCAAACCTGTTACTCCTACTAAACCTGCAGAAGATATCAAACCTGAAACTCCAGCTAAACCTGTAGAAGAGGTCAAACCTGTTACTCCTACTAAACCTGTAGAAGATGTTAAACCTGAAACTCCAGCTAAGCCTGTGGAGAACATCAAACCTGAAACTCCAGCTAAGCCTGCGGAAGATGTTAAACCTGTTACTCCAGCTAAGCCTGCGGAAGAAGTCAAACCCGAAACTCCTACTAAACCTGTAGAAGAGGTGAAACCTGAAACTCCAGCTAAACCTGTGGAAGATGTTAAACCTGTTACTCCAGCTAAGCCTGTAGAAGATGTCAAACCTGAAACTCCAGCTAAACCAGCAGATGAAGGGAAAATTTCTAATGACATCAAGGAAATTACTGGTAAATTTAAATTTACTGAGATAAAAACAACCTCTACAGGATTAACATTTAAAGCGAAATTACCTGAAGCGGTTCCCCATGCTGGCCCAGTTCTTCCAAACATTCAAGCAACTTTAACTGAGAAGGCAACAGGGAAAGAAGTTGCTAAAACTGGTGTTGTATTAGAAGGTCTGTCTGAAGAATTAAAAGAACCGAATGCTTTGTATTATTCTAATCTTCTTGAAGGGACTATTTTTGAGCCATCTCTTACCCCAGGAAACTACATTCTAACAGTTGAAGGGACTACAGGACCAACTTACGGACAAAATACTGATAAAAGAAAACGCCATTTTGTCTTTAGCATAGAGGTTACATTAACAGGAGAAAATAACACAACATCTACTACTCAACCTGAAAAACCAAAAGACAGTACTACAAAACCTAAATCAGACCAGACAACAAACAACATTAATAACAATCAACAGCCAAGCAATGACAAAAATAAACAAAATACTAATAATAACACTGTAAGCAAGATAAAAATGAATTAAGCACTAATAAAACTAGTGATACAAAGACAGACAAACAAAATTCTGATAATACGCTATCACAAGAAAAACAACAAACTACTAGCACTTCTACTACTAAGCTAGATGACAATAAAAATAATGACAAAAAGATTTTACCAAACACCGGTGAATCAACATCTATTCTTGGTATTTTAGGTACTATCCTTTCAATCGCTGGACTAGGATTTATCGTAAAACGTAAACGTGGGTAAAGAGTGCAAACAACTGTAGAGAACTAACCTACAAACTTAAACAGTTCTAACATTACAAAATTAGCTATGATTAAAAAAACAACTTTATTTACTATTCTTGCTTTAACTAGCCTAACTCTTGTAGCCTGCCAACAAAAGCAAGAAGCTACTATTTCAGCCAGTACAGAACAGACGAGTTCTACGAGCACGGAATCCTCCAGCTCAACTTCAGAAGTGAAGAAAACGGATTATAGTTTATATAACGAGGTAATAGAAAAATATTCTCAACCACAAAATAAACCCTCCAAGGATATTAATCCCAAAGCTAACTTAAAAGATAATTCTCCACAAGTATATTCAGATATTGAATACTGTCTATATGATTTTGATAAAAATGGGACGGACGAACTAATCATTGCTCTGAAAATTAAGTCAGGAAAACATGATATTTTAGACATCAGAACGATTCAGAATGATAAAGTTATTCAACTCACTAATGCAGAAAATCATTTAGATTTTATCGGAGAAAAAGTGATTTTTATCCCTCTTGAAGATGGATATTTTCAACTTTCAAGTGCATCTGGCGGTAAACAATCTCACAAGCTCTATAAAATAAATACAAATACACCTGACTTAGAATTACTCACTGAATCAGATACAGAAGCTGGATTAGGAACTAGACCATCACTACTGAACCAAGATACATTTTCTTGGAAATCTGTAACAAAGCCAATATCAGGAGAAACAACACCTTCACAAGAAATTAAAGGAATGAATCTATCTGCCATCCAAAACGGTGATTTTTCAAGCATTTCTGGTACATGGCGCAATAGTGCTGGTGTAGAACTTGTATTTGATGAACATGGACTGGTTAGTGATAATTCGCAAGTTTCAATTGAATACTCTAAAGAAATTGACTACTACCTTAAGGCTACTTTACTTCCTAAAAATGGAGGTGCTGGTGGTTCTGCTATTGCCTTTTTACCTGCAGGAATTCCTTTGACAATGGATATCACTTCTTCACCCGAAAACGGATATAAGGACCCATCCGATATTAGCCAAGAACGACTATGGACCGGACAACAACTTATAGAAGGAAATAGCTCAGGATTTTTCTATAAGGTTCAATAATTAAATGAACTACTGAACCGCTCATTGGCGGTTCTTTTTGATAAGGAGGAAATCATGGATTTTACAGAATATTTATATAAAAATATTGGAGAACGTATTAGACTGGATAGAGAAAGGAAAAATTTTAATTTTAAAAATTATTCTACTCATATCTCTCAATGCGCATATGATAAGATTGTAAAAGAAACAGGAGATACAAAAACTGATCCAAAAACTGGAATAACAAGAGGAAATCTTAGTCAAATAGAAAAAGGTAAGATTTACGATTATACTAGAAGTTTTTTAACAGAAAATCAAATCAATGCATTAACCGCTACCCTTGATTGTAATCAAGATGAATTGCTTTTAGGAAATAATGAACAGAAACAAGAAATCATAAAAATTTTACTTTTAGGATGCCTGTTAAATAATATAGATGTTCAAATTGACTCTGTTTCATCTGAGACTTGGCGAGATTTATACCATAAATCTCAATCTCTCGGTATCAAACCTAATAAAAAAACTGAACGTTTAGGAAATATAGTATTAAAATTTCTACTAAGCTATCCCACTTTCCAAAAGCACTTCATAAATTCCGTTTTTTATTATTCAGATAACTATCCTGATAAATATACTCCTTTTAAATCAAAAGATGAACAACACAGTGTTTCTTTTAAACGTAAATTACAAACTGATTATGCTAGAGACTTTGAAAAAGTCAATTCCCAACTTCAAACCTGGTACACTACTGATTTAGGAGATATTACTTCTGTTCTACTACGTAAACCAGAAAATATTATCTATATATTTGAAGCATTCGAACATACTATATATAAAATAATTGATTTAATTTTTGATAAATTTATAGAAACATTTAACGAAAGATTAAATACTAGAGGTAAAAATAATTCTTCTTGCAAAATAATAGACTATTTAAGTTCGGATTCTCTTCTAAATATTCTATTGGAAGATGATTTGTACTATCTTTTAGTAATTGAACTAAAAAGAGAACAGGTAGATAAAAATAATAGTCTATTTCATATTCAATTTCTACAGCTACTTCAATACCAGAATTTATTTTTAGAAAAGATACATAGTAAATATAAGGATACTAGTAAAAACTATGATAAATTCAAACTATATTCTGATTTAACAAAACTTATCAAATTTTACGAAAAAGCAAAAGATAAGCATCTAACTCTCTACGTAAATGATTTCATAGACAATCAAGACTACGAGTAAAAATAATGGCTTTACGACTAAAATCGTGAAGTCTTTTTTCTTGCATATCGTATATTCTTTCTTCCAATGTATACAATTTTATCTCTAAATTTCATTTTAGTGTATACAATCTCCTTATTAAAACCAAATATAATAGCTTATGTAAAGAGCAACAAAGGTACCTAGTTCATTACACAAATATTTTTTATTAGAAATCAGCAAATTCTAAGCATGCTGATTATGGAGGAATAGCACATGAGTGCATTTAAATATAGAAATCCAGTTTATGGATACAATGTCGCCCTTTTCCATGAAATATTTGGAGAAAAACCTATCTTTAGTTCATTGTCCGTTGAAGAAGAGATTAAGTGGGTCTATAAGGACAATAAGAGGACTGACGAAGTAGATGGATTTAGCCGATATTTCATTATCCCTGGTCAGAATCCTTTTCTTGTCAAATTCCCCACTTCGCAAGAAATTGAACAATTCGCAGAGGTTGAGTTAATTAATCCTGTTGCTTGTAAAGTGAAAAGTAATGTTTATTTTAAGGCAGATTCTGTAAAAATTATCAAAGAAGGAGGTAAATAACCAATGGCATTTCCGTTTATTCAAACAGAAAATAAACAGGAATTCGTAGTTGATACTGAATACTTGGTTCAGTGTGTAGAAATAGGGTTGCAAAACAGCTCTATTTCTTCAACTACTAATTCCTTCCAATTCATCTATGGTGACAATTATCTAGACTTTGTACCTCGTTTTCCTTGTGCATATATTTTGGATAATAATCTATACCAACAGATTTTTCAAATTTTGTCCACAAGTGCTTATCCTTTGTTGACATTTCTAAAACAGCCTTCTGCCTATATCGTCAAACGTGATAGTTCGAGTATTAACACTAGTCGTGCTTTTAGGTTTCCATTCTTTAAGGGAATACCTGAACGGTTGACGTATCAAAATCTATCCGACGTCTCTGTTAAAAACGATAGTTTTGAACTCATGAAAAACTATCGAATTGATTTTAATCGCATCGTTCATTGTTTGATTGCTGGTTCTTCTGGTTCTGGAAAGAGCTACGCTTTGACCTTTCTCATCTCTGTTATTAATCAATTTGCTCATGTAACAGTTGTAGACCCTAAATGCGATTCTATCTCTCGTTACTGCTTAAAACAGAACATACAAGTTCTTTATCAAGAGAAAGACTTCTCAGCTGATGAATTTATTTCTAAGGTGAACATGCTGCTAAAAGTAGAACTAGACATTATCTATCAAAGACAAACGAAACTTCTTGAAAATCCTTCTAAAAAATTTCAACACCGTTTTCTAGTTATTGACGAATTGCTTGCTTTAACATCTTTGACCTCCAAAAATGTTAAAGAGACCTTTTTTGCACTATTATCTAATATTGCACTACTTGGACGTACGACTTCTATTCATCTCATTTTAGCTAGTCAACGTATGGATACAAATGCTCTACCAATCGCTATACGTCATCAGGGAAACTTTTTTATTCAGTTGGGCCCTATTAATCACAAAACAACAACCTTTCTATTTCCAGATTTAGAGTCAGAAACTGGTATCGTCATCCCTAACGGAAAAGGAACTGGTATTGTTCAAGTTATTGACGGTATAACACCACCTAATGTTATGCCATTGCTTATACCAACATTTAAAGGAGAAAATATATGAAAAACATTAACAATAAAATCATGAGAAATAGCACTATCATTACCGATAAACTCTACTACTTACTGCCTTTAGAGTTACTCTTGAGCTTTCTGTGGAGTTTATCTCTAGCAGGTATATGGTTTATCAACCAAGTTAGCACCATTATCCCTTGGGACGTTTGGAGCCAAATTTTAGATGATTTTCAAATAACACAATCTATACTATTTAAAGCAATGACTATTGTCCTAATCATCTATCTTTTAGCTCATCTCCTTCTTTGCATCGTATGGATAAAAGAAGATAAGTTTTTGAACTTTTTCCAAACAGTAGATCTATTAAGGATAGTACGAAAACAAATGCTAAGTGAAACTAAAATGATTGATAGTGATGTTTTAAAAAAGTATAAGTCTGTCATTTACTCTATCAGATGTATTTTAACGGGTGACTATATTTATGTTATTATACCACACGCACAAAGTCTTATGGTTGACGAAATTTTAAAAGATAAAGCAGAATTTTTGCGTAAAAATCTGATTAGTAAATATCAGAATTTATATCAATTCTCTAATCAAAATGATTATTCATATGATATAGAGGGAGAGAGAATCTCTAATGATTAAAATACCAGCGGAGCTTGCCGTAAGGCAAGAGCTCCGAGCTGGTTTTGTTTCAATTCATTTGAGAGCTTTATTATACTGCTTCAGGGCTCGTTATTGAAGCAGTATAATTTTGTTCCATTGTTCCAAAAAAAAGAAAGGAGTTGAAAATGGCAAAAGCCAGAAATATTATGTTTGTTCAACAGATTGAGTATTTCCAATCTTCAAATTTACAAGATATCATCGAGTATATGACGAACATTCTAAAACCGATTCGTTTTGCGGGAATATTGCATGATAAGGATATTGGGCAAGATGGACACCTTGTCGCACCACATATACACCTTGTTTTACAGTTTGAAAGTGCTAGAAGTTTGAACAATCTTGCTAAGTTGACTAAACAACCAATACAGTGTTTTGAGCAGTGGAGGGGTTCAGTTAACAATGCTTATTCATACCTCGTTCATCACACGGAGTCCAATCAAGATAAATACCAATATTCTCCCAAGGAAGTTATTGCGAATTTTGACTATTTACTCTTATTAGACACAATCGAAAAAAATGTAACCAAACGATATGAAATAAATGACACTATGATTATAGATAATCTACTTGATCTACTTTATACTGGTGATATTACAAAATCAGAAATTGAACAACGACTTACTGGTTCACAATATGCCAAAGCAAGGCAAAAAATAGAAACCGTCTATTTAAAACGACTAGAAACACAAGCTGAACTATGGCGACAAGAAATGATTGACAATAATGAAATTGTTACGATTATTTGGCTTTTTGGAAAAGCGGGAACAGGGAAGACTCGTCTAGCACGTCAATACGCAGAACAGTATGACCTTAACTATTTTATTACGGGCTCAATCCGTGACCCTTTTCAACAATACAATTTAGAACACGTGATTATTTTAGACGAATTACGCCCCCATCAATTTGACTACTCAGACTTACTCAAAATGTTTGACCCTTACAATGTTAAAGCGATGGCAAGTAGTCGTTATTTTGATAAGCCGTTACTAGCTAATATTTATATCATCACTAGCCCCTACTCTCCCTATGATTTCTTTTTAGAGTTAACTAAGAAAAGAAAAACAAGTCATATCGATTCTTGGGGCCAGCTAATGCGAAGATTATCCTTAGTAGTCGAAGTAAAAAAAGAACATCTGCAATTTTACAAGTACGAACCAATGGACCAGATGTTTTATATAGACCATGGCAATAAATTACCAAACCCCTTTAAAAATCAGACTGATAGAGAAGAAACTATTCAAGACAAATCGTACCAGTTATTTTTAGAATTGAATAAGAAAAAGGAAAGGAATGAATAAATGCAAGAAATTCAAACAGTTACCTACATAGATATCGCAAATCAAGGATATCCAGAAGGCACAGCTAGACGTGTTATACGAGAGGGTAAAAAATTACTTGTCGAAAGAGGTTTCAAACTTTATACAAATAAAAGGATTGGAAGAATACCAAAGACTATTGCCGAAGAAATTCTTGGATTCAAAATCATCTCAAAAAATGATATAATAGATACTGTACTCTTCGCTACTGACATAGAAAGAGGAAAATAATATGTCAGTTATCAAAGGATACAAGGGAAAATGGAAAGTAGATATTACCGATGGCACAGACCCATTGACTGGTGAAATCAAACGGCATAGAAAGTCAGGATTTACCACTCGTAAAGAAGCTGTTCAATATGAAGCAGATTATCGATTAAACAAACTTCACCAAGTTCAGATTAAAGATAAAATATCTGTTTCTCACCTTTACTCTTTAGTTCAACAAGAAGATGAACTCCGTGGGAATAAACGTGGTACCATTGATACACAGATATCCTATTATAACCAATATGTCTCTAAGTTTTTTGAGCATGCAGATATGTCTGCCATTACTATCCATGAAGTAAAAAAATTTAGAGATTGGTTGGTCAAACAACCAAGTGTCAAAGGAGGAACACTATCAAGCACGACCGTTAATCAGCTAATGATTTTTCTACATAAAATGTTTGATGTTGCTGTTGCTAATCGTCTTAGACAAGATAATCCATGCAATGGACTAAGAAAACTTCCTGATAAACACAAGGAGATGTCTTATTTCACTCCTGAAGAATTCAAGCTATTTGATTCTCTGTTCACAAAAGATGAATACATGTTTCAGCTATTCTATCGAGTGCTAATGTTTACAGGTGTTCGAGTCGGCGAAGCATTGGCCTTAACTTGGAAACAGATTAATTTATCAGAGGGTTATATCGATATCAAGTATTCTGCTTACTTTCGTAATAACAAGGTCCATATCGGAACGGTAAAAACTACCCAATCCAATCGTCGAATTTACATACATAAAGCATTCGTTCAAGAACTAACGGAATGGAAAGAAAAACAAGCTCATCTATTAGTAGAGTTTACGGACAATACAGAAGACTTACAAATCTTTCAAGACAGTCCTTTACCACTGACTGCTCCAATGGTTTCTAATCAAAAGATTAAATTGAAAAAAAGAATGCCTGCATCATTAAAAATGATTCGTAATCACGATTTCCGACACTCACATGCAGCGTTTCTAGTTTCAAAAGGACTCAGAAACGGTGAGGGAAAAGATTATATATTTTTTACACTTATGAAACGACTTGGACATAGTAGCATTAATACAACTATCAACATCTACTCGCATTTATTCCCAACTCAACAAAAAGAAGTCGCCAATGCTTTTGACAACTTCTAGGGCAAAAAATGGCAAAAAAATTTATTAAACAAGGCGCAAAGCCTTGATACGAAAGGAATCTTAAAAATCTTATGATGAATATGCAAAACATGATGCGTCAAGCTCAAAAACTTCAAAAACAAATGGAGCAAAGTCAGGCTGAACTTGCTGCTACAGAATTTGTTGGAACTTCTGCCCAAAACCTTGTAACTGCTACACTAACAGGAGACAAGAAAATTGTTAGGATTGACTTCAATCCAGCAGTTGTTGACCCAGAAGATATTGAAACTCTATCAGATATGACAGTTCAAGCAGTCAATGCTGCTCTTGAGCAAATTGATGAAGCAACTAAAAAGAAACTAGGGGCTTTTGCTGGTAAATTACCATTCTAATAGCATAAAAAGAGGCTGATGTTCAATTCAGCCTCTTTTGTCTTACCTAGAAAGTAAAAATTTCTGTTGCTTTCTTGAGAAGCAAGTCCGTATATTCAGGATCTTCCTGAGCGGTCTCAAGCTCTTCTTTAATTCTTTCCAAATCATCTGTTATCATACCATCAACTCCCAAACGTAGGGACTTATCAAAGGATTCTGAACCATTGATTGTCCATACATAGAGTTTTTGTTTTGTATTCCAAAGCTTGGTTACAAAATATTCATCTAAGGTAGAATATTCCATGGTATAACCTGTAGCATTTGTTCTTGGAAAAACGGAATTATAGGGCAGTATGAAATAGACTGGAATCTCTTTATCATACTGGGTAACTTTTTCAATAACATGATAATCCAAAGATTGCATCTGATGCCCATAAACTTTAATTTTTGCTCCATATTGATCTAGAAAATGATCCATCATTTGAGCACTATCTTTTCGACTCGTTTTAATTTCGATCAGCAATTTCTGATGAAGGTCATTGGCACGATTTATATAATCATCAAAGCTAGATATTTTAGTCTGATAACCATTTTCATAAATATCTAATTGCTTCAACTCATCTAAAGTTAAGTCTTGCGGTGTTACATTTAATCCTGCTAAACTTTTTAGGTTAGCATCATGCATCATGACAAACTGACCATCCTTGGTTTCCTGCACATCCATCTCAACTAAATCTGGTTTTAACTGAGCTGTTTTTTCTAAGGATTCAACTGTATTTTGGACACCATTTCCATTTGAGACACCTCTGTGAGAGATGACAAGTGGAGGATTGACTACGGGTGCTTCTAAATAAACATAACCCTCAATCGCAAAGAAGACACTTGCGCACCCCATTACACCCCATCTCATAATATGATCTTTCTTTCGTCTTGGCATAATATCCAACTCCTCACCAGTTAAAAAGGAGGTAAACTTAACCAAGAAGTAAGTCAAAGCCATATAGTGGATATTTTTAATCAATATATAGTTCGAAATAGCAAGAACCAATGATTCTCGATGTGTGAGACCATCCGCTAAAGACTGTATCAACAATAGAGGGATTAAAAGCAAATAGAAGAAAAGATTCGTTTTGACAAGGATTAGAAAGAGATGCCAAGCGTAAAACCAAAAATGATTCCTGGTTTTTTCTAGACTGTAGACTACAGCATCCTTAACTGTCATCTTGTCATAAAAAATTTTAGGAAGGGCAAACATCACTCTTACCGAGATGTAGAGAAATAGGATGGTTAAAATAAAAATAGATAACCACCACATCCAGTATTTGTCTTCCATATAGGTCTGAATAAACTCAGGTATCACTATTTTATTAAAATAATAAATTTTAAAAATTTTCCTGATAAACGGAAAAATCATAGCGATATAAACGAAGATAAACAAAGCCTTAGAAAGAGTCAGACGTTTCATGAAGGCTATGCTTTCACGAAATACCTTCCGACTATATTCGATCAAGGTTCGTTTCTCATGATAGAGAAGGTGCCGAGCCCCAATGAAGAGGAGACTAATTTGAAAATAGGCTACTAAAAGGTTAATGGCTATTAAGATTAAAAAACCAAAGCTAACTACAGGCGCATGTTTTAAAATTTCAAAAACATTGTTATATGAAATAAACAAATAGCCCGTCTGACTTAGTAAAAAACCTGCTATCAATGAGTTCAGTGGCAACCAAATATAATCTACTAGCATGAAGATTAAAAAAAATAGAAAGAGGATTTTATCCAGATTCAAGTAAATCTTTTTAAAACCCAATTTTTTAGGTTTTTCAGGTTTCATAAAACCTCCTAATCAAACAGCTGTGATAAATCTAAACCACCGAAAGGATTAGAGTTTAGACTACTCTTGGAGTCCAGTAAGATTCTACTTTCATCAGATTCTAGAAAAGCTTCATAAACACGCGCAGTCATTCGCGCATCCTCTAAACTATTATGAGATTGACCCTTGAATCCTAGAAATTCAGCCACAGTTTGTAACTTGAGATTTGCAATCCCGTGAAGATCAGAACTGCGTCGCTCAAAAGCTTCATCATAGAGGTCCACTTGATATTGGCCACTATAATCCAAACCATGTTCCAATAAAATCGGTAAATCACTCTTGGATGCATTGTATCCAACAAGGGGTAATTCACCTACAAAATCTTGAAAATTCTTAAGAACTTCCTCCACCATCGGTGCATCTTTCAAGGTTTCAGACGTGATACCCGTTAAACCATTAATAAAACTTTTCAAAGGCACATCGGTATGAACATAAGAGTCAAAAGCTCCAATTTCTTCACCATCTTTAAAACGGACAGCAGATACCTGAATCAAGTGAGTTTTATCTTGGTGTTCATTAAATTCCAAATCAAATGAAATGTAATCTCTTAATTTTTCCATCTTATCCATTCCTTACTATATGTGTAAAAAGAAACTACTTGGTTACACCTAGAAACCAAGCAGTTTTTTCTTATCCTCCAAATAAGCGAGCAAAGAAGCCTTTCTTCGTTGCTTGTACTTCTTGCTTAGCCTGATCCAACTCCAACTGAAGGTTTTCTTGGTCCTTCATGGCTTGTAGGGTTAACTGTTGTTGTTGATCCAATTGCTTATCTTTTTCTGCGATTTGACGGTCTTTAACACGCATCTGTTCATCTTTTTCAGCTAACTGTTTGTCTTTGGCTTTTAATTGCTCATAAAGACGGATGATCTCAGCGTTCTTTTCATCAACAAGAATCTCCATCAACTCACGTTGCTTCACATCATCACTAACAGGTTCATCTTCAAAAATGGTTTTTTTGTAGATTTCTTCAAGCTTAATCAAGCCACTGCGAGTTACCACAGTGACTCCTTTATCATTTTTAGTCGTATCTTCTTCAGGTAATTCCTTGACACGGTTATTGATTGCTTGGCGGGACAAGCCCAAGACCTCAGCAATCTCACTAACAGTCATCTCAATACTCATAATATCCTCTGAAAGTTTTCTAGCTTTTCTTTATTTAAATATTATCATAAGCAAGCAAAACTGTCAAATATCACCGTGTTTTCAACCCTTTTTCAAAACAATCTCTCTTCTAAACTAAATTGTCTTTCAGCTTTTTTAAGTTAAACATTAGTCTGCAATTTTACCACCAGCTCTAATCAATTGAAAACCTTTCTTGGTTTATAAAGATAATCCCGTTTCTCTAAAATGGCTAATAACTTATCACCTTCAAAACCAGCCAATTCCTTCTCAGTTTGCTCCAATTCAATAAAGCGACCAAAACGCACTTCTTCTGCCTGTTCTGGAGTCAAATACACCTTAACTAAGTCACCTGTACCAATCTCTAAAGGATGAAGAAAGTCTAACTCACCAGTTTGAACCTTTTCCTCAATTTCATTCAAGGTCAAAGCATCATCTAACTGCAAGCCCGCAGCACTTGTTCGTGTTAAATGAGACATATGAGCTGCATAGCCAAGTTTTTCTCCCAAGTCAACTGACAAGGTACGGATATAAGTCCCTTTGCTACATTTTACACGAAAGCTAAATCGAGCAAGATTCTCCATATAGGAAATGGGACTGGTTCTTTCGAACTTATAAATCGTCACCTGACGTTCTGGACGCTCCACTTCCTGACCAGCACGCGCATATTCATAGAGTTTACGACCATTGACCTTGACAGCCGAGTACATAGGTGGAATCTGAGTGATAGATCCAGTCAGACTAGCGATTGCTTCATCGACAAGATTCTCATCCAAAGGTGACAAAACTGGTGTCTCTGCAACTACTTCACCACTAGCATCCTCGGTTGTTGTTGAATATCCAAGAGTGATTTCTCCTTCATAGACTTTACCCTCGTCCTGCATAAACTCGACCATGCGGGTTGCCTTACCGACGGCAATCGGCAAAACACCGACAACATCAGGGTCTAAAGTCCCTCCATGACCAATCTTCTTAGTTCCTAAAATCCTACGCAGCTTGAAAACTGCATCATGCGAGGTCATCCCCGCTTCTTTCTTTAAGTTAATAATACCGTTCATTGTTTAACTTTCTAAAAATACTAAAACTCTTTTTTGGAAATCCTTATTCTGTTCATAGAGTGCATGTCCACACCCTGGTAAAATAATCAGTTGGCTACCTCTGATATGATGATGCAATCCAAACGAACCATCTACGCCAAGAACATCATCTTTTTCTGCTCCAATGATTAACGTTGGGCAGTTGATTTTTTCCAAAAAATCTAGACTATCATGTTTCAAACAAGATACAGACTGAATATCAATACGTTGTTTATCTTTAATATGACCAAAAATTCCCATTATTCGATAAAGGTATTTAAATTTTCCAAAGGATTTAGTCGTATAAGAATGACGAGCAATATCAATCATCAGATCTTTATAATTTCCTGTTTGACTCAGGTTTAGCCAACAACTAATTCTATCCCTACCTAGATTACTTAGTTTTGCAGTTGTAACAGCCAAAACTAAATTTTCAACCTTTTCTGGAAAGTTTACAGCTAGCCATTGGGCAATCATTCCACCTTGCGAAATCCCCATAACATAGGCACTGGTAATATTCAATACCTCCATTGCTTCTGCTACATCTGCTGCCATATCTCGCGTCGTATAGCCCTGTCTCAGCTCATTGATTCGAGAAAAAACATAAATTTTGTAACGTTCAGCAAGTATTCGGTATGTGATTGAAAAAGGCATAGCCATACCTTTAACGGTCTGAAGCCCATCCCCCAACCCTGGTATGATAACGAGAGACTTCTTTCCTTTACCAAAGGTCACATAGTCCATGCTCTTTTCGTTAAAATATAAGGTTTTCCCTTTTGTTGAAGACATTACTTCGTTCCCTCTACTATTTTTTCATGATTTATTTATGTTGAGTTTTTAAATGCAAGGCAAAGCCGGCAGTCACTTTTTCAAATCCAACTGCCTGATAAAACTGATGTGCAGCATTTCGTTCAGCGGTTAATCCACTATTTAGAGCCAGTGCCTTAACTCCTTCTTTTACCGCTTGTTTTTTCAATTCATCGATTAGCCTACTAGCAATTCCTTGTCGTCTTGTTTCTTTTGCAACTGACAAAGCCAAAATACGATAGTAAGATCCATCTGCTTCAAAAAAGAAAAGCTTTGCATAACCTAAGAAACCTAAAATTTCTCCGTTTCTTTCAGCTAGAAGACAGCCATAATGTGATTGAGAAAGAATCATTTCTAAACGTCGAGACAGCTTAGAAGCGGTCGTTGGATAGCCCAAGTCTTCATATAAAGACAGTAGAGCTTCAGCATCTTGCATGGTTGCTTTTCGTATCTGCATAGGATCCTTCTATTCCCCCTTCAAGGCATCAAATTTCGCTTTCATAGTTGGATTTTTTCTTGTCAATTTTTTAACGGAAACATCATCTAATTTGTTGTTAGCAAGGCGGAGTTGGTTTTCTGATGTTGTTAGGAATTTCTTGACTTCTTCCATACGCTTAATGGCCTTGTCGATTTCATCGATGGCCTTGCCGAAGTTGACCGAAGCTGAATTATAATTCTTTGCAAAGGCCACCTTGAAGGCATCCAAGTCTTCCTCGAAATGCGTAATGTCAATATTTTGCTCGCGAACCAAAGCCAATTCCTGCTTGTATTTGAGAGAATTAAGGGCAGCATTTCGTAAGAGTCCAATCAACTGAATAAAGAACTGGGGACGAATGACATACATCTTCTCATACTCGTGGCTGACATCGACAATCCCAGTATTGAAGTAATCATTGTCAGCCTCAAGCATACTTACCAAAACTGCATACTCACAGTTTTTCTCACGGCGGTCCTTATCCAACTCTTTGTAAAAGTCCGCATTCTTATGTTTCTTCTCTGTCCCATCAGCTTCATTTTTCATCTCAAACATGATGGAAATGAATTCTAGTCCATTTTCATCAAAATCACGGAAGATAAAATCGCCCTTAGAACCACGTGCTGAAACCTTATTGTCCTTCTCAAAGTAGGCATTTGGAAAGGCAAAGCTTCGAACCTTGTTAAACTCACTTTCTGCATAGTGTTCCAAACTTTCACCGATTGCCTTGGTTGATTGTTGCGCCTTGAAATTCTTGTAAAATTCAACCTGTTCACTGGCTGCCTTAAGCTGGGCTTCGTAGTTTTGTTTAACAGAAGCAAGAGAAAGTTCGTTTTCTTTTTCTTGTAAGAGGAGCTGATTTTTAACCTGATCACGTTCTTTTTCAAGATCAGAAAGAGTTTTTTGTAGTTGATTTTCATGCTCCAAGCGCAAGGTAGCCAATTGGTTTTCGAGAGCTTGAACTTCTTTTTCTTTCTCTAGCAGGCTTTGACTAGCAGTTTGCTCTACTTCTTTTTTTGCCAATTCTTTTTCTGTATCAAAGTTGTTAATTTGACTTTGAAGCTGGGCAATTTCTTGGTCTTTTTGAGCCAGTTTTGCCTGTTGTTCATTTAAAGCTTTTTGCTCTACTAAAGTCAATTCTTGCTTGATCCGCTCATGTAATTCTTTGTCAAACTCTACAGTACGAACTTGAGAAATCAATTCTGCATATTGACTTTCATTGACTGTAAAAACTTCGCCACAATTGGGACATTTAATCTCGTTCATGTTATTCCTCTATATTTATCTATTCTACATTCATTATAGCATGGATAAACAAAAAGAAAAAGTTGGAATCAATCCAACTTTTAATCTACGTATGTATCTTCGTTTTTATTTAAGAATGCGTAAGGTAATCCCATCAGTAGACCACCACCGATAAAGTTACCAATAAAGGTCACACCCCAGTGACGAAGAATATTTCCAATACCGAAGTTTGCGATTGAATCAGCAGCAACACTGAATTTCACGATAGCAAATGATGCAAAGTTTGCGGCGATGTGCTCGTTTGTTAAGAATACAAACATGTAAATTGCTGAAAGAACCAACCAAAGTTTAGCACCACCATCTTTTACTAAAACAAATGAAAGAATTGCGATATTTACAAAGACATTAGCCAAGATAGCTTCAAGCAAGACTAGTTCATTTGAACGGCCCAACTTCATTTCCACAACTCCAGAAATAAAGCTATCATGTGTTAGGTTTGCATAAGCCGCTGAATGGGCAAAGCCCCATCCTGCTATAAGAGCACCGATCAAATTAAAGAGTGTACAATATAAAAGGATTTCAGCTGTTTTTCTCCAGCTAATCTTTTTCAAAAAGCTACCAGCTGTCAAGAACATCATGTTAGATGTTACCAATTCAGCATTCAAGAAGACAATGTAAGCCAATCCCCAAGCGAAAACAAATGGGAAAAGGAAGCGTCCGCTACCAGGAGCAATCTTATTGATCAAGTCAGCACCAACAGCTCCAGCTGCTGTACTAAATGTTAAGAATGCACCAGCAAACATTGAACGGATAGCATACTTGAATTTGCTATTTGAATAAAGACTTTCTTTCTTTTTACAAGCAAATTCAATTTTTGAGATAAATTCTGATGAAACCATATAAACTCCTAAAACTTTTATTTGTGAATATTATAACATAAAATCGAAATTATGGGAAGGCTTTCTTCTTCTATTTACAATATTTTTATCATTTTTAGCAATCGTTTCCATTTGCTTTGTATCAGCATATTTAATGTTTTCAACTCTTTATTTTCAAATTCTCTACTCTATATATTTACTATATGTTTTTATTTTGTTCTATATGAATGTACAAAAGAGTCTCTTTAGTTTTCAGCTAAAATCCATGCACTAATAATTTGTTTGAATTTATAGACAGAGAAAATAACGTTTTTATCAAAAGCTTCTTTGGACAAAAAAATCGAGGTCTGGATTTTTAGTCCCGACCTCCTCTATTATTGATTTTCATTTTATTTAGTAAAAGCTAAGTGCTAATCAACATAAGTCTCTTCATTTTTATTAAGATAAGCGTATGGTAAACCTATCAAGAATCCTCCACCAATCAAGTTAGCAATGAAGGTAACACTCCAATGACGTAGGATATTAGGAATATCAAAGTTAGCAATTTGGTCAGAAACAATGCTGAATTTAATAATGCTAAAGGATGAAAAGTTGGCTGCAATATGCTCGTTTGACAAGAAAACAAACATAGAAATAGCTGATAAGATAATCCAGAGTTTGGCATTGCTATCCTTAATCAAAATAGAAGATAGAATGGCAATATTTACGAACATATTTGCCAAAATCCCTTCCAACAAGACCAACTCACTAGGTCGTGCCAACTTCTTGGCTACAATCTTTGGAAGATAACTATCATGTGTCAAGTGTGAAAAAGCCGATGAATTAGCAAAGCACCAACCTGCTAAGATAGCTCCAACTAAGTTGAAAAAAGCACAATAGAGTAAGATAATAAAGGCTTTCTTCCAATCAATCTTCTTCAAGAATGTCCCAGCTGTCAGATACATCATGTTTGATGTGACCAATTCAGCATTTAAAAATACAATGTAAACAAGTCCCCAAGCAAATACAAAGGGAAAAAGAAAATAGCCAGCACTTGGAACGATGCTATTGAGTAGATCAGCACCTATGGCCCCAGCGGCTGTACTAAAGGTTAAGAAAGCACCTGCAAACATCGAGCGAATGGCATATTTAAACTTGCTTTGGTCAAATAGACCCTCTTTCTTATGGCAATAATAATCAATCTTTGAAATAAATTCTGACGAACTCATATAAACTCCTTAAAATATCATTGTTAATATTATAACATAAAATATTTTAAGAGGAAATAAATTTATGGCCTTTACATTTGAATGTTTTTACTAGCAGCAAAAGATTCAATTTCTTCTGCAGTCAACCCTAACAGCTCTGAAACCCACAAGCCGACAATATCTGACAAAACAGAATCGCAGACATATTCATTCTCACCATGACCATATTTACAAGTAAATAGTGGAGTTCTTATCGCTGATTGATAAAAATTGAAGGCTAACTCTTGTAGTTTTTCTGGCTCAAATTCAAGTCCCAACTCTTGTGCAAGTAGAGTTCTCACTTTGTCCCACTTTTCGCCTTTTGACTGGTAATTTTGTCGTGCTTTGTTGATAAATCCCTGACAGAATTTTGCCAACAAATCCTTGTTTTGGTAGAGTAACCGACAAGAAAAGTCTGAGATAGAACCAGCATGAATTAAGAAAGTAAGCAAGTCATCAAGGCTTTCTGCTACCCGACCAACTTGGCCTTCACTCCCTATAAAGCCGATACTCTGATCTTCAAGAATTACATATTCTCCCCCGCTGCCGTCTTTAGCAAAGGCTATGGGCGATAGAGAATAAACTTCATTGTTCTGAGAAAATTCAACCTCTTTCAACTGGTCATAAAAGAGAATATCGCATTCTTGCATCAATAAAATTCTTAGTTGTTTATCTTCTCTTATTACTTGTAGTTGATTCATATTAGCTACTCTCCTAGCTTTGACAATTGTCACAAGTGACAACAATTCAATTTTAGCAATCGACTCTTAATAATAATAATAGATTTTAATATGGCACTTCTTGGCCACATTGGCAAGATTTTTCACTAACTCCTCGTTTCTTTTGCTTTTCCCAAAATGAAATGTAAAAGATTTTCCATCTTTCCTTGTAAAATACAGATGATACCTGTCCCCATTCATTCTTCTCCCTCGAACGTAATCAATATCAATCTGTCTAATTTCAGCTAGAGGAACAATCCTTTTTCTAAAAAGAATAATCGTGTGAATGTATAATCTTCCCTTTGCAATATGAAAAGGATCCAACATACTCCCACCACTTTTTAAGGATGTCTTAACTCTTTGGAAAAAAAGATAGAAATAAAATAGTGCTAAAAAAATTAACAAAAATCTAATGACCTGATTTTTCCAAAGGACTTCAAAAACTGAAATACGATAACTATACATATTAAAATAATCCCTTTTTTCTTTATTATACCACTTTTTTTGAGCTTCTAGGTTGGTGGACAAGGAAAAAGACTGAACAAAGTTCAGCCCTTTTTAATAATATTTCATGTGATATCTTTATCTGGTCAAATCAAGACGTTTACCGATTTTTCCGATAAGAATAGCACCAACAATGAGTGAAGCGAATTCTCCGATAGCAGTTGTAAACCAAGTAAAGAAGAAAGGTGCTTCTGCTACGATGTTCAATTCAGCAGCAATGGTGATCATTGAAATCGAAAAAAGAATTGAAAAGAAGAAATGATCTTTTCGGATCAATCCATTAAAAAGATAATCTTTACTATATTTGCTAAACAACCATACTCCTAAACTTAGGAAGACAAGCGTAGAGCCTCCACCAACTGCGACATCGATGATTCCAAAACTGAAGAAATTTGCAATCATACATCCAAGAGTAACACCGATAATGTACTTAGGATTGTATAAGGCAAGGAAATTCATCATTTCAGAAATACGGAACTGATAAGCACCGTAACTGATAGCATTAAGGGGTGGTGTGATTGTCAAAACCACATAAATGGCTGCGACAATGGCAATATCTGCCATATCACGGATAGTTAGTTTTTTCATGTTTTCTCCTTTAGCGATTAACCCGCGTAAAATATGCTTGGTGAAAGAAGCTAAGCACCAAGGGTTGAGCAAGTCAACCTTTCAAGTATAGCACATTTATGTCCTTTATGCTATACTGTTTTTATGAAAAGATACATAAAAAAATTTTTCGACAATGAAATCCTCTCCTACTTATTTTTTGGAGTTGCAACTACACTTGTTTCTATCATTGTTCGTATCACTATTTTTTACTTTTTCCAACAAGAATTATGGGCGACTGCTTTGGGAAATATAGCTGGAATTTTGTTTGCTTTTTTCACCAATGATACCATTGTTTTTAAACAAAAACGAAAAAATTGGTTCAAGCGTCTGATAAAATTTACGACTGCAAGATTCATTACCTTCCTCTTAGACCTGCTTCTAACCTTTATTTTTGTGACGAGTTTCCCCCATATTATCGGTCAGTTTGTAGGTGATAATCTCAATACTATCAATACAATTGAGACTATTTTTGCACAAGTTACTATCATAGTCCTCAATTACATCTTCAGTAAAGTTTTTGTTTTTAAAAAACACTAAGCATATTTCTTGCGTTCAACAGATGATTAAGTTATAATTTAGATTGTAAAAGTTTCGAAAGGAAAAAGAAAATGTTAAAAGATCTTAAAGAATTTTTGCTCCGCGGTAATGTTGTAGACCTTGCTGTCGGTGTGATCATCGCTTCTGCTTTTGGTGCTATCGTAACTTCATTTGTTAATGATATCATCACTCCACTCCTATTGAACCCAGCCTTGGAAGCTGCGAAAGTACAAAACATCGCTGAGCTTGCATGGAATGGTGTTACATATGGTAAATTCTTGAGTGCTGTTATCAACTTCCTAGTTGTTGGTACTGTTCTATTCTTTGTGATTAAAGCAATGGAAAAAGCTCAAAGCCTTACTAAAAAAGAAGAGGTTGTTGAAGAAGCACCTGCTGGTCCAACTGAGTTGGAAGTTCTTCAAGAAATCAAAGCTCTTCTTGAGAAAAAATAATCGTCTTGAGGATTCGGTTCATACTGAATCCTTTTTTACTTCTCCTTTTGCTGAGTTTAGAAAAAACTTGAGTTCAGCTCTCTTTTTTGATATAATAATTAAAGTTTCCACCCTTAGTGTAATGGATATCACGTAAGATTCCGGTTCTTGAGATGGGGGTTCGATTCCCTCAGGGTGGATAGATGTAAACAAAAAAGCAACGGCGCCGTTGCTTTTTTTCTGTGTTATCCTTGCCTTTGAATATAGAACATTGATACTAAAGAAAGAAAAATAACTCCAAAACCGATAATTAAAAAGGAAGCTAAATGGACGCTCGGTAGAAAGGTCATTAACCCTTTTGCAATCGGCATAAAGAGAATCGCTAGTGTAAAAATGGTACTCAATACTCTCCCCAGATAGTCTCCATCAACCTTAGTTTGTACCTGAGTGAAAAAGTGAATATTAAAAATCGTCATAAAGAGTTCACAAACTAGGTTTCCTGAAAAAGTGAGAAAATTAGGCAGTGGCAGTCCCATCATGAAAACTCCTACGCCTGTGAGGATCAATAAGAACAAAAGTGTATTCATACTGGATTTAAATTTATTTGCAATCAATGCTCCGATGATTGAGCCAATTGCACCCATGGTTAAGATAGTTGCATAGGCTCCGTCTACACCATAGAGTTTATTTGAAAAAGGGAGCAAAAACTCAAAAGCTGCAAAAAAGAAATTCACACTTGAGGCCACTAACAAGAGAAAGAAAATTTCTTTTTGATGCCTGATATAGTGCAAGCCATCTTTGATATCCGCAAAAATATCTTTCCCTGTAAAACTCTTCTTCTCTTGAACCTTTGGTTCTTCTTTTGGAAGTAAAGCAACTAGTGCAAAAGCAATGAAAAAAGTCAAAGCATCTAGTAAGAGCGTCATATGAAGACTTGCAAATTGTAAAACAAGAAAAGAAAGCACAGGAGAACTAACACCAACAACCTGCAAAACTAACTCTAAGCGAGAGTTATAGGTCACTATCTCGTCCTTTGCTACCACCTCTGTGATAATAGCTTTATTGGCAGGCCGAGAAAAAGCAAAGGCAATTGCCTGAACAATATTAGCAAAGATTAAAGCTCCAATCATCCAGCTATCATTTCTGATAAAAGAAATGACCAGACAGAGAATCCCACAAACCAAGTCTGTTGTCATCAAAATCTTGCGACGCGAAAAACGGTCTGAAATCACGCCTCCAAATGGATTAGCTAGTATAGCTGTCACCAACTCTGAAATTTGATAAATACCTAGAACGGTTTGCCCAATCGTTCCCATCGATGCCAACCAAACACTATTTCCATAATCATAGAGCATATTTCCTATCTTGTTTATAGCTCCACGACTAATCAACTGTACTGCATATCGATTCATAAAAACTCCTCTCAAATTTTGAAACTATTGTATCAAAACTTGAAGGAGTTTCTCATTTTTCCCTTATTTGGGAAATTAATTTTTGACAAATTTATCGTAATGTTCCTGATAGTAAGCTACCTGCTCTGGAAGCCCAAACAGGTCAAAAATATTCATAGCTTCCTGCATTTGTTTACAACCTTCTTTTTTTTGCCCCTTCTGATAAAGGGCAAAGCCTTTAAGAAAGTGGAAAACATTACGCTCATAGAGTTTGATGCTCTTACCTATGATCTTCTCTATATAAGCTTCAAAGTAGCTGGCATTTTCAAAAGCAAGATGTTCTAAACAATGCTGGTAACAATTAAGGGCTAAAATCAAGACCAGTTTTCGATGGCGACCAATTTCTTTGTAGAAATCCTCCCTCTCCATCACTTCTCTACCAAGTCGAGCAACATAGTCCACATCATAAAAGCTGTAGAGATTGCCAAAGAGAATCAACTCATACATGGTCCATTCATCCGTTTGGAAAAGATAATCTGCCACCTTATCCAGATCACCTTGCTTCATAGTGAAGCTATCATCTCTTTGACAAATCAGACCTTGTAACAAAATCCAGTTCAGCTCAAAATAGAGGGGATTTGTTGAACTCTTAGCCTTTTCAAGTTGTTCTTCTTGAAGTTTTTGAAAACCTGCAATATCATTTGAGTAGTAAAGTGGAATAATCTGAGCCATCAAGCACACATGTTCATGATGTTGAAAATTTCTAGTCTTATCCATAAAATTCTCAATCGTCACGTGAATATTATCTAATATTTCAAAGAAACGTGAAGCAGCCAGATCAGACTCCCCTAATTCAAAGCGGGATAATTGGGAGGTCGAACAGGCCTCTCCTGCAGCTTCTTTTAGAGAGTAATTCTTACTGATTCGAAATTCACGAAAAACTTTTCCAAGATTTTCCATCTTACACCTGCTCCGATAATTCTTCCCACTCAAGAATTGCTTCTTCTTGACGATGGCTAATTTTATCCAGTTCTGCTTGTAATTGCATGAGTTCATCTGCATCATTGGTTGTATGCATTTGTTCAGAGATAGCTTGGGCTTGCGTTTCCAATTCTTCGATTTCTGTCTCTAGGTTTTCGATTTGTCTCATCAATTTACGCAGTTCTTTTTGACTTTCCTTTTGGGCTTGATAGTCATTAACTGGAGAAACTTCTTTTTCTTGGTCAACAGTTGCCGCTTCTTCTGCTTGGCTAGCTGCTAGCTCTGCTTTTTTATCGACATAATAGTCATAATCACCAAGATAAAGTGTTGATCCATTCTCAGATAATTCCAGCACATGAGTGGCAACACGGTTGATGAAATAACGGTCGTGGCTGACAAAGAGAAGAGTTCCATCAAAGTCGATTAATGCATTTTCCAGAACTTCCTTGCTATCAATGTCCAAGTGGTTGGTCGGCTCATCCAGAATCAAGAAGTTATTGTTTTCCATGGAAAGTTTAGCTAGGAGCAATCGAGCTTTCTCTCCACCTGACAGCATGCCAACTGATTTTTTAACATCATCACCTGAGAATAGGAAAGCACCTAGGCGATTACGAATTTCTAGTTCAGGAGTCAGCTTGAAATCATTCCAGAGCTCGTCTAAGACTGTATTACTCGGTGTTAGTTTGCTCTGAGTCTGGTCATAGTAACCAACCTCAACATTAGCACCAAAGCGCTTTTCACCCTTAATAAAGGGAATCTGGCCGACAATGGATTTAATAAAGGTTGACTTACCAATACCGTTAGGACCAACAATGGCAATAGCATTCATCTTACGAAGATCTAGGTTGATAGGTTCAGATAATATTTCACCATCATAGCCAATAGCAGCATTCTCGACCGTTAAAACGACATTACCAGATACTCTATCAGAATGGAAGGTCATATTAGCTGATTTTTTACCAGCTTCAGGCTTGTCCAATCGCTCCATTTTCTCCAGTTGCTTGCGTCGAGATTGGGCACGTTTGGTCGTTGAAGCTCGAACAAGATTTCGGTTGACAAAGTCTTCCAAAGCAGCAATTTCCTTCTGTTGCTTTTCGTAGTTTTTAGCTTCAGTTGCGAGCTTCTGCTCCTTTTGCTCCACAAAACTCGAGTAGTTTCCTACGTATCTGTCTAAAGAATGTTTGGTTAAGTCAAGTGTTATGGTCGCAACCTTGTTCAAGAAATAACGGTCGTGACTGACAATAATAAGGGCACCGCTATAGTTTACCAAGTAATTCTCTAGCCAGGCAATGGTTTCAATATCTAGGTGGTTAGTCGGCTCGTCCAAGACCAAGAGATTAGGCTTTTCAAGGAGCATTTTGGCAAGGGCTAAACGAGTATTTTGACCACCGGAAAGCTCAGCGATTCGCATCTGCCACATGGACTCGTCAAACTTGAATCCATTTAAGATAGAGCGAATATCGGCTTCATAGGTAAATCCTCCAGCCTGACGGAAATTTTCTGATAGGCGATCGTAGTCAGACATAAGTTTGTCTAATTCTGCACCAGTCTTTTCACCCATGTCCAACTCCATCTGTCGAAGTTGTCTTTCAGTCCGACGCAAATCATCAAATACATGTAGCATTTCATCGTAAATTGTATTTTCAGACTCAAAGCGACTATCCTGTGCTAGATAAGAGAGGGAAATATCTTTTTTCTTATTGATTTCACCAGTGGTTGGCTCCTCTTCTCCAACCAATATCTTGAGCAAAGTAGACTTTCCAGCACCATTTTTCCCAACGAGAGCAATGCGATCTCTTTCATCTACTTGTAGGTTTATATTATCAAAAAGAACCTCTCCAGCAAAAGAACGTTCAATTTTATTAGCTTGTAAAATAATCATACAGTTAGTATAGCATGTTTCGGTAAGCCGTTCAAGACTTGTGGTTTGGGTATATTTCATAACTATTTCAGAAACTCATGCTAACGTTTTACTAAAACTACAAATCGTGGTATAATGTAAGCGATTAGATTATATATTAAAGGAGATTTCCTATGGCTTATCAAGAAAACTACCAAAAATGGGTTGATTTCGCAGAACTTCCAGATTACCTTCGTCAAGATTTGGAAAACATGGACGAGAAAACTAAAGAAGACGCATTCTATACCAATCTTGAGTTTGGTACTGCAGGTATGCGTGGATTGATTGGTGCTGGTACTAACCGCATTAACATTTACGTTGTCCGTCAAGCAACTGAAGGTTTGGCTCGTTTGATTGAGTCAAAAGGTGGAAACGAAAAAGAACGTGGTGTAGCCATCGCTTATGATAGCCGTCACTTCTCTCCAGAATTTGCCTTTGAATCTGCAGCAGTTCTTGCTAAACACGGTATTAAATCTTATGTTTTTGAAAGTCTCCGTCCAACACCAGAGCTTTCATTTGCTGTTCGTCACCTCAACTGCTTCGCAGGTATCATGATTACTGCTAGCCACAACCCTGCTCCATTTAATGGTTATAAGGTTTACGGAGAAGATGGTGGTCAAATGCCTCCACACGATGCGGATGCTTTGACAACTTATATCCGTGCTATCGAAAATCCATTTGCTATTGAAGTTGCTGATGTAGAAGCTGAAAAAGCATCTGGTTTGATTGAAGTTATTGGCGAAGCAGTCGATACCGAATACCTCAAAGAAGTCAAAGATGTGAACATCAACCCAGCTTTGATTGAAGAGTTTGGTAAGGACATGAAGATTGTCTACACTCCTCTTCACGGTACTGGTGAAATGTTGGCGCGTCGTGCTCTTGCACAAGCAGGATTCGACTCAGTTCAAGTTGTTGAAGCTCAAGCTACTCCAGACCCAGACTTCTCAACTGTTAAATCTCCAAACCCAGAAAGCCAAGCAGCCTTTGCACTTGCAGAAGAACTTGGTCGCCAAGTAGGGGCTGATGTTCTTGTCGCAACTGACCCTGACGCTGACCGTGTCGGTGTTGAAGTCCTTCAAAAAGACGGAAGCTACCTTAACCTTTCGGGGAACCAAATCGGTGCCATTATGGCTAAGTACATTTTGGAAGCTCACAAAAATGCTGGTACACTTCCAGAAAATGCAGCCCTTTGCAAATCTATCGTATCAACTGACTTGGTAACTAAGATTGCTGAAAGCTACGGCGCAACTATGTTCAACGTCTTGACTGGTTTCAAATTTATCGCTGAAAAAATCCAAGAATTCGAAGAAAAACACAATCACACTTACATGATGGGATTTGAAGAAAGCTTCGGTTACTTGATTAAACCATTCGTGCGTGATAAAGACGCTATCCAAGCTGTTCTTGTTGTTGCTGAACTTGCAGCTTACTACCGTTCACGTGGTTTGACTCTTGCAGATGGTATCGAAGAAATCTACAAAGAGTACGGCTACTATGCTGAAAAGACAATCTCTGTTACCCTCTCTGGTGTTGACGGTGCTGAACAAATCAAAGCAATTATGGCTAAATTCCGCAACAATGCACCAAAAGAATGGAATGCAACAACTATCACTGTCGTTGAAGACTTTAAAGCACAAACATCTACTGCCGCTGATGGCACTGTAACAGCCTTAACTACTCCTCCAAGTGATGTATTGAAATACACACTTGCTGACGGATCATGGATTGCAGTTCGCCCTTCAGGTACTGAACCAAAAATCAAGTTCTACATTGCAGTTGTTGGTGAAAGCAACGAAGATTCACAAGCTAAGATTGCTAACATCGAAGCTGAAATCAATGCCTTTGTAAAATAAAAAACTATTTAAAGGTCGGGAAAAATCCTGACCTTTATTTTTGATGATAAAGTAAAAGCTGACTGTAATTTATGTCTTCTTCTATCTCTTTTGACCAGAACTTTAGTTGCTATTTCTTTAAAGATACAGAAATATAGGACAAGAAAATCAGACTTAGTCTACTGCTTTCTGCACCACCATCTATTCGCGTATCAAAACTGAGCAATTTTAGAAACTTTATGGCATACTAGACATATCAATGAAAGCGAGGTAATCTCATGGAACAATTTTTAGAAAACATCAAAGATCTTGAAGTTACAACTGTAGCGCGTGCTCAAGAAGCACTTGACAATCAAGAAACAGCAACTTTCTTCATCGGACGCAAAACTTGTCCTTACTGCCGTAAATTTGCTGGTACATTGGCTGGTGTGGTGGCTGAAACCAAAGCGCACATCTACTTCATCAATAGCGAAGAGCCAAGTCAACTTGAAGCTTTACAAGACTTCCGCTCACGCTATGAAATCCCTACTGTACCAGGATTCGTCCATGTTGCAAATGGACAAATCAATGTCCGTTGCGACTCTTCAATGTCAGCTCAAGAAATCAAAGAATTTGCTGGCTTGTAAAATAGTCTATAAAAAAGAAGGCTTGTGCCTTCTTTTTTATATCTCCGTCAATGGTGTTGCAGTGTCTGGTGAAGTATCGTAAACTTGAAAGTCTACTCCAACTCCAAGATCTGCCTGAGCTAACTGATTGACCATGGTCATGTGGGCCAGTTCCTTGATATTATTTTCCTTGGACAAATGGCCTAGGTAAATCTTCTTAGTACGATTACCTAGTGTACGAATCATGGCGTCTGCTCCATCCTCGTTTGAGAGGTGACCAAGGTCAGACAGGATACGTTGCTTGAGTCGCCATGCGTAAGATCCTGCTCGCAGGATTTCCACATCATGATTTGACTCGATCAGGTAGCCATCTGCATTCTCGACAATGCCAGCCATACGGTCACTAACATAGCCCGTATCCGTCAGCATGACAAAGCTCTTATCATCCTTCATAAAACGATAAAACTGTGGCGCGACTGCATCATGACTCACACCGAAACTCTCGATATCGATGTCACCAAAGGTTTTGGTTTTCCCCATCTCGAAAATATGCTTTTGAGATGAGTCAACCTTACCAAGATACTTACTATTTTCCATAGCCTGCCAAGTTTTCTCATTGGCATAAAGATCCATACCGTACTTGCGAGCCAGAACGCCCACACCGTGGATATGGTCTGAATGTTCATGCGTAATCAAGATAGCGTCTAAATCCTCTGGTTTACGATTGATTTCACTCAAAAGGCTTGTAATTTTTTTGCCAGATAGGCCCGCATCTACTAAAATTTTCTTTTTTGGTGTTTCCAAGTAAAATGAATTTCCACTGGAACCCGATGCTAAAATACTGTATTTAAAACCAATATCACTCATTCTAGTCTTCTAGTTCATCCTCCCAAATCTCTTCTTTCACGGCATCCTTATCGTATGGAAGTACGATAGTAAAGGTTGAACCCTTACCGTATTCACTCTTAGCCCAGATAAATCCATTATGTTGTTTGACGATTTCTTTAGCAATAGCAAGTCCTAGACCAGTACCACCTTGAGCACGACTTCTTGCCTTGTCAACACGATAAAAACGGTCAAAAATCTTTGGTAGATCTTCTTTAGGAATCCCAAGCCCTTGGTCCGAAATAGATAAAATCATCTGATCATCTGTAGTCTTCATGCTTACAGTGATTTTTCCACCATCTGGTGAATACTTGATAGCATTATTTAAAATATTATCAATCACCTGGGTCATCTTATCCGTATCAATCTCAATCCAAACAGAGTTAATCGGATAATCTCTCACCAACTCGTACTTCTTCTCCTCATCTTGACTTTTCATTTTATCAAAACGATTGAGAATAAAGGTGATAAAGGCAGTGAAGTTAATCAACTCAACATCCAAGTGACTGGTCTCATTGTCGATCCGTGAGAGGTGCAAGAGGTCCGTCACCATCCGCATCATACGGTTGGTTTCATCAAGAGAAACCTTGATAAAGTCTGGAGCAACTGGCTCTGAAAGCGCACCTTCATCTAAAGCCTCAAGATAGGATTTTACACTGGTCAAGGGTGTCCGCAACTCATGACTAACGTTCGAAACGAAAAGCCTTCTCTCACGTTCTTCCTTCTCTTGTTCAGTCGTATCATGTAGAACTGCTACTAAACCAGAGATAAAGCCAGACTCTCTACGAATCAAGGCAAAACGCACGCGCAAGCTGATATACTCGCCATTCACATTTTGGGAATAAATCATCAATTCAGGACTTTGGGTAATGAGATCTCTCAACTCATACTCATCCTCAATCTTGAGTAACTCTAAGATATTTTGATTAAGAGCATCATCCCTTTCGACTCCAAGTTGTCTCTTGGCCATATCATTAATCATGATGATTTGCCCACGACGATTGGTCGCAAGTACTCCGTCTGTCATGTAGGACAAGATACTATGCAACCTTTTACTCTCTTGTTCCAGATTTTCTTGAGTCAAACGGATTACTTCTGACAAATCATTAAGATTGTTTGTGATATTGGTAATCTCTGAACTTCCCTGCATATCCAAAACCTGAGAATAATCACCAGCAATTAAATCCTTAACCTTCTGGTTTAGCTGTCTAAGGCGAATATTATCACGACGGCTCTCAAGCAGAAGAAAAGTCACCAGCATAATAAAGCCAATTAGGATGAGGATAAAGATAAAGTCACTCGTCAAAATTGTTTGTCTAATTACTTCAATCATTATTTCTCATATAATATCCTACTCCACGACGAGTTAGGATGTATTCAGGTCTACTTGGTGTGTCTTCAATCTTCTCGCGCAAACGTCTAATAGTTACATCAACTGTACGGACATCTCCAAAATAGTCATATCCCCAAACAGTTTCAAGAAGATGTTCTCGGGTAATAACTTGACCAAGATGAGAAGCTAAATGATGTAAGAGTTCGAATTCGCGGTGGGTTAGGTCTAACTCTTCACCATATTTCTTAGCCACGTAAGCATCGGGTAAAATCTCCAAATCGCCAATCTGCAGACTTTGTAATTTCGTTTCAGGTTCTTGGTTATCAACTGAGACAATATCTGTACGACGGAGAAGAGCTTTAACACGGGCCTGTAGTTCACGATTTGAAAATGGCTTGGTTACATAGTCATCCGCTCCAAGTTCAAGCCCAATAACCTTATCAAACTCGCTGTCCTTTGCTGAAAGCATGATAATAGGAACACTACTTGTCTTACGAATAGTTTTTGCAACTTCAAGTCCATCAATCTCTGGAAGCATCAAATCCAAGATAATAATATCTGGTTGCTCAGCTTCAAATTGTTCAAGTGCTTCACGACCATTAAAAGCAGTTACAACTTCATAACCTTCCTTGGTCATATTAAATTTTATAATATCTGAGATGGGTTTTTCATCATCTACAATTAGTATTTTTTTCATTTAGTCACCTTTTTCCTTATCTCATTATACCAAAAAAATGTAAAGAAGACACGAAAGACCGATACTAGCAGCTTCTTTTCAAGTAGGCTTGCCAAATCTTTTGCTGAGGTTTAGCTAGGGGATAATTGATAAATTCTTCCGGACTTAACCAAAGGACTTCTCTATCTGCATATTCCTGTGTTTCAGTAACTCGGCCTGCAATTATCTGGATATGCCATTTACGATGGCTAAAAATGTGCTTGACCTCTTCAAAACGTAGATCTTGCCAATCAACTTCAAGATCATAGTCCTGTTCAAAACTTTCCTGTGGAGATGGTCCAAGCTGTAAAATTGGCTCCGCTACTTGACTAAAAAGGCCCAAATCCTGAGTCTGGTCTGAGAATTCATCAACTTCAATCAAGGGAAAATGCCAAAATCCAGCCAAGAGTTTTTCACTCTCATTCTTCTCTAATAGAAACTGCCCCTGATTATTTTGCACTACAAGAGCCTTTAGATAAATAGGGATTGGCTTTTTCTTGGGAGCCTTAATGGGATAGCGATCCATGGTCCCATGTTGGTAAGCAGCACTGAACTCCTTAACAGGACTCTCCTCCGGTCTTGGATTAACAGGTGCCTCAATATCTGAACCTAAATCCATCAAAGCCTGATTGAAATCACCTGGACGATCAGGATCTATCAGAACTTCCATCATCGCTTGAAATATTTTTCGATTGTTAGGATTTCCAATATCATGATTGACTTCAAACAAACGTGCCAAAACACGCATGACATTGCCATCTACTGCAGGCTGAGGAAGGTTAAATGCAATACTAGAGATTGCACCAGCTGTATAAGGACCAATCCCTTTTAAGCTTGAAATACCTTCGTAAGTAGACGGGAGCTTCCCTTCAAATTCATTCATAATCTGTTGAGCGGCTGTTTGCATATTGCGAACACGAGAATAATAGCCAAGTCCTTCCCAGGCTTTTAATAAGCGTTCCTCAGGTGCATTTGCTAAGCTCTCTACAGTCGGAAACCAGTCTAAAAAACGTTCATAATAGGGAATGACGGTATCAACTCGAGTCTGCTGCAACATAATTTCAGATACCCAGATATGGTAAGGATTCTTACTCCGTCTCCAAGGTAAATCCCGCTTATTTTCGTCATACCAGGCTAATAATTTTTGACGGAAAGAGAGAATTTTCTCCTCTTCCCACATGGTCACACCATAATTCTCCAAATCTAACATATTTCTAGTATAGCATAACCTTTTAGGATACTCAAAAAATCAAGATAGGGCTTGTTAAAATACTCTCTTAAACTCTATTAGAAAATTAGCAATTTAACCTTTCCAAACCAGCTGATTCTATCATTTTCCCTAATTTTTTGATATAATAAATTTAATGATTCTTCAAAGGAGGCATCTATGCGTTTTAATCAATTCAGTTACTATCCTGTAAGCCAGCAAGAAGCTTTACAGGAATTATCCAGCCTTGGATTCAAGTTTGACCAATCAAATTCTGATAAAGAATTATTTGAAGCTTTTGTTAGAACTTGCTTTTTCAATTACAAAAATACGGATTATCCCCTCTCAACTTTAGCGGTTGATAAAGAAACTGATCTGCTCACTTTCTTCAATTCTGATCGTGAATTAACTGCAGAAATTTTCTATACTGTTGCCTTTCAGTTGCTTGGTTTCAACTACTTGACAGACTTTGAAGATGGTCTTGCTTTTCATAAAGAAACGGCATTCCCTATTGTATACGGAGATTTGATTGACAATCTCTATCAACTCCTTAACACGCGCACTAAAAAGGGAAATACCTTGATCGATCAATTGGTTAGCGACGGTCTTATCCCTGAGGACAATGATTACCACTACTTCAATGGCAAGAGTTTGGCAACCTTTTCTTCAAACAATGCTATTCGGGAAGTTGTTTATGTGGAAAGTCGTATTGATTCTGATAATGATGGACTGCCAGATCTTATCAAGGTAAATATTATCCGTCCATCTTACCATGACAAAATTCCAGCTGTTATGACGGCAAGTCCTTACCATCAAGGAACCAATGATAAAGCAAGCGATAAAGCTCTTTACAAAATGGAATCTGAGCTAGAAGTCAAGGAACCGCATGAAATTTCTCTAGAAAAACCAACATTAGACTTGGTTGAACCTGTTGGAGAAGCTGAACTCGTTCCAAAAGCTGAAGAAAAACTCACTCATATCAATAGCAGCTACACACTTAACGACTACTTCCTTCCAAGAGGATTTGCAAATATCTACGTATCTGGTCTTGGAACCAAGGATTCTCAAGGTCAAATGACCAACGGAGATTACCGACAAGTTGAAGCCTATAAAAATGTCATTGATTGGCTCAATGGTCGTTGTCGTGCCTTCACAGACCACAGTCGTAAACGTCAGGTCAAGGCTGATTGGTCAAATGGAAAAGTTGCAACTACTGGTATTTCTTATCTAGGAACAATGTCTAATGGTCTTGCCACTACAGGAGTTGATGGTTTAGAAGTCATTATTGCTGAAGCCGGTATTTCTTCTTGGTACAACTATTACCGTGAAAATGGTCTGGTAACAAGCCCTGGTGGCTATCCAGGGGAGGACTTCGATTCATTAGATGAATTAACTTATTCTCGTAATCTCTTAGCTGGTGACTATATTCGTGGAAATGACGCTCATAAAGCTTCCATAGAAGAACTCAAGAAAAATCTAGACCGTAAAACTGGGGATTATAACCAATTCTGGCATGACAGAAACTACCTACTTAATGCCCACAAGGTCAAAGCTGAGGTTGTTTTTACACACGGTTCACAAGACTGGAATGTAAAACCACTTCATGTCTATCAAATGTTCAATGCTCTTCCAAGCAATATTAAGAAACATCTCTTTTATCATAACGGTGCCCATGTTTATATGAACAACTGGCAGTCTATTGATTTCCGTGAATCCATGAATGCCCTGTTGACTCAAAAATTATTGGGGCATGAAACTGATTACCGACTTCCAAGAGTCGTTTGGCAAGACAATACTGCTCCTCAAACCTGGATGACTCTTGAAGATTTTGGAAATCAAACTGACCACAAAACTTTCACATTAGGTACTGAAGAAGCTGTCATTCAAAACCACTATCAAGACTCAGACTTTGAACGATTTGGAAAAACTTACCAAACCTTTAACAATGAACTCTATCAAGGTAAGGTGAATCAGGTTACTATTGACCTACCACTGACAGAAGACATTCATCTCAACGGTCGTGTTAAACTAAACCTCCGTCTCAAATCAAGTACAAACAAAGGCTTACTATCTGCCCAACTTCTCGAACTTGGTCAAAAGAAATACCTACAACCGTATCCAGGAGTCTTGTCTGCTCGTACGATTGATAATGGTCGTTACCACATGCTGGAAAATCTTTGCGAGCTACCGTTTAGCCCAAATGCACAGCGCGTTATCACCAAAGGCTATCTCAATCTTCAAAATCGTCATGATTTACTGAAAATTGAGGAAGTTAAGCCTGATGAATGGATGGAATTTCAATTTGAACTCCAACCAACTATTTACAAACTAAAAGAAGGCGATACAGTACGTCTCGTTCTTTACACAACAGACTTTGAGATTACTGTACGTGACAATACAGACTATCACTTGACTGTCGACCTTGCACAGTCTAGTCTTGAGATTCCTTTTCAAAGGGAGGTAACTGTAGATGAACAAAGCCGAACAAAGACACCAGCTCATCCGAGCCCTAATCACTAAACAAAAAATTCATACCCAAACTGAATTACAAGAACTACTGATTGAAAACGGAGTACAGGTCACACAAGCAACACTTTCAAGAGACATTAACCTGATGAATCTTTCTAAGATTCGTGAAGGTGAACACTCCTATTATTCAATCAACACTGGCTCTACATCCAAGTGGGAAAAACGGCTAGAAGTTTATATGGAGGAAGCCCTCTACATGATGCAACCCGTCCAACACCAAGTTGTTATCAAAACCTATCCAGGTTTGGCACAATTCTTCGGATCTATCTTGGACGCCCTAAACTTCCCTGAAATAGTCGCTACTATCTGTGGAAATGATGTCTGTTTGGTTATCTGCGAGGATAAGGAACAAGCTCAATCTTGCTTTGAACGCCTCAAACAATTTGCACCACCTCTATTTTTTGATCGGTAACAAAAACCCGTGATGACTATCATCACGGGTTAATTTTATGATTTATTATTTTCAGCTTGCTTTTTAGTTCTTGCTAGTCTCAAAGCTCTATTTGGATTGAGGCGATTAAACAGTTCTTCTAACTTCTTCTCATTCCAGACATCTGCTGCAGAAACAAAATTTCCATCAGCATCACGGAAAGATATCGGTTTATCTCCCATAGCTATCTCCTAGTCTACAAATTCAAACTCAAACTTACCGATACGAACCAAATCTCCATCCTTGGCGCCACGGGCACGGAGAGCTTCATCGACTCCCATACCTCGCAACTGACGAGCAAATTTCATAACAGACTCATCACGGTCAAAGTTAGTCATGTTAAAGAGTTTGATGAGTTTTTCACCTGAAAGTACCCAAGTTGCATCGTCATCACGACTAATTTCAAATGGTTTTTCTTCTTCATCAAAGCCATAATAAACTTCTTCTTCCATTTCTGACTCATCATAAAGAAGAAATTCTGGGGTCTTATCAAGAAGTTCAGCCGTTGCGTCCAATAAAGGTGCTAAACCTTGTTTGGTCAAACCTGAGATTGGGAAGATTGGCGGTAATTCTTCAAATTCATCATAATTAGCAGCCAATTTTTTCTTGAATTCTTCGAGATTTTCTTGACTCTCTGGCATATCCATCTTATTAGCAACAATGATTTGGGGACGCTCCATGAGACGAAGGTTGTAAGATTCCAACTCTTTGTTAATAGCTAGATAATCTTCGTAAGGATCGCGACCTTCACTGGCTGACATATCGATGATATGAAGGATAACGCGAGTACGCTCAATATGGCGAAGGAACTGAGTTCCCAAGCCCACGCCTTGACTAGCACCTTCAATCAATCCAGGAAGGTCTGCCACTGCAAAGGACTCACCTGATTGGGTACGGACCATACCAAGATTAGGAACGATTGTTGTAAAGTGGTAGGCACCAATTTTAGGTTTTGCAGAGGTAATTACGCTGAGCAGAGTTGATTTTCCAACTGAAGGGAATCCAACCAAACCAACATCAGCAAGGATTTTAAGTTCTAACTGTAATTCGCGCTCCTGACCAGGTTCTCCATTCTCAGAAATCTCAGGAGCAGGATTTTTGGGTGTTGCAAAACGGATATTTCCACGACCACCTCGACCACCGTGAGCAACGATAAACTCTTGGCCGTGCTCAATCAAGTCAGTGATAACTTTTCCAGTCTCAGCATCACGCACAGTTGTCCCTTGAGGTACACGGACAATTAAGTCTTCTGCCCCTCTACCATGCATTCCTTTAGTCATCCCTTTTTCACCCGATTGGGCCTTGAAATGACGATTATAACGGAAGTCCATCAGGGTACGTAAACCTTCATCTACAACAAAGACAACGTTACCACCACGGCCTCCATCACCTCCCCATGGACCGCCATTAGGGACATATTTTTCACGGCGAAAGGCAACCATCCCATCGCCACCATTTCCAGCCTTGACCTTGATCTTGGCTGTATCTAAAAACATACTCATATTCTTTTCTCACTCTAAAAAGGGCTGGGAAATCCCAGTCACCAACTATTACTACTTGCTAGAAAAACTAGCATTTTAAAATCTGCTAAATACACCGATGGCTGTAGCAAAGATACCTGCTAGGGTTACAAATAACATAATCAAAACGACAAACATTGTTAGTTTTTCAAAGAAAGTTTTTTTACGTTTCCCATTATCACCAAATGCCATTTTTTCTCCTTTACTATTCTTAAAATTCATCTGATACAGGAGCGATTGCCCACAAAATCAAGTAAGCAATAAGTCCAGCACCATAACAGAAAGCTAGAACTCCCCAAATCACACGTACAATTGTAGGGTCAATATCAAAATAATTAGCTAAACCAGCGCATACACCACCGATTTTTTGATCTCTACCACTTCTCATAAATTTCTTTTTCATTTTTTTATTTCCTTTCTTTGATTCGATTAATCGTTCAAATATTTTCTTAAATGACTCAACTGTTTTCTAGAAGCTTTCAACATACGTCTTGAACCCTTGACCGGCATAGACACTGCTTGTTGTGGTATATAAAATACTGTCTTTAAAATGCGTTTCGTAACAGGTTCATCTGCAGTCAATTCTTTTTCAAAATTATTTGAAATAATAACATCTAGATAGAATTCATGCACTCTCTTAGCAAAATTCTCAGCTGAAATTTCATACAATTTTTCAGCCAAAAGTTTCTCATCCATCTTTGGAGTTGCAATTAAAGCTTCTAAAATAGCACCTGCTAAATCTCTCTCTTCATAATAAAGAGTTCCAAACATTTTATGATTGATGAGGTTATCAAGATAGGGATTTCCATGAGCTATTACCGGAGTCTTACTTGCAAGACTTTCAAGATAGGTCAAGCCTTGCGTCTCACTAGTTGAAGCTGAGATAAAGAAGTCAGCCGCCTTATAATAGAGCGCTGTCTCACTTGGGGCAATCATACCAGTAAAGATAACAGAATCTTGAATCTGTAAATCTGATGCTTGCTCCTTGAGATTTTCCAGATAAGGACCATCTCCAGCTACGACTAATTTAACATTTTGCTCTTCTTTTAGAATATCTGGAAATGCTGCCAGAACGGCTTGAATGTTCTTCTCGTAAGAAACACGTGAAAGGCTAAGAAGCATCTTTTCATCTTCCTTAATACCTAGTTTAACCCGTAAGTCTGCGATATGTTCTGGTCCAATCTCAGGTCGTTCAAACTTGGCTAGCTCAATCCCTGTAGGAATAACACGCTTTTCAACTTTGACCTTATAATCTGATAGAAGGTCTCGCACAATTTCACTTGGACAAATCACTCCATCAACATCATGAAGAAAGCCTCTCACAAGATACTTGACCATACTTGGACGAATCAACATTCCTTTAGCAATATAGTGGACATAATCTTCGTACTGGGTATGATAGGTATGAATAACAGGGATTTTCAACTCACGCGCTATCCAAATCCCTAATAAACCAAGAGAAAATTCAGTCTGCGTATGAATAATATCCAGCTTGTATTGCTTGGCAATCTCAAGAGCTTTTGTAAATCCACGATAGGCGAAACGTCGATCCTTAAAGGCAAAGAAAGGAACACTAGGGATACGGATAATCTGCCAGTCTTCATAACGATTGACATCCTTATCGGTTGTCGTGAAGATAAAGACGGCATGGCCTTGCTTTTCAAGTTCTGTTTTTAAGGTTCGAATACTGGTCGCAACACCCGAGACCTGCGGGAAATAAGTATCTGTAAATAATCCAATTCGCATATACTACCTCATTTTTTTCCTAAAGCTGCTTGCTCCCGATAGAATTTTAGCCAGATTTCAAGAAGATGCTCTTCTGAATATTCTCTTGAAATGGCCTTAGCCTTTTCTTTTAATTCTTTTAGTGCTTCTGGATGCTCTTGATATTCCAAGATAGCCGCTTTCATCTCTTCTACATCACTTGTTGGTCTGTAATTTCCTTCAAGAATGACCTTGTAAAGATCTAGATCACGAAGCATAATGGGTGCTTCACAACTCGCAGCCTCTAAAATAGTCATTGGAAAGAGCTCGTTATAACTTGGAAGCAAGAAAAGATCAGCCAAGGCATAGAATTCTCTCATCCTTTCTGGATCAACAATCCCTGGGAAAATTAGATTTTCAGGAGGGTTATCCATAATCTTTTTATAGCGTTCATAACCATCGGTTATTCCCCCAAAAGAGAAGCCCCCAGCCCAAATAAAAGTGATATCAGGTAATTCCTCAGCTAGAGTGATAAAGTCATCTATTCCTTTACGCTTCTGAACCTGACCTGCACCAACGACTACAAACTGATTCTCATCAATTCCCATATCTTTACGAAGTTGTTCAACTTGCTCTATAGGAAGTGGATGCCATTTTTCTTTGTTGACAAAGTTAGGAATATAGGTCACTTTTTCACGTGGAATTCCAGCAGCAACCAAATCCTCAATGAAGGTAGGATTGACCACAACCAGATGCTCCATACGGTCATAAAAAGAAAATACATAGCGTTTGACAATCCCCTTTAAGAAGAATGGAATCTTCAAACTACCTTCCAAAGTATCCGGTAAGAAGTGAACATAGCCAATCTTACGTCCAGAACGTTTTTTCTGAAAGGTCGAGAGGTAATAAGGAAAATCAATCGTATGAAAATGAGTAACATCCGCTTCGATTGGAAGATTTTCTGTTACGATCAGTTGGTCTTTCGCATCTCGTTTTAAAAGCTGTACCAGTTCACGGTATGCACCAGACACACCTTGGCCTGCCACTTTTTCACTTGAACTTAGCATGTTGATGCGTAATTTCTCTTTTTCCATAGTAACCATTATACCATTTTCTTCAAATAAAATCAGCATATAAAAAGAGAGATAGCATAAAAGCTGGAAATTCCTGGCGTCTACACTATTTCTCTTTTCATAATATACTTACTTGATACCTAAAGCGATACGAGCGTAACGGCTCATTTTTTCAACTGTCCAAGCTGGATACCAGACTAATTTGACTTCAACGTTGGTAACCTCTGGAACATCTGTCATAGCATCATAGATTTGGTCAGTTAAAAGATCTGCCAAGGGACAACCCATGGTTGTCAAGGTCATATCAATTTCAGTCTCACCTGTATCGCCATCAAAACGAATTTCGTAGATTAAGCCTAGATTGACAATATCAATCCCCAATTCTGGGTCAATCACTTCTTCTAGTGCTGTCAAAATACGTGTTTTGATATTTTCGATTTGTTCTTCTGTGTAAGCCATCTTCACTCTCCCTCAACTTAATCTTCAATGAAATCACGAAGTGGTTTGCTTCGACTTGGCTGGCGAAGTTTTCTTAAAGCTTTTGCCTCAATCTGACGGATACGCTCACGAGTCACGTTGAAGACTTTACCAACATCTTCCAAGGTACGCATTTTCCCATCATCAAGACCAAAACGAAGTCGAAGAACATTTTCTTCACGATCTGTAAGAGTATCCAAAACTTCATCTAACTGTTCACGCAAAACGATGCGAGTTGTGTAGTCCACTGGATTTTCAATCACTTCGTCCTCGATAAAATCACCAAGATGGCTGTCATCCTCTTCACCGATAGGTGTTTCAAGAGAAACAGGTTCTTGGGCAATCTTGAGAATTTCACGAACCTTATCAGGTGTCATATCCATGCGTTCAGCGATTTGTTCAGGAGTTGGATCTTGTCCCAATTCTTGAAGAAGATTACGTTGTTCACGAACAAGCTTGTTAATTGTTTCCACCATGTGAACTGGGATACGGATGGTACGAGCTTGGTCAGCAATGGCACGAGTAATGGCCTGACGAATCCACCAAGTCGCATAAGTTGAGAATTTGAACCCTTTAGAGTAGTCAAATTTATCAACGGCCTTCATCAAGCCCATGTTTCCTTCTTGGATCAAGTCAAGGAACTGCATTCCACGTCCAACATAACGTTTAGCGATAGATACTACCAATCGAAGGTTTGCTTCTGCAAGGCGTTGTTTAGCTTCGATATCACCCGCTTCAACAGCAAGAGCCAATTCTTTTTCCTCTTCATTTGTAAGCAGAGGAACAACCCCGATTTCTTTCAAATACATACGGACAGGGTCATTGACCTTAGCTGAGGTTGAACCGATCAAATCTTCATCAGTCAACTCTGGTTCTTCCTCAGTGCTCAAAACACGCGCACTTGGATTTCCTTCGTTGTCCGTAATTGAGATACCCGCATCTTGAATACGTTGCAAAAGATTCTCAATACCTTCCACATCTAAAGTAAAGGGTATTACTAGGGCGTTATTGATTTCGTCATCTGTTGCTGTACCAGTTTTTTTATGATTGCGAATAAATTCCGCTACTTGGACGTCAAAGGTTGTTACTTCTTTTTGTTTTGTTGCCATTCTTACTCCATTCTTCTTTTTTGGGCAATTAAGCGTTCTAGCTCTTCTAATGCGGTGTCTGTATCACCGACATGGCTAGCTTCCTGAACTTTCTTTTTAATTTGCAGATTTTCCTGATTCAAAAGAGCTCTTTTTCGAGACTCTTCCACTTCAGCTAACTCGTGAGGGGACATCTCAGGTGGCAAATCTAAGGCTAGGACTTGATACCAAGCACTCTCCACTTCTCTGGTCTGATGAGCCAAATCCTCAGATGAGATACTTCCATTATCAATCAAGAGTCCATACAAGGTCTGAAACTCTGGTGTTTCAAAGATAAAGTCATCTCTTAAGCGGTAGTCATTGAGCACCAAGGGATGTTCCATCATTCGATAGAGGATATGGGCCTCTGCTCTCATCACTGCTGTCAGTTGCTTGGTGACAGACATGGTGATAGGACTGGGACTATAGGTCTCCTTGACCTTCTCCTTTCTCTGTCTAACACGACTTTCATTGACAATATGTTCAACTTGCTGATAGTCAAAAGATGGCAAGTGATCCGTCAAAATGTGAATGTAGGAATTCTGAGCTGTGATAGAGGGTTCCTTGGCGATTAAGGGAGCAATTTTCTCTATAAATTCAATCTGAGCTTGTAGATTTTCACTGTTTTCCGGTCTGAAATGATGGATGTAAAACTCAACAGGACTGATGCGTGTATTGGTTAAGAGATAAGCCAAGTCTTGAGGAGAGTTTTTCTGCAAATATTCATCTGGATCCATCGCGTCAGGAATCTGGACTACTTGGACAGGTATATCTTTAAGCTCGTCCAAGGCTTTAGCCGTCGCAGCTTGCCCAGCCTTATCTCCGTCATAGGTGACGATCACTTTTTTGGTAAAGCGTTTCAGATGCTCCACATGTTCACTCGTCAGTGCGGTACCCATAGAAGCAACTGCATTTTCAATACCAGCACGATAAGCCGCAATGACATCCATAAATCCTTCCATCAGGTAGATTTCAGGAGCCTTGCCCGAGCCTTTTTTTACCCTCTCCAAATGATATAATTCGTAACTTTTGTTAAAAATTGCCGTCGCTCTACTATTTTTATACTTTCCAGTTTGAGAATCAGTCTCTTGCCATACACGACCAGAAAAGGCAATCACCTTTCCTTGATCATTTGAAAGAGGAAACATAATGCGATTATGAAAGGTAGCAAAGAATTGGTTACTCTCAGATAGATAAAACAAACCCGAATCCAGCAAGTCCTTCTCACTATAATCATCTGCTAAACGCTGATATAGATAAGAGCGTTCTGCTGGAGCTAAACCAATCATAAAATGCTTGAGAACATCATCTGTTAAGCCACGTTTATAGAGATAGTTTCTCGCCTCCTCACCCATCTTCGTCGTCATGAGAATGGCATGATAAAAACGAGCAGCTTTCTCATGCATATCATAGAGATTTTGATGGGGAGACCTAGGCTTTACAGAACTTTGAACAGGAGCTGCCATCTGAATCCCAAGTCTCTCAGCTAATATCCTCACTGCATCCGCAAAGGTTACCTGCTGATACTCCTCGATAAACTTAAAAACATCTCCAGAACGACCACATCCAAAGCAGTGGTAAAATTGCTTATCCTCGACCACATTAAAGGAAGGGGTCTTTTCACCATGAAAAGGACAGAGCCCTAAAAAGTTCCGTCCAGATTTTTGTAAAGAAATCACTTCTCCTATGATTTCGACAATATTGGTATTGTTTTTGATCTCTTCGATGAGTCTCTTGTCAACCATAGACAATACCTCCATTTTATCACAGTTTACTCTAACTAGTATAGCTTATTTCTGAAAAAAAGTAAACCATTTCATACACTTTACATGAGACTATTTCATAAGTTTCCAGCTATCATGAAAAACTGAATCTTCTGAGCAAATCATTCTAATATTTGAAAGAAAAACAAAAGAAATAAAATCCTATTTCACTTG
>NZ_JVHE01000062.1:0-5035 GCF_001072925.1 Streptococcus pseudopneumoniae | reverse complement strand
AGCTAAGCGACTTCCTTATCTCACAGGGGGCAACCCCCAACTACTTCCGGCGTTCTAGGGCTTAACTTCTGTGTTCGGCATGGGTACAGGTGTATCTCCTAGGCTATCGTCACTTAACTTTGAGTAATACCTACTCAAAATTGAATATCTATCAAATTCCAAGAAAGCCTTCACACTTCGTATTCTCAGTTACTTTGGATAAGTCCTCGAGCTATTAGTATTAGTCCGCTACATGTGTCGCCACACTTCCACTTCTAACCTATCTACCTGATCATCTCTCAGGGCTCTTACTGATATAAAATCATGGGAAATCTCATCTTGAGGTGGGTTTCACACTTAGATGCTTTCAGCGTTTATCCCTTCCCTACATAGCTACCCAGCGATGCCTTTGGCAAGACAACTGGTACACCAGCGGTAAGTCCACTCTGGTCCTCTCGTACTAGGAGCAGATCCTCTCAAATTTCCTACGCCCGCGACGGATAGGGACCGAACTGTCTCACGACGTTCTGAACCCAGCTCGCGTGCCGCTTTAATGGGCGAACAGCCCAACCCTTGGGACCGACTACAGCCCCAGGATGCGACGAGCCGACATCGAGGTGCCAAACCTCCCCGTCGATGTGAACTCTTGGGGGAGATAAGCCTGTTATCCCCAGGGTAGCTTTTATCCGTTGAGCGATGGCCCTTCCATACGGAACCACCGGATCACTAAGCCCGACTTTCGTCCCTGCTCGAGTTGTAGCTCTCGCAGTCAAGCTCCCTTATACCTTTACACTCTGCGAATGATTTCCAACCATTCTGAGGGAACCTTTGGGCGCCTCCGTTACCTTTTAGGAGGCGACCGCCCCAGTCAAACTGCCCGTCAGACACTGTCTCCGATAGGGATCACCTATCTGGGTTAGAGTGGCCATAACACAAGGGTAGTATCCCAACAACGTCTCCTTCGAAACTGGCGTCCCGATCTCTTAGACTCCTACCTATCCTGTACATGTGGTACAGACACTCAATATCAAACTGCAGTAAAGCTCCATGGGGTCTTTCCGTCCTGTCGCGGGTAACCTGCATCTTCACAGGTACTAAAATTTCACCGAGTCTCTCGTTGAGACAGTGCCCAAATCATTACGCCTTTCGTGCGGGTCGGAACTTACCCGACAAGGAATTTCGCTACCTTAGGACCGTTATAGTTACGGCCGCCGTTTACTGGGGCTTCAATTCATACCTTCGCGTTACCGCTAAGCACTCCTCTTAACCTTCCAGCACCGGGCAGGCGTCACCCCCTATACATCATCTTACGATTTAGCAGAGAGCTGTGTTTTTGATAAACAGTTGCTTGGGCCTATTCACTGCGGCTGACTTAAAGTCAGCACCCCTTCTCCCGAAGTTACGGGGTCATTTTGCCGAGTTCCTTAACGAGAGTTCTCTCGCTCACCTGAGGCTACTCGCCTCGACTACCTGTGTCGGTTTGCGGTACGGGTAGAGTATGTTTAAACGCTAGAAGCTTTTCTTGGCAGTGTGACGTCACTAACTTCGCTACTAAACTTCGCTCCCCATCACAGCTCAATGTTATAGAACTAAGCATTTAACTCAATTCACACCTCACTGCTTAGACAGACACTTCCAATCGTCTGCTTTAGTTAGCCTACTGCGTCCCTCCATCACTACATACTCTAGTACAGGAATATCAACCTGTTGTCCATCGGATACACCTTTCGGTCTCTCCTTAGGTCCCGACTAACCCAGGGCGGACGAGCCTTCCCCTGGAAACCTTAGTCTTACGGTGGACAGGATTCTCACCTGTCTTTCGCTACTCATACCGGCATTCTCACTTCTATGCGTTCCAGCACTCCTCACGGTACACCTTCTTCACACATAGAACGCTCTCCTACCATACCTATAAAGGTATCCACAGCTTCGGTAAATTGTTTTAGCCCCGGTACATTTTCGGCGCAGGGTCACTCGACTAGTGAGCTATTACGCACTCTTTGAATGAATAGCTGCTTCTAAGCTAACATCCTAGTTGTCTGTGCAACCCCACATCCTTTTCCACTTAACAATTATTTTGGGACCTTAGCTGGTGGTCTGGGCTGTTTCCCTTTCGACTACGGATCTTAGCACTCGCAGTCTGACTGCCGACCATAATTCATTGGCATTCGGAGTTTATCTGAGATTGGTAATCCGGGATGGACCCCTCACCCAAACAGTGCTCTACCTCCAAGAATCTCTAATGTCGACGCTAGCCCTAAAGCTATTTCGGAGAGAACCAGCTATCTCCAAGTTCGTTTGGAATTTCTCCGCTACCCACAAGTCATCCAAGCACTTTTCAACGTGCCCTGGTTCGGTCCTCCAGTGCGTCTTACCGCACCTTCAACCTGCTCATGGGTAGGTCACATGGTTTCGGGTCTACGACATGATACTAAGGCGCCCTATTCAGACTCGGTTTCCCTACGGCTCCGTCTCTTCAACTTAACCTCGCATCATATCGTAACTCGCCGGTTCATTCTACAAAAGGCACGCTCTCACCCATTAACGGGCTCGAACTTGTTGTAGGCACACGGTTTCAGGTTCTATTTCACTCCCCTCCCGGGGTGCTTTTCACCTTTCCCTCACGGTACTGGTTCACTATCGGTCACTAGGGAGTATTTAGGGTTGGGAGATGGTCCTCCCAGATTCCGACGGGATTTCACGTGTCCCGCCGTACTCAGGATACTGCTAGGTACAAAGACTATTTTGAATACGAGGCTATCACTCTCTTTGGCTGATTTTCCCAAACCATTCTTCTATAATCTTTGAGTCCACATTGCAGTCCTACAACCCCGAAGAGTAAACTCTTCGGTTTGCCCTTCTGCCGTTTCGCTCGCCGCTACTAAGGCAATCGCTTTTGCTTTCTCTTCCTGCAGCTACTTAGATGTTTCAGTTCACTGCGTCTTCCTCCTCATATCCTTAACAGATATGGGTAACAGGTAGTACCTGTTGGGTTCCCCCATTCGGAAATCCCTGGATCATCGCTTACTTACAGCTACCCAAGGCATATCGTCGTTTGTCACGTCCTTCTTCGGCTCCTAGTGCCAAGGCATCCACCGTGCGCCCTTATTAACTTAACCTTATTTTTCTGACCTTTCAGTCATAAACTCTTATTAATACTACAGCGTTTTCGGTTTATTTTCTTGTTACTATTTGATATAGATATTCAATTTTCAATGTGCATTACTTGGTGATCTCTCACCAATGGAGCCTAGCGGGATCGAACCGCTGACCTCCTGCGTGCAAAGCAGGCGCTCTCCCAGCTGAGCTAAGGCCCCACAAGACCTCTCAAGACTAAACAAGACCAATGTGCATTCCTTATCCTTAGAAAGGAGGTGATCCAGCCGCACCTTCCGATACGGCTACCTTGTTACGACTTCACCCCAATCATCTATCCCACCTTAGGCGGCTGGCTCCTAAAAGGTTACCTCACCGACTTCGGGTGTTACAAACTCTCGTGGTGTGACGGGCGGTGTGTACAAGGCCCGGGAACGTATTCACCGCGGCGTGCTGATCCGCGATTACTAGCGATTCCGACTTCATGTAGGCGAGTTGCAGCCTACAATCCGAACTGAGACTGGCTTTAAGAGATTAGCTTGCCGTCACCGACTTGCGACTCGTTGTACCAGCCATTGTAGCACGTGTGTAGCCCAGGTCATAAGGGGCATGATGATTTGACGTCATCCCCACCTTCCTCCGGTTTATTACCGGCAGTCTCGCTAGAGTGCCCAACTAAATGATGGCAACTAACAATAGGGGTTGCGCTCGTTGCGGGACTTAACCCAACATCTCACGACACGAGCTGACGACAACCATGCACCACCTGTCACCTCTGTCCCGAAGGAAAGCTCTATCTCTAGAACGGTCAGAGGGATGTCAAGACCTGGTAAGGTTCTTCGCGTTGCTTCGAATTAAACCACATGCTCCACCGCTTGTGCGGGCCCCCGTCAATTCCTTTGAGTTTCAACCTTGCGGTCGTACTCCCCAGGCGGAGTGCTTAATGCGTTAGCTACGGCACTAAACCCCGGAAAGGGTCTAACACCTAGCACTCATCGTTTACGGCGTGGACTACCAGGGTATCTAATCCTGTTTGCTCCCCACGCTTTCGAGCCTCAGCGTCAGTTACAAGCCAGAGAGCCGCTTTCGCCACCGGTGTTCCTCCATATATCTACGCATTTCACCGCTACACATGGAATTCCACTCTCCCCTCTTGCACTCAAGTTAAACAGTTTCCAAAGCGTACTATGGTTAAGCCACAGCCTTTAACTTCAGACTTATCTAACCGCCTGCGCTCGCTTTACGCCCAATAAATCCGGACAACGCTCGGGACCTACGTATTACCGCGGCTGCTGGCACGTAGTTAGCCGTCCCTTTCTGGTAAGATACCGTCACAGTGTGAACTTTCCACTCTCACACTCGTTCTTCTCTTACAACAGAGCTTTACGATCCGAAAACCTTCTTCACTCACGCGGCGTTGCTCGGTCAGACTTCCGTCCATTGCCGAAGATTCCCTACTGCTGCCTCCCGTAGGAGTCTGGGCCGTGTCTCAGTCCCAGTGTGGCCGATCACCCTCTCAGGTCGGCTATGTATCGTCGCCTTGGTGAGCCGTTACCCCACCAACTAGCTAATACAACGCAGGTCCATCTGGTAGTGATGCAATTGCACCTTTCAAGCAGATATCATGCAATATCTACTGTTATGCGGTATTAGCTATCGTTTCCAATAGTTATCCCCCGCTACCAGGCAGGTTACCTACGCGTTACTCACCCGTTCGCAACTCATCCAGAGAAGCAAGCTCCTCCTTCAGCGTTCTACTTGCATGTATTAGGCACGCCGCCAGCGTTCGTCCTGAGCCAGGATCAAACTCTCATTAAAAGTTTGAGTTCTCACTCATTTCTGTCACTGACAGATTTATTGTTTTTTTCATTGTTCAGTACTACAACCTTAGTTGTAGTGCCCTGCACATTGGTTCGTCTTGTTCAGTTTTCAAAGGTCTTTGTCACTCACTTCTCTCAAG
>NZ_JVHE01000061.1:0-211 GCF_001072925.1 Streptococcus pseudopneumoniae | reverse complement strand
AAAACTTTTTCCTAACGCTAAAATCGTTCTCGACCGCTTTCACATTGTCCAACATCTCAGTCGAACTATGAATCGTCTTCGCATCCAAGTCATGAATCGTTTTGATCGCAAATCGCACGGATATAAGGCGCTAAAACGTTACTGGAAACTCATTCAACAGGATAGCCGTAAACTTAGTAATAAACGTTTTTATCGCCCTACTTTTCGCTCA
>NZ_JVHE01000060.1:0-386 GCF_001072925.1 Streptococcus pseudopneumoniae | reverse complement strand
ATTTAGACTATAGCATGCAGTCTTTGGATGATTTGGAGGCTTGGATCTTGGCTCACTACGAAGACCACCATGTTTTGATAGCAGACCGCAAGATGTTGGATTATTTGACCGTTTATATCGGTGAAACCTTCCGTAAGCACCTAGGAGGTAAATGGTTTATTGACCTTAAAAATAAAAAGAATGCCTATTATTCTATGCCTGTATTGACCGACCCATCTTATAGAGGAGAAGTTTATATAGCACCTATGACTTTTGCAACGGCTTGTATTAGTAGAAAAGATGGTCAGTATATTAGCAGAATATTGAAAAATAATCTCGAAGATCAAGTGAAATAGGATTTTATTTCTTTTGTTTTTCTTTCAAATATTAGAATGATTTGCTCAGAA
>NZ_JVHE01000005.1:0-775 GCF_001072925.1 Streptococcus pseudopneumoniae | reverse complement strand
TCAGCTGGGAGAGCATCTGCCTTACAAGCAGAGGGTCAGCGGTTCGATCCCGTTAACTCCCATAGGTCCCGTAGTGTAGCGGTTATCACGTCGCCCTGTCACGGCGAAGATCGCGGGTTCGATTCCCGTCGGGACCGTTTAAGATAACGTAAGTTATTTTAGACTCGTTAGCTCAGTTGGTAGAGCAATTGACTTTTAATCAATGGGTCACTGGTTCGAGCCCAGTACGGGTCATCACTGCGGGTTTGGCGGAATTGGCAGACGCACCAGATTTAGGATCTGGCGCTTAACGGCGTGGGGGTTCAAGTCCCTTAACCCGCATAATAGAAATAAGCCGGCTTAGCTCAGTTGGTAGAGCATCTGATTTGTAATCAGAGGGTCGCGTGTTCAAGTCATGTAGCCGGCATTTTTTTAATATAACCAAGAGGTCGATGCGAACGTAGTTCAGTGGTAGAACACCACCTTGCCAAGGTGGGGGTCGCGGGTTCGAATCCCGTCGTTCGCTTAGAGAGGCCGGGGTGGCGGAACTGGCAGACGCACAGGACTTAAAATCCTGCGATTGGTAACGATCGTACCGGTTCGATCCCGGTCCTCGGCATAAAATGAGCACCCTTAGCTCAACTGGATAGAGTACCTGACTACGAATCAGGCGGTTAGAGGTTCGACTCCTCTAGGGTGCATTTTTTCTATTTAACTCGGGAAGTAGCTCAGCTTGGTAGAGTACTTGGTTTGGGACCAAGGTGTCGCAGGTTCGAATCCTGTCTTCCCGATTGAT
>NZ_JVHE01000059.1:0-54846 GCF_001072925.1 Streptococcus pseudopneumoniae | reverse complement strand
AAAATAGGCTCCATAAGATCCATAGGGGATTTACCCACTACAAATATTATAGAGCCAATTTTTTGAACAAACTTGTCATTGTTGAACATTTATGGTAAACTAAATTTATACTATTTGAAAATCAAAGTAAATGAGGTCTGCATCGTTTGACTGTACTTAGATATGGTTTATAACGAACTTCCTAATTTGTTCTTGCATTTTCATTTCGTATGAATTAAAAAAATAGGGAGTAACTTATGATTAACGCATATAAGAATTTCTTTAAAGGTTATGTAGATTTTACAGGCCGTTCAACACGCTCAGAGTATTGGTGGATTTGGCTAGGAAATATGATTCTCCTTGTCCCTTTTTACTCAGTATATTTTAAGGCACTCGCAAATCCAAGAAATGAGGCGGCTCTTATGGCCTTGGGTGGAATTGCTATTATCTACATGATTTTCGGGCTAGCCCTAATATTACCTATGTTAGCTTTGACAGTTCGTCGACTACGTGATGCTGGTTTCCACTGGGCTCTAATCTTTATCATTTTTATTCCGATGGTTGGACCTCTTGCTCTTTTAGTTTTGTTAGCCATGCCATCGAAACAAGTAGAAGTAGTAACCATCAATGAAACTGAAGAAGTTGTAGAAGTTTCACCATTCGAAGAATCAGACAAAAACTAAGAAGTTCAGGTTTTACAAGTGAAACTGTTTTAGAGTTTTCTTTATATTGTTAAGCAAATATCTAACACTCCCATATCTAAAAATAGATTTGGGAGTGTTTTAGAACAATGAGGCTGCTTTATAGTATACAGTTGTTAAAAAGGAGAAATATCTTGTTTAGGGCTTATATAAATTTTTTAAAAGGTTATGTAGATTTTGTAGGACGCTCAACACGTCCAGAGTATTGGTGGGTTTGGTTGATGAATAATATTTTTTGCATCCCACTTTATATTATCTATTTTCAAATGATTTTGAATGACGGAAAAGAAATAGACCCAATTTCAGGCGTAGCTATCTTAAGTCTTTATATCATTTTGTTTATGGTGTTATTTATTCCTAGCCTTGCTCTAAAAGTTCGTCGTTTACGTGATGCAGGCCTCCACTGGGCTTTCATCTTCCTTCACTTTGTTCCAATGGTCGGACGTTTTGCTCTATTAGTTCTGCTAGCTATGCCAAGTAAGGAAGTAGAAATAGTAACAATCAATAGATCTAAAGAAGTTGAAAGCGAAGAAGTTTCCCCTTTTGAATAATTGGACGAATACGGGGAATGTCATTCTCCTCATTAAGACCAGACAAAAAACTCCCAAACCTAACTTTTAGGCTGGGAGTCTTTTGTTTTAGCGTTTTAATTGTAGATGGTGTAAAATGTCTGTTGGGTGGTGAGCAATCCAGTCAGGATTATAGTCCATGAGGTCTTTCTCCTCACCGAATCCCCAGGTTACCGCTAATTTTTTAATGCCGGTTTCTTGGGCGCCAATCATATCAAACTTGGTATCTCCGATAATAACGACTGTTTCGGGAGTTAGATGATGAGTTTCCAGAGCTTGACGAATGACATCAGCCTTGTGTAGGGCCTGAGGGCTTGAACCATAAATGCCATCAAAAAAGTGGTCAATCCCAAAATTGCTAGTCATGTCAACGGCGGTTGGTGTATTCTTCGTAGTAGTGATATAAAGAGGATAATGCTCAGCTAGTTCTACGAGTAAATCTTTGATATGTGGAAAGAGTTGGGCTTCGTACACACCTTTTTCCTTATAATAAGAACGATAGAGCTGGATGGCTTCCTCTATCTGCTCAGCCGGCAAACAACTAGCAAAGCTGGTTTCTAGTGGGGGCCCCATAAAACCTCGAATAATTTTGGCACCAGGACTAGAAACTCCAAGTTGGTCAAAGGTATAGGTGAAACCATTGTGAATTCCGATAGAACTATCCACAAGTGTTCCATCTAAGTCAAAAAAGATAGCAGATATAGATGACATTGATTCTCCTCATAATGATGAAATTATTCGCCGAAGATTTCTTTTTGAAGGCGACGGCCTGTCGGTGTGGCAGCGAGCCCCCCTTCAGCAGTTTCACGAAAGGCAGTTGGTAAGCTAGATCCTACTTGATACATGGCGTCAATGACCTCATCAACTGGAATTTTGGATTCAATACCAGCTAGAGCCATATCGGCTGCGATGAATGCAAAGCTTGCTCCCATGGCATTCCGCTTGACACAAGGAACTTCAACCAAACCTGCAACGGGATCACAGATTAGGCCGAGCATGTTTTTGATAACGAAGGCGATAGCCTGACTCGCTTGATAAGGCGTTCCGCCTGCAGCTAGAGTTAGGGCAGCGGCACTCATGGCTGAAGCTGAACCGACTTCGGCCTGGCAGCCACCTTCGGCTCCCGAGATAGAAGCGTTGTTAGCAATCACGAGTCCAAAAGCACCTGCAGCGAATAAGAAGTCTAGTTGTTGTTCATGAGTTAGATTGAGTTTTTGAATAGCAGATGTGAGAACTGCAGGAAGACAACCTGCGCTACCTGCGGTTGGTGTCGCACAAACAAGACCCATCTTGGCATTGTGCTCATTAACGGCAATGGCGTTACGGGCGGCAGACAAGACAGTGAAGTCTGATAGGGTCTTTTCTTTTTTGATGTAGTGGTCAAGCTTGGCAGCATCTCCACCTGTTAAGCCGCTACGAGATTTCTTCTCGCTAAGTCCAAGTTCTACAGAAGCCTTCATGACTTCAAGGTTGCGCTCCATGAGAAGGAGAACTTCTTCGCGCTCGCGTCCAGTCAATTCAAACTCAGTCCTAATCATGAGTTCAGCAACATTGCCTTGAAAATCAAGTTCAGCTTGTTGGACTAATTCTTTGATAGAGTAAAACATATTTTCTCCTATTGAAAGAAATTGACATTATGCAAATGAGGAATTTTACGAATTTCTTCGATAGATTCTTCACAGTTGCGGCTATCAACTTCGATAATCATAATGGCTTTCTCACCAGCTTTTTCTCGAGTTACATTCATTTGAGCGATGTTAATATTAAAGCGCGATAAGGCCTCTGTCACATGAGCGATCATACCAGGTACATCCTGATGAACGATGATAATGGTAGGGGTGTTCATGTTGAGAGATACGGCAAAGCCATTTAGTTCTGTCACCTGGATGTTACCACCACCGATTGAGATTCCTGTTACACTGATAGTCTTACGATCGTTCTTCACAGTGATTTTCGTGGTGTTTGGGTGGGGAGCATTACTATCCTTTTGGATGGTCCATACGATTTTGATACCACGTTTGTGGGCAATTTCCAGACTGTTAGGAATTTCAGGGTCATCTGTATCCATTCCTAAGATCCCAGCGACGAGGGCAAGATCGGTCCCATGTCCGCGATAGGTTTTGGCAAAAGAATTGAAAAGTTGGAACTCGACTTCAGTAGGAGTGTCGTCAAAGATAGAAGAGACGATTTTACCGATACGAACAGCTCCTGCCGTGTGACTACTAGATGGGCCAATCATGACTGGCCCAATGATATCAAAGACAGATTGAAAACGAAGTGATTGCATCTGTTTCCCCTTAAAAAGATTCTTAACTCTATTATATCAAAGATTAGATGCAAGCGCTCAATTCCATGATAAAATATCTAAAATCCTCATAAAGCCTATAAAATCAAGCCTTTTGTAACAAAAAGAGGCTATTTAAGTGAAATAAAACATAGTCTTGTAACATTTCTACATAAAACCGTCAAGAAACAGTAATAATAGTAGGGTATGATGGAAATATAAGAAAGAAGGAGAATCTTTTAATATGAAATCAACAACTAACAAAATTAAAACAGGACTTGTAGGAGTAGCAGCAGCGCTTGCTTTCCTTGCACCATCACTTACTTTTGCACAAGAAACAACAACTTACACAGTAAAATCAGGTGACACTCTATCAGGAATCGCTGAAAAATACAATACAACTGTTGAAAAATTGGCAGAAAAAAATAAGATTAAAGATATTCATTTGATCTATGTAGACCAAGTATTGGTTATTGATGGTGAAGCACCAGCATCTTCAACTACTTCAGCTGCGACAGCAGAAGCTCCAGTAGCAGCACCTGCAACTACTGAAACAACAACTTATGAAGCACCAGCAGCAAGCGTAACTGTTGCAGAAGAAACTGTTGCTACAACAGAAACTTCAGCATCAACTTCAACTGTAAGCGGATCTGAAGCAGAAGCTAAAGAATGGATCGCTCAAAAAGAATCAGGCGGTAGTTACGCAGCTACAAACGGACGTTACATCGGACGTTACCAATTGACAGATTCATACTTGAACGGTGACTACTCAGCTGAAAACCAAGAACGTGTAGCAGATGCCTACGTTGCAGGACGTTACGGTTCATGGACTGCAGCTAAGAACTTCTGGCTTAACAACGGTTGGTACTAAGAACTGACGAACAAAATAAGATGCAAAAGTCGAGGGATTTCCTCGACTTTTTTCGTGTTTCCTAATTGAAGGCCTCTGTCATCTTTCTTGTCTTCTCCAACCAAGCATGTTATAATGAAAACTGCTCAAACGACCTTCAATCGTTAAAGCACACACGACCTTCAATCGTGAATAAACGAATAGATGGGAGAACTACCATGAGTGATAACTCTAAAACACGTGTTGTCGTGGGGATGAGTGGTGGTGTTGATTCGTCGGTGACGGCTCTCTTGCTCAAAGAACAGGGCTACGATGTGATCGGTATCTTCATGAAGAACTGGGACGACACAGATGAAAACGGCGTCTGTACGGCGACCGAAGATTACAAGGATGTGGCTGCGGTGGCAGATCAGATTGGCATTCCTTACTACTCTGTCAATTTTGAAAAAGAGTACTGGGACCGCGTTTTTGAGTATTTCCTAGCGGAATACCGTGCAGGACGCACGCCAAATCCAGACGTTATGTGTAACAAGGAAATCAAGTTCAAGGCCTTTTTGGACTATGCCATGACCTTGGGAGCAGACTATGTAGCGACTGGGCACTATGCCCGTGTGACGCGTGATGAGGATGGCATCGTTCACATGCTTCGTGGCGTGGACAATGGCAAGGATCAGACCTATTTCCTCAGCCAACTTTCACAAGAACAACTCCAAAAGACCATGTTCCCTTTGGGACATTTGGAAAAACTTGAAGTTCGCAGACTAGCAGAAGAAGCAGGCCTTGCGACTGCTAAGAAGAAAGACTCAACAGGGATTTGCTTTATCGGAGAAAAGAACTTTAAAGAATTTCTCAGCAACTACCTACCAGCTCAGCCTGGTCGCATGATGACTGTGGATGGACGTGATATGGGCGAACATGCTGGTCTGATGTATTATACGATTGGTCAGCGTGGTGGCCTAGGTATTGGTGGACAACACGGCGGTGACAATGCCCCTTGGTTTGTTGTTGGAAAAGACCTGAGCAAGAATATCCTCTATGTCGGCCAAGGCTTCTACCATGATTCGCTCATGTCAACTAGCCTAGAGGCGAGTCAAGTCCACTTTACTCGTGACATGCCAGAGGAATTTACGCTCGAATGTACGGCTAAATTCCGCTACCGTCAGCCGGACTCGAAGGTGACTGTACATGTCAAAGGAGACAAGGCAGAGGTCATTTTCGCAGAACCGCAACGCGCCATTACACCAGGACAGGCAGTTGTCTTTTACGATGGTGAAGAATGTCTCGGTGGTGGTTTGATTGATAATGCCTACCGCGATGGCAAGGTTTGTCAGTATGTCTAACTGGAGTTAAGTAAAAACGATGAGTTCTCAATTTTTTTATGCATTTATGGCATTTTTCGCTATAATGAACCCAATTTCAAATCTTCCTGCTTACATGGCTTTAGTAGCAGATGATAGTCAAAAAATTTCACGAAAAATTGCTTTTAGGAGTCTTTTGATTGCCTTTGTTATTGTAACTGTTTTTATCTTTTCAGGAGATTTCATTTTTAAAGTATTTGGAATTACAATTGTTTCTTTCAGAATTGCTGGTGGAATATTAGTGGCCGTTATCGGTTATCATATGATTAATGGTAATCATTCACCCAGCTATAAAGGAATGGAGCAGCAAGCAGTAAATTCAGATCCAATGTCTATTGCTATTTCTCCTCTTGCAATGCCACTTTTTGCAGGACCAGGTACAATTACAACTGCTTTAAGTCTGGCTAATGGAGGTTTGCAGAATCAACTGATGACCGTAGTTGCTTTTGCTCTACTATGTGTCATCACTTATCTCCTGTTAAGAAGTGCAAAACAAATTGCAGGCTTCTTGGGAGAAAATTTGATGAAAATTATAACAAAAATGATGGGACTTTTACTATTCTCGATAGGAATACAGATGATTATCGTCAGTGTGCAGACCTTGCTCAAATAGTGATTTGCATTGACAAAACGATTTGATTTGATAAAATAACTTTAACAATAGTCATGATGGTCAAAGCTCATGGATATTGCAGGCTTTTTGTTCTGCACTTCTTACGAGTTTTGACTGTTTTTGTATCGTTTAAAGGAAAGGGCAAAAATGACTCAACAAGACTTTCGGACAAAGGTGGGAAACACTGTTTTTGGTGTTCGGGCTACAGCCTTGATTGTCCAAAATCACAAGCTTCTAGTTACCAAAGACAAGGGCAAGTATTACACTATTGGTGGTGCGATTCAAGTCAATGAGAGAACGGAAGATGCGGTAGTCCGTGAAGTGAGGGAAGAACTGGGTGTCAAAGCTCAAGCTGGACAACTAGCTTTCGTGGTTGAAAATCGTTTTGAAGAAGACGGCGTCTATTATCACAACATCGAGTTTCATTATTTAGTGGACTTACTTGAGGATGCCCCATTGACCATGCAGGAAGATGAGAAAATGCAGCCCTGTGAGTGGATTGATTTGGACAAGCTTGAGGATATTCAGCTAGTTCCAGCCTTTTTGAAAACAGCCCTGCCAAATTGGGACGGACAATTACGACACATCCATCTTAACGAATAGGAGAGAAAATGATGGTTAAGCTTATTGCCCATGTACTTGTTCATAGTGGTGGTGATTATTTACTCATTCAGCGTTCGGAAATTAAAAGAGGACAACCCAACGTTTATCCAACTTACTGGGATATTCCTGGTGGCGGGGTTGAAAAGGGTGAACTTCCGCGAGATGGAGCTCTTAGAGAATGTATTGAAGAAGCGGGAGTTAGGCTAGACAGCAGTTCGCTCAAACTTCTTCACGAAGATAGTCAACTGGATACCTCTAAGGATACTGTCTTTACTCGCTTAGTTTATAAAGCAGAGTGGGTTGGGGAGAAGCCAATTATCAGATTAGATCCTGAAGAGCATACGCACTTTAAATGGGTTGCTATGGATCAAGCTCTAGAGGAGGAAAAGTTAGTTCCTTATTTGCGAGAAATTTTTGAAAGGTTAAGAAATGACTTATAATTTTACAGAAGAATACGATATTATTGTAATCGGTGCTGGGCATGCGGGAGTAGAAGCCTCTCTAGCAGCTAGCCGTATGGGTTGCAAGGTCTTACTTGCGACTATTAACATTGAAATGTTGGCTTTCATGCCATGTAATCCCTCTATCGGTGGTTCTGCCAAGGGGATTGTCGTGCGCGAAGTCGACGCCCTTGGTGGTGAAATGGCCAAGACCATTGACAAGACTTACATCCAGATGAAGATGCTTAACACTGGGAAAGGTCCAGCTGTTCGTGCCCTTCGTGCGCAAGCTGACAAGGAGCTCTACTCTAAGGAAATGCGCAAGACAGTTGAAAACCAAGAAAATCTAACCCTACGTCAAACTATGATTGATGAGATTTTGGTGGAAGATGGCAAGGTTGTCGGTGTGCGTACTGCGACCCATCAAGAGTATGGAGCTAAGGCTGTTATCGTGACAACAGGGACTGCCCTCCGTGGGGAAATCATCATCGGAGACCTCAAGTACTCATCGGGTCCAAATCACAGCCTAGCTTCTATTAATCTAGCTGATAATCTCAAGGAACTCGGCCTCGAAATCGGTCGTTTCAAGACAGGAACGCCTCCACGTGTCAAGGCTTCCTCTATCAACTACGATGTGACAGAAATCCAGCCAGGAGACGAAGCGCCTAATCACTTCTCATACACTTCACGTGACGAAGATTATGTCAAGGACCAAGTTCCATGCTGGTTGACCTACACAAATGGTACTAGTCATGAGATTATCCAAAACAACCTCCACCGTGCGCCTATGTTTACAGGTGTGGTCAAGGGAGTGGGGCCTCGTTACTGTCCATCGATTGAGGATAAAATTGTGCGTTTTGCGGACAAGGAACGCCACCAACTCTTCCTTGAGCCAGAAGGACGCAATACAGAAGAAGTATATGTCCAAGGTCTCTCAACCAGCCTTCCTGAGGATGTGCAACGTGACTTGGTACATTCCATCAAAGGTTTGGAAAATGCAGAGATGATGCGAACTGGTTATGCTATCGAGTACGACATGGTCTTGCCTCATCAATTGCGTGCGACTCTGGAAACCAAGAAAATCTCAGGACTTTTCACAGCTGGTCAGACCAATGGAACGTCAGGTTACGAAGAAGCAGCTGGCCAAGGGATTATCGCTGGTATCAATGCGGCTCTGAAAATCCAAGGTAAGCCTGAGTTGATTCTGAAACGAAGCGACGGTTATATCGGAGTGATGATTGACGACTTGGTAACAAAGGGTACCATTGAACCTTACCGTCTCTTGACCAGTCGTGCTGAGTACCGTCTCATCCTCCGTCATGACAATGCGGATATGCGTTTAACTGAGATGGGGCGCGAGATTGGGCTTGTTGACGATGAACGCTGGGCTCGCTTTGAAATCAAGAAAAATCAATTTGACAATGAGATGAAGCGCCTAGACAGCATCAAACTCAAGCCGGTCAAGGAAACTAACGCCAAGGTCGAAGCGATGGGATTCAAACCATTGACTGATGCAGTCACTGCCAAGGAGTTCCTCCGTCGTCCAGAAGTCTCTTACCAAGATGTGGTTGCCTTCATCGGACCTGCTGCTGAAGAATTGGATGACAAAATTATCGAATTGATTGAAACGGAAATCAAGTACGAAGGATACATCTCAAAAGCCATGGATCAGGTTGCTAAGATGAAACGCATGGAAGAAAAACGGATTCCAGCCAACATCGACTGGGATGATATTGACTCCATTGCGACAGAGGCTCGTCAGAAGTTCAAACTCATTAATCCAGAAACCATTGGTCAAGCCAGCCGTATTTCTGGAGTTAACCCAGCAGATATCTCCATTCTGATGGTGTATCTGGAAGGTAAAAATCGAAGCATTTCGAAAAATTTAGAAAAGAAAGCTGATTAGAAACAAAGCGCTGAATTCTCTTTTGGAAATTCAGCTTTTTTGATAGAATCGTCCTCTATTTTCGAATAAAGAGAAAAGGAGGAATGATTATGCTGACGGTAGAAGAAAAAAATTTTTTAGACCACTATAAAAATGCTTCCTATCATCGTTTTTATGAGATTGAACGCTTCGCTAGTCTCTGTCAAAAGTTAGACAAATGGCCACCACAGGCTGACAAGCTTTAGACTTTTTGATATACTAGAACAAATTAAAACATAGGAGAGAATGAATGAACGTATATGGCAGATTAGAAGAGGAACCAACTCCATCTTGGACGGGAATTCAGGATGATTTAGTTGGGAGAGAGGAGCGCTTCGAGGATGAACCAAGTTCATTTGCTCCCTTACCATTATTTAAGATCCTAATCTGGAGCACTCTAGTTGTACTTGTATCTGTAGTTCTTCCTTTTTTGCTAGGACTAACTAGCCCAGAGCAGGCACAAGATTTTTATATGGGATGGGCGATGCACCAGGGGGGAGATATCTACACAGACTATTTTGGAACGAGTGGTCTTCTCTATTACTTTTTACAGTATCTAAGCAAGGGTAGTATTTTGTTTGCAGCCTTTACTTGGCTTGCTCTAGTGGGTGCTGGGATTTTTCTTTTCCGTTCAACTTATACCTTGACGGAGGAGAACAAGCAGTCGCAACAAGTGTTGACCATCTTTTATCTTCTTGTTGGAGGACTTAGCTTTGGCGGTGGTTATGCCACCATTTTGGCCCTTCCATTTCTGTTTTACGCTCTTAGTTTAGTAACAAGGTATTTGGTAGAGTATAATCATGACAAAGGTTTTGTGCGTATCGGGATGAGTTTGGCGCTTGCCTTCTTCTTGGCCCCTCTAGTCGCAGTTCTATATACTCTTGTCTTGTTTTTAGCCTTATTAGCCTTTAATATCGGACGTGGTCGCTTGGTTCATGGGTTCTATCAATTCTTTGCAGCTGGTCTTGGGTTCTCACTTTTCTTTTATCCAATTGGTTACTATACGGCTTATAACGGGAGTTTCGGGAATGCTATTAGTCAAATTCTCTATCCAGTAGATAGTTTGAAGTTTATGTCCAATCCAGCCTTGCTAGACAACCTCCTTTTTTATGGATTATTAACAATTGGTCTTGGAGGATTAAGATTCGTATTTACAGGGCTTTTTCAGTCTAAGCCAAGCAAGCAATATGTCTTATCTATTTTTGCTTCAGTAGCTATCTTATTGTTACTAGGATTGGAAATTTTCTCTACAGAACCGATTCACGGTAGTCGTCTAGCTACTTTTCTTCCGTTCTTGTCCATTCTTCTATTGACTCACATTCGAACTGGGGAATTAGAAGGAGCCAATCGCCGTAGAAGACATCGAGAAGTTCCTTCAATATGGGCAATATTTCTTCAGGGTAATGTCTATTTGCCAGTGTTAGCTTTGACCTACCTATTTTTGGCTCCTCTGGTCGCCCGTTATGTTCTTCACTCAGAACAATATCAAGAACGAACTCGTATAGAAACTACGGTTAAAGGACAAACACAGGCAACAGATCGTATTTATATATGGGATGATCTTACTAATGGTTATAAGACTAGTGAACGTTTAGCAGCTAGTCAGTTGCTATCACCAAAATTATATACTGGCCTGGATGCAAATCGTAGCAAACTTGTCAATGATTTACGTGATAATCAGCCTAAAGTGATTGTGGTCAATACCAAAACAGCTCTGTGGACAGAAGTAGAACAGCTTCTAGCAGAAAGTTATCAACCAGTTCAAAGTGAATTCAAAGACTTTAAACTTTACAAATTAAAATAAAATAATCAATATCTAGTGTAAATTTTATGAAAATATGAATTTTGACACTAGATATTGATTTTTATTTTTATAGTGATATAATACTTTAAGAAAGAAAATTTAAGAAAAGAGCCTGGATATGATTGTATTAGAAGAGAAAACAAACCCTGATCCAACCTTATTCGTTGAAAAGCGCGACGGTAGACGCGTCATTTTTGATGTAGACAAGATTGACAAAGCCTTGCATAAGGCTGCGGAAAAAGTCATGGATGTAACCCCCTTGGTCGAAAAGCGTCTTAATACTCTAGTTGAACGTATTGTAGAAGAGATTCATAGTCGCTTTCCTCAAGGTGTAAAAATCTATGAAATCCAAAATATCGTAGAACATGAGTTATTGGAAGCTAAAGAATATGCCTTGGCAGAGGAATATATCACTTACCGAACTCAAAGGGATTTTGAGCGCTCAAAAGCAACAGATATCAATTTCAGTATCCATAAACTTCTCAACAAAGACCAGGCAGTTGTCAATGAGAATGCTAATAAAGATAGTGATGTTTTTAATACCCAGCGTGATTTGACGGCGGGGATTGTTGGGAAATCAATCGGTCTTCAAATGCTTCCTAAGCATGTGGCTAATGCCCACCAAAAAGGGGATATCCACTATCACGATTTGGACTATAGCCCTTACACCCCGATGACCAACTGCTGTCTGATTGATTTCAAGGGCATGTTGGAAAATGGTTTTAAGATTGGGAATGCTGAGGTAGAGAGTCCTAAGTCTATTCAGACTGCGACTGCTCAGATATCACAAATCATCGCCAACGTTGCATCAAGTCAGTATGGGGGATGTTCAGCAGACCGTATTGATGAAGTCTTGGCTCCTTATGCAGAGAAAAATTACCAAAAGCACCTCAAAGATGCAGAGGAATGGGTTCTACCTGATAAACGCGAAGAATATGCTTGGAAGAAAACCCAAAAAGACATCTATGATGCTATGCAATCATTGGAGTATGAAATCAATACCCTCTTCACTTCAAATGGGCAAACACCCTTTACTTCCCTTGGTTTCGGTCTAGGAACCAATCGTTTTGAACGAGAAATTCAAAAGGCAATCCTGAACATTCGTATCAAGGGGCTTGGTTCAGAACACCGTACAGCTATCTTCCCTAAACTCATCTTCACTCTTAAAAGAGATCTTAACTTAGAGGAAGGTTCGCCTAACTACGATATCAAGCAGTTAGCACTTGAATGCGCAACTAAACGCATGTATCCAGATGTCTTGTCTTATGATAAGATTGTCGAGCTGACAGGTTCTTTCAAGGTTCCTATGGGTTGTCGATCATTTCTTCAAGGCTGGAAGGATGAAAATGGAGTAGAAGTCAATTCTGGTCGTATGAACCTAGGTGTGGTAACAGTCAATCTTCCTCGTATCGCCCTCGAGTCTGAAGGCGACCTGAACAAGTTCTGGGAAATCTTCAATGAGCGGATGAATATCGCAGAAGATGCACTGGTCTATCGTGTAGAGCGGACCAAGGAAGCAACTCCAGCTAATGCGCCTATCCTTTATCAATACGGAGCTTTTGGTCGTCGTCTTGGGAAAGAAGAAAGTGTCGATGAGCTCTTTAAGAATAGACGTTCCACAGTTTCGCTTGGCTACATTGGACTTTATGAAGTAGCGACAGTCTTCTTTGGCAACAATTGGGAAACCAATCCAGAAGCTAAAGAATTCACCCTTGATATCATTCGAGATATGAAACATCGAGTAGAAGAGTGGTCAGACCAATATGGATATCACTTCTCAATCTACTCAACTCCATCTGAAAGTTTAACGGACCGTTTCTGTCGTTTGGATACAGAGAAATTCGGTTCTATTCCAGATATAACGGATAAAGAGTACTACACAAATTCCTTCCATTATGATGTGCGAAAAAATCCAACTCCTTTTGAAAAATTGGACTTCGAGAAGGTTTATCCAGAAGCGGGTGCATCAGGTGGCTTTATCCATTACTGTGAGTACCCAGTTCTTCAACAAAATCCAAAGGCCTTGGAAGCTGTTTGGGACTATGCTTATGATCGAGTAGGTTATCTAGGAACTAATACTCCGATTGATCGTTGCTACAAGTGTGATTTCGAAGGAGACTTTGATCCAACTGAGAGAGGTTTTGCATGTCCTAACTGTGGCAATAGCGACCCTAAAACAGTAGATGTTGTCAAACGGACCTGTGGCTATCTAGGAAATCCTCAAGCTCGTCCAATGGTTAACGGACGTCACAAGGAAATTGCTGCGCGTGTGAAACACATGAACGGTTCTACTATCAAAGCAGCAGGACATGAAGTAAGAAATTAGAAAGAGATAGAATGGGAAAATATCAATTAGATGATAAGGGCAAGGCCTTGGTTCAACGATTCCACGAAAAACATTCAAAGGGTGGAGTCAATAAAAAAGACCGAGTAGCTAGCCTTAGAGAACAATTTTTAAACAAAAACAAGAAAAAGTGAGAGTTGCCTCTCACTTTTCTTATAGCGGGGAGGGGAATATGGAACTACGCAGACCAGGATTGGCAGATAAAGAAACAATTTTAGAGATGATGTCAGAGTTTGAAAAGAACCAATCAGTCCACGATGGTGGATTTTGGGATGCTGAGGGTTTTGTTTACGAAGAGTGGCTGGAGACAAATATGCAAAAAGAAATGGGAATAAATTTGCCTGAAAATCGTGTTCCTTCTATTCAATTTGTATCATTTGATGCTGTAGGTCGAGCTCTAGGATTTTTGAATCTGCGATTGAGACTGAATGAGGGCTTGCTGAATTATGCTGGCCACATTGGCTATTCCATTCGTCCATCTGAAAGAGGTAAGGGTTATGCGAAAGAATCCCTCCGACAAGGTCTACAAGTTGCTAAGGGAAAGAATATCAAACGAGCGCTTGTGACTTGTAGCACAGAAAATCCTGCCAGCCGAGCTGTTATTTTAGCTAACGGTGGTGTTTATGAGGATGTTCGAAACGGAACAGAGCGCTATTGGATAGACTTGGAGTAGACAGCATGACATGGAATACACCAAAACCAGGCGAGTGGAAAAGTGAAGAACTCAGTCAGGGGCGTATCATTGACTATAAGGCTTTTAACTTTGTGGATGGAGAAGGGGTGCGCAACTCCCTTTACGTAGCAGGTTGTATGTTTCACTGTGAGGGCTGTTATAATGTTGCAACCTGGTCTTTCAATGCTGGTATCCCATATACGCCAGAGTTAGAAGAACAAATCATGGCAGACTTGGCTCAGCCTTATGTTCAAGGATTGACTTTATTAGGAGGAGAACCCTTCCTAAATACAGGAATCCTCTTGCCCCTAGTCAAACGCATTCGAAAAGAATTGCCAGATAAAGATATCTGGTCTTGGACAGGATATACCTGGGAAGAAATGCTGTTAGAAACTCCAGATAAACTAGAACTTTTATCCATGATTGATATCTTAGTCGATGGTCGGTATGACAAAAGCAAGCGCAATCTCATGCTCCAGTTCCGAGGCTCTTCTAACCAGCGGATTATCGATGTTCAAAAATCTCTTAAAAGCGGGGAAGTCATTATTTGGGAAAAGCTTAACGATGGAAAAGAAAGCTATGAACAGGTGAAGAGAGAATGAAGAAAAAAGACTTAATAGAGCAACTGGTCTCAGAAATAGACTCAGGAAGAATTAGGACGCTAGGGATCTACGGTCATGGAGCTTCAGGAAAATCAACTTTTGCTCAAGAATTGTACCAAGAACTTGATTCCCAAAAGGTAAATTTACTAGAGACAGATCCCTACATTACTTCGGGACGATATTTAGTGGTACCTAAAGAGACACCAGACCAAAAGGTGACAGCATGTTTACCGGTAGCACATGAGCTGGCAAGTTTACAAAGAGATATTCTTGCTCTGCAAGCGGGTATGGATGTCTTGACAATAGAAGAACCTTGGAAAACTAGTGAGATCTTATCTGGAGAAAAAAAGATTTTGATTGTCGAAGGGATGTCTGTGGGTTTTCTACCCAAGGAACTCTTTGACAAAACCATTTGTTTCTACACGGATGAGGAGACTGAATTAAAGAGACGACTAGCTCGAGATACGACTGTGAGAAATCGTGATGCATCCTTTATATTAGCTAGTCAGCAGATGAGACGGGAGCAGTATCTACAATACTATAAAGAAACCGAGTCAAGAGCTGATATCTTGGTAGATCAATCAGATGATAAATTTCAAATTAAAACTAACTATATATAGAAGAAAAGTCAGAAAATCCAGCACTTAAATATGCAAATTCATTAAAATGGAACAAGAAAACAGTTTCATTTAAAAAATTTAAAAAAACCTGTCAAATCCCTTGCAATCGCAGGGGCTTTGTGTTATTCTATTATGGTGCTGTAAATTACAGCTTTAGCTTTGATGCAAGAGGTTGCGACACGCTCGGTTGCATTGCCACGCAACGCGCGTCGGTTTTCTTGTGGAGCTAGCCTATTATCTTAAATAGACGAAAAGGAGAAAAAGATGGCAAACAAAAAAATCCGTATCCGTTTGAAAGCTTACGAACACCGTACGCTTGACACAGCGGCTGCAAAAATCGTAGAATCAGCTACTCGTACAGGTGCACAAGTTGCGGGTCCAATCCCACTTCCAACTGAGCGTAGCCTCTACACAATCATTCGTGCGACTCACAAATACAAAGACTCTCGCGAACAATTTGAAATGCGTACACACAAACGTTTGATCGATATCGTTAACCCAACTCAAAAAACAGTTGACGCTTTGATGAAATTGGATCTTCCAAGTGGTGTAAACGTAGAAATCAAACTTTAATTTAAAGCTTGATACCTTGAGCATAAAAAACGCTCGTTAAAAACTTTTTGAATAAAAAATATAGAAAAGGAACTATTTTCTCATGACAAAAGGAATCTTAGGGAAAAAAGTGGGAATGACTCAAATCTTCACTGAAGCTGGCGAATTGATCCCTGTAACAGTTATTGAAGCAACTCCAAACGTTGTTCTTCAAGTTAAAACTGTTGAAACAGACGGATACAACGCTATCCAAGTTGGTTTCGATGATAAACGCGAAGTATTGAGCAACAAACCTGCTAAAGGACATGTAGCAAAAGCTAACACGGCTCCTAAGCGCTTCATTCGTGAATTCAAAAACGTTGAAGGCTTGGAAGTTGGTGCTGAAATCACAGTTGAAACATTCGCAGCTGGAGACGTTGTTGACGTAACTGGTACTTCTAAAGGTAAAGGTTTCCAAGGTGTTATCAAACGCCACGGACAATCACGTGGACCTATGGCTCACGGTTCTCGTTACCACCGTCGTCCAGGTTCTATGGGACCTGTTGCACCTAACCGCGTATTCAAAGGTAAAAACCTTGCAGGACGTATGGGTGGCGACCGTGTAACAATTCAAAACCTTGAAGTTGTACAAGTTGTTCCAGAAAAGAACGTTATTCTTATCAAAGGTAACGTACCAGGTGCTAAGAAATCTCTTATCACTATCAAATCAGCAGTTAAAGCTGGTAAATAATAAGGAAAGGGGAATACAGTCAAAATGGCAAATGTAACATTATTCGACCAAACTGGTAAACAAGCGGGCGAAGTTGTTCTTAACGATGCAATCTTTGGTATCGAACCAAACCAATCTGTTGTGTTTGATGTCATCATCAGCCAACGTGCTAGCCTTCGTCAAGGAACTCACGCTGTTAAAAACCGTTCAGCCGTTTCAGGTGGCGGACGCAAACCATGGCGTCAAAAAGGAACTGGACGTGCTCGTCAAGGTTCTATCCGCTCTCCACAATGGCGTGGTGGTGGAATCGTCTTCGGACCAACTCCACGTAGCTATGCGTACAAACTTCCTCAAAAAGTTCGTCGCCTTGCACTAAAATCTGTTTACTCAGAAAAAGTTGCTGAAAACAAATTTGTAGCCGTTGATTCTCTTGAATTTACAGCTCCAAAAACTGCTGAATTTGCAAAAGTTCTTGCAGCTTTGAGCATCGATTCTAAAGTCCTTGTTATTCTTGAAGAAGGAAACGAATTCGCAGCTCTTTCAGCTCGTAACCTTCCAAACGTGAAAGTTGCGACTGCTACAACTGCAAGTGTTCTTGACATCGCAAATAGTGACAAACTTCTTGTTACTCAAGCAGCTATCTCTAAAATCGAGGAGGTTCTTGCATAATGAATTTGTATGATGTTATCAAAAAACCTGTAATCACTGAAAGCTCAATGGCTCAACTTGAAGCAGGAAAATATGTATTTGAAGTTGACACACGTGCGCACAAACTTTTGATCAAGCAAGCTGTTGAAGCTGCTTTCGAAGGTGTTAAAGTTGCAAATGTTAACACAATCAACGTAAAACCTAAAGCTAAACGTGTTGGACGTTACACTGGTTTTACTAACAAAACTAAAAAAGCTATCATCACACTTACAGCTGATTCAAAAGCAATCGAGTTGTTCGCTGCTGAAGCTGAATAATCTAAGGAGGAAATATCGTGGGAATTCGTGTTTATAAACCAACAACAAACGGTCGCCGTAATATGACTTCTTTGGATTTCGCTGAAATCACAACAAGCACACCAGAAAAAACTTTGCTTGTTGCTTTGAAGAACAAGGCTGGTCGTAACAACAACGGTCGTATCACTGTTCGTCACCAAGGTGGTGGACACAAACGCTTCTACCGTTTGGTTGACTTTAAACGTAACAAAGATAACGTTGAAGCAGTTGTTAAAACTATCGAGTACGATCCAAACCGTTCTGCAAACATCGCTCTTGTGCACTACACTGACGGTGTGAAAGCATACATCATCGCTCCAAAAGGTCTTGAAGTTGGTCAACGTATCGTTTCAGGTCCTGAAGCAGATATCAAAGTAGGTAACGCTCTTCCACTTGCTAACATCCCAGTTGGTACTTTGGTTCACAACATTGAGTTGAAACCAGGTCGTGGTGGTGAATTGGTTCGTGCTGCTGGAGCTTCTGCTCAAGTATTGGGACAAGAAGGTAAATACGTTCTTGTTCGTCTTCAATCAGGCGAAGTTCGTATGATTCTTGGAACTTGTCGTGCTACAGTTGGTGTTGTCGGAAACGAACAACATGGACTTGTAAACCTTGGTAAAGCAGGACGTAGCCGTTGGAAAGGTATCCGCCCAACAGTTCGTGGTTCTGTAATGAACCCTAACGATCACCCACACGGTGGTGGTGAAGGTAAAGCACCAGTTGGTCGTAAAGCACCATCTACTCCATGGGGCAAACCTGCTCTTGGTCTTAAAACTCGTAACAAGAAAGCGAAATCTGACAAACTTATCGTTCGTCGTCGCAACGAGAAATAATTTAAAACTAGTCGCTTAGGCAACTAGAAATTCCGCCAGCTCGGTAGCGCTCCTTGTGAGCGCAAGCCGCTGTGGTACAAAATTTAAAGGAGAAAATATAAAAATGGGACGCAGTCTTAAAAAAGGACCTTTCGTCGATGAGCATTTGATGAAAAAAGTTGAAGCTCAAGCTAACGACGAAAAGAAAAAAGTTATCAAAACTTGGTCACGTCGTTCAACGATTTTCCCAAGTTTCATTGGTTACACTATCGCAGTTTATGATGGACGTAAACATGTACCTGTTTACATCCAAGAAGACATGGTAGGTCACAAACTTGGTGAATTCGCACCAACTCGTACTTACAAAGGTCACGCCGCAGACGACAAGAAGACACGTAGAAAATAAGGAGAACATAAATGGCAGAAATTACTTCAGCTAAAGCAATGGCTCGCACAGTACGTGTTTCACCTCGTAAATCACGTCTTGTTCTTGACAACATCCGTGGTAAAAGCGTAGCCGATGCAATCGCAATTTTGACATTCACTCCAAACAAAGCTGCTGAAATCATCTTGAAAGTTTTGAACTCAGCTGTAGCTAACGCTGAAAACAACTTTGGTTTGGATAAAGCTAACTTGGTAGTATCTGAAGCATTCGCAAACGAAGGACCAACTATGAAACGTTTCCGTCCACGTGCGAAAGGTTCAGCTTCACCAATCAACAAACGTACAGCTCACATCACTGTAGCTGTTGCAGAAAAATAAGGAGGTAAAATCGTGGGTCAAAAAGTACATCCAATTGGTATGCGTGTCGGCATCATCCGTGATTGGGATGCCAAATGGTATGCTGAAAAAGAATACGCGGATTACCTTCATGAAGATCTTGCAATCCGTAAATTCGTTCAAAAAGAACTTGCTGACGCAGCTGTTTCAACTATTGAAATCGAACGCGCAGTAAACAAAGTTAACGTTTCACTTCACACTGCTAAACCAGGTATGGTTATCGGTAAAGGTGGTGCTAACGTTGATGCACTTCGTGCTAAACTTAACAAATTGACTGGAAAACAAGTACACATCAACATCATCGAAATCAAACAACCTGATTTGGATGCTCACCTTGTTGGTGAAGGAATTGCTCGTCAATTGGAGCAACGTGTTGCTTTCCGTCGTGCACAAAAACAAGCAATCCAACGTGCAATGCGTGCTGGAGCTAAAGGAATCAAAACTCAAGTATCAGGTCGTTTGAACGGTGCAGATATCGCCCGTGCTGAAGGATACTCTGAAGGAACTGTTCCACTTCACACACTTCGTGCAGATATCGATTATGCTTGGGAAGAAGCAGACACTACATACGGTAAACTTGGTGTTAAAGTATGGATCTACCGTGGTGAAGTTCTTCCAGCTCGTAAAAACACTAAAGGAGGTAAATAACCAATGTTAGTACCTAAACGTGTTAAACACCGTCGTGAATTCCGTGGTAAAATGCGCGGTGAAGCTAAAGGTGGAAAAGAAGTAGCATTCGGTGAATACGGTCTTCAAGCTACAACTAGCCACTGGATCACTAACCGCCAAATCGAAGCTGCTCGTATCGCCATGACTCGTTACATGAAACGTGGTGGTAAAGTTTGGATTAAAATCTTCCCACACAAATCATACACAGCTAAAGCTATCGGGGTTCGTATGGGATCTGGTAAAGGGGCACCTGAAGGTTGGGTAGCACCAGTTAAACGTGGTAAAGTAATGTTTGAAGTTGCTGGTGTATCTGAAGAGATCGCTCGCGAAGCGCTTCGTCTTGCAAGCCACAAATTGCCAGTTAAATGTAAATTCGTAAAACGTGAAGCAGAATAAGGAGAAGGCATGAAACTTAATGAAGTAAAAGAATTTGTTAAAGAACTTCGTGGTCTTTCTCAAGAAGAACTCGCGAAGCGCGAAAACGAATTGAAAAAAGAATTGTTTGAACTTCGTTTCCAAGCTGCTACTGGTCAATTAGAACAAACAGCTCGCTTGAAAGAAGTTAAAAAACAAATCGCTCGTATCAAAACAGTTCAATCTGAAGCGAAATAATAGACTAGGGAAGGAGAAATTTCAATGGAACGCAATAATCGTAAAGTTCTTGTTGGACGTGTTGTATCTGACAAAATGGACAAGACAATCACAGTTGTAGTTGAAACAAAACGTAACCACCCAGTCTATGGTAAACGTATTAACTACTCTAAAAAATACAAAGCACATGATGAAAACAATGTTGCCAAAGAAGGCGATATCGTACGTATCATGGAAACTCGTCCGCTTTCAGCTACAAAACGTTTCCGTCTTGTAGAAGTCGTTGAAGAAGCGGTTATCATCTAATCAAACCTGAAAGGAGAAAACTGAAATGATTCAAACAGAAACTCGTTTGAAAGTCGCAGACAACAGCGGTGCACGCGAAATCTTGACTATCAAAGTTCTTGGTGGTTCTAAACGTAAATTTGCGAACATCGGTGATGTTATTGTGGCATCTGTAAAACAAGCTACTCCTGGTGGTGCGGTTAAAAAAGGTGACGTTGTTAAAGCAGTTATCGTTCGTACTAAATCAGGTGCTCGTCGTGCTGATGGTTCATACATCAAATTTGACGAAAACGCAGCAGTTATCATCCGTGAAGATAAAACTCCTCGCGGAACACGTATCTTTGGCCCAGTTGCACGTGAATTGCGTGAAGGTGGCTTCATGAAGATCGTGTCACTTGCTCCAGAAGTACTTTAATTGATTGCTCAAAGAAAATTAAAACAAGTCTAGGAAGTAAGACGAAAGCATAACTTAAGTTAGGTGAGTTGAAACTGACGAAGGATTGCTTTAATTTTCACAGAGCAAAAACAAACAAACACAGTCCCCTGGCTTAGCCAGGGTGCCCATTGGGCGTAAGAATAAAAGGAGAAAAAAATGTTTGTAAAAAAAGGCGACAAAGTTCGCGTAATCGCTGGTAAAGATAAGGGAACAGAAGCTGTTGTCCTTACTGCCCTTCCAAAAGTAAACAAAGTTATCGTTGAAGGTGTTAACATCGTTAAGAAACACCAACGTCCAACTAACGAACTTCCTCAAGGTGGTATCATCGAGAAGGAAGCAGCTATCCACGTATCAAATGTTCAAGTTTTGGACAAAAATGGTGTAGCTGGTCGTGTTGGTTACAAATTTGTAGACGGTAAAAAAGTTCGCTACAACAAAAAATCAGGCGAAGTGCTTGATTAATCACGAAGGAAAGGAGAAGTATAATGGCAAATCGTTTAAAAGAAAAATATCTTAATGAAGTAGTTCCTGCTTTGACAGAACAATTCAACTACTCATCAGTGATGGCTGTGCCTAAAGTAGATAAGATCGTTTTGAACATGGGTGTTGGTGAAGCTGTATCAAACGCTAAAAGCCTTGAAAAAGCTGCTGAAGAATTGGCGCTTATCTCAGGTCAAAAACCACTTATCACTAAAGCTAAAAAATCAATCGCCGGCTTCCGTCTTCGTGAAGGTGTTGCGATCGGTGCAAAAGTTACCCTTCGTGGTGAACGTATGTACGAATTCTTGGATAAATTGGTTTCAGTTTCACTTCCACGTGTGCGTGACTTCCATGGTGTTCCAACAAAATCATTTGATGGACGAGGAAACTACACACTTGGTGTGAAAGAACAATTGATCTTCCCAGAAATCAACTTTGATGACGTTGACAAAACTCGTGGTCTTGACATCGTTATCGTAACTACTGCTAACACTGACGAAGAGTCACGTGCATTGCTTACAGGCCTTGGAATGCCTTTTGCAAAATAATATAGGAGGTATAACTAATGGCTAAAAAATCTATGATTGCTAAGAACAAACGCCCAGCGAAGTTCTCTACTCAAGCATACACTCGCTGTGAACGTTGTGGACGTCCACACTCAGTTTACCGCAAGTTTAAACTTTGCCGTGTTTGCTTCCGTGAATTGGCATATAAAGGTCAAATCCCTGGTGTAACAAAAGCATCTTGGTAATATCATGATACAAAGAGCGTAACAACCATAGCAAAAATAGGAGATTTGGTGCAGGAGCGATGCTCCAAGACAAATCTATCTTTTTTGCCCAGGTTGTAGCTCGTGTTCAAATGAGAGTTATCTTATTTGAATGTGTCAATACTATCTGAGCTTAGCTCAATCATTAACTAGCAAGTGCAACTTGCAAACTACTAGTAAGAGGAGAAAAATAAAATGGTTATGACTGACCCAATCGCAGACTTCCTAACTCGTATTCGTAACGCTAACCAAGCAAAACACGAAGTACTTGAAGTACCTGCATCAAACATCAAAAAAGGAATTGCTGAAATCCTTAAACGCGAAGGTTTTGTTAAGAACGTAGAAATCATCGAAGATGACAAACAAGGCATCATCCGTGTATTCCTTAAATACGGACCAAACGGTGAAAAAGTTATCACAAACTTGAAACGTGTTTCTAAACCAGGACTTCGTGTCTACAAAAAACGTGAAGACCTTCCAAAAGTACTTAACGGTCTTGGAATTGCTATCCTTTCAACTTCTGAAGGTTTGCTTACTGATAAAGAAGCACGCCAAAAGAACGTTGGTGGAGAAGTTATCGCTTACGTTTGGTAATATTTAGCTCCCAATTTCTTTGTGATTCGTCGTTATCGTCTCTTGCCTAACCCAAAGTTATGCCTGCGAGACGATGCCTAGATTCACTTTGAAATTGAAACCTAAATATTCCTTTAAATCGAGAAATCGATTTAACCCCGTGAAAACTGGCCAACATGGCCTGACAATTTAACAGGAGAATAAAAACATGTCACGTATTGGTAATAAAGTTATCGTGTTGCCTGCTGGTGTTGAAATCACTAACAATGACAACGTTGTAACTGTAAAAGGACCTAAAGGAGAACTTACTCGTGAGTTCTCAAAAGATATTGAAATTCGTGTGGAAGGTACTGAAGTAACTCTTCACCGTCCAAACGATTCAAAAGAAATGAAAACTATCCACGGAACTACTCGTGCTCTTTTGAACAACATGGTTATTGGTGTATCAGAAGGATTCAAGAAACAACTTGAAATGCGTGGGGTTGGTTACCGTGCACAACTTCAAGGATCAAAACTTGTTTTGGCTGTTGGTAAATCACATCCAGACGAAGTTGAAGCTCCAGAAGGAATTACTTTTGAACTTCCAAACCCAACAACAATCGTTGTTAGCGGAATTTCAAAAGAAGTAGTTGGTCAAACAGCTGCTTACGTACGTAGCCTTCGTTCACCAGAACCATACAAAGGTAAAGGTATCCGTTACGTTGGCGAATATGTTCGTCTTAAAGAAGGTAAAACAGGTAAATAATATTGAGTGGTTGATTTTCAACCACCAATACTATTTCCAACTTTGTGCATAGCACACGATTTAAAACTAAAGAGGTGAAAACTGTGATTTCTAAACCAGATAAAAACAAACTCCGCCAAAAACGCCACCGTCGCGTTCGCGGAAAGCTCTCTGGAACTGCTGATCGCCCACGTTTGAACGTATTCCGTTCTAATACAGGCATCTACGCTCAAGTTATTGATGACGTAGCGGGTGTAACGCTCGCAAGTGCTTCAACTCTTGACAAAGAAGTTTCAAAAGGAACAAAAACTGAACAAGCCGTTGCTGTCGGTAAACTCGTTGCAGAACGTGCAAACGCTAAAGGTATTTCAGAAGTGGTGTTCGACCGCGGTGGATATCTATATCACGGACGTGTGAAAGCTTTGGCTGATGCAGCTCGTGAAAACGGATTGAAATTCTAATAGGAGGACACTAGAAAATGGCATTTAAAGACAATGCAGTTGAATTAGAAGAACGCGTAGTTGCTGTTAACCGTGTTACTAAAGTTGTTAAAGGTGGACGTCGTCTTCGTTTTGCAGCTCTTGTAGTCGTTGGTGACCACAACGGTCGCGTAGGATTTGGTACTGGTAAAGCTCAAGAAGTTCCAGAAGCAATCCGCAAAGCAGTAGAAGATGCTAAGAAAAACTTGATCGAAGTTCCTATGGTTGGAACAACAATCCCACACGAAGTTATTTCAGAATTCGGTGGAGCTAAAGTATTGTTGAAACCAGCTGTAGAAGGTTCTGGAGTTGCCGCTGGTGGTGCTGTTCGTGCCGTTATCGAGTTGGCAGGTGTAGCTGATGTTACATCTAAATCTCTTGGCTCAAATACTCCAATCAACATTGTTCGCGCAACTGTTGAAGGTTTGAAACAATTGAAACGCGCTGAAGAAGTTGCTGCCCTTCGTGGTATTTCAGTTTCTGATTTGGCATAAGAAAGGGGATAAAATGGCTCAAATTAAAATTACTTTGACTAAGTCTCCAATCGGACGCATTCCATCACAACGTAAAACTGTTGTAGCACTTGGACTTGGCAAATTGAACAGCTCTGTTATTAAAGAAGATAACGCTGCAATTCGTGGTATGATTACTGCAGTATCTCACTTGGTAACAGTTGAAGAAGTAAACTAATTAAATTTTAGGGGATGTGCAGTATACCATCCCCTAAAACTAGATATAGTCATCTTTGATGACAAACGTATAGGCGAGTTGATAGGAGAGACAACCTTTTCTCTCTTATCGGCGCTAGCATTTTACAAAAGAGGAGAAAATATATAATGAAACTTCATGAATTGAAACCTGCAGAAGGTTCTCGTAAAACTCGTAACCGTGTTGGTCGTGGTACTTCATCAGGTAACGGTAAAACATCTGGTCGTGGTCAAAAAGGTCAAAAAGCTCGTAGCGGTGGCGGAGTACGTCTTGGTTTTGAAGGTGGACAAACTCCATTGTTCCGTCGTCTTCCAAAACGTGGATTCACTAACATCAACGCTAAAGAATACGCAATTGTTAACCTTGACCAATTGAACGTCTTTGAAGATGGTGCAGAAGTAACTCCAGTTGTTCTTATCGAATCAGGAATTGTTAAAGCTGAAAAATCAGGTATCAAAATTCTTGGTAACGGTGAGTTGACTAAGAAATTGTCTGTAAAAGCAGCTAAATTCTCTAAATCAGCTGAAGAAGCTATCACTGCTAAAGGTGGTTCAGTAGAAGTCATCTAAGAGAGGTGACCTATGTTTTTTAAATTATTGAGAGAAGCCTTCAAAGTTAAGCAAGTTCGATCAAAAATTCTTTTTACAATTTTTATCGTCTTTGTCTTCCGTATCGGGACTAGCATTACGGTTCCATGGGTGAATGCCAATAGCTTGAATGCTTTGAGTGGTCTATCTTTTCTAAATATGTTAAGTTTGGTGTCTGGTAATGCCATGAAAAACTTTTCAGTTTTTGCACTTGGTGTTAGTCCATACATTACTGCTTCTATCGTTGTCCAACTCTTACAAATGGATTTATTACCAAAGTTTGTAGAGTGGGGTAAACAAGGGGAAGTTGGTCGTAGAAAATTGAACCAGGCAACACGATATATTGCCCTTGTTCTTGCATTCGTGCAATCTATCGGAATTACAGCTGGTTTTAATGCTTTATCTGGAGCCAAACTTTTGACTGTTCCTCTAACACCACAAGTTTTCCTTGTGATTGGAGCAATCCTAACAGCGGGTAGTATGATTGTAACTTGGTTGGGAGAGCAAATTACTGATAAGGGTTATGGGAATGGTGTTTCCATGATTATCTTTGCCGGGATTGTTGCTTCAATTCCTGATATGATCAAAGGTATCTATGTTGACTATTTTGTCAACGTACCAAGCGACCGCTTGACTTCATCCCTCATTTTTGTTGCTATCTTAATTGTAGCAGTCTTATTGATTGTTTACTTTACAACTTATGTTCAACAAGCTGAATATAAGATACCAATTCAGTATACTAAGGTAGCACAAGGAGCACCGTCAAGTTCCTATCTTCCATTGAAGATTAACCCTGCAGGAGTTATTCCAGTTATCTTTGCTAGCTCAATTACAGCAGCACCAGCGGCAATTTTACAATTTGTAAGTGCATCTGGTCTTGATTGGGCCTGGGTACGTAGTGCTCAGGAGTTACTATCTACAACAGCTCCTACAGGTATCGCTTTGTACGCTCTGTTGATTATCCTCTTTACATTCTTCTATACATTTGTACAGATTAATCCAGAGAAGGCAGCAGAAAATTTGCAAAAGAGTGGTGCTTATATCCACGGTGTCCGTCCTGGTAAAGGGACAGAAGAGTATATGTCAAAACTTCTTCGTCGTCTCGCAACAGTCGGTTCCCTCTTCTTAGGTGTTATTTCTATTTTACCTATTGTAGCTAAGGATTTATTCGGTCTTTCAGAAGTAGTTGCTTTTGGGGGAACAAGTCTTTTGATCATTATCTCAACAGGTATTGAAGGAATTAAACAATTGGAAGGTTATTTATTGAAACGTAAGTATGTTGGTTTCATGAATACAACAGAATAATTGTAATAGAAAAGAAAATTCACTATTGCTCAGAGAGTGGAGTTTAAAAATCAAAGACCTTGTCAGATTTTTATCTCCTCTCTTCTATTTTGTTTTTAAATAGGAGTTGAAATGAATTTTTGCTTCTATTTAAAAACAAAAAAGGAGTTTGAATCATGAATCTTTTGATTATGGGCTTACCTGGTGCAGGTAAGGGTACACAGGCAGCAAAAATTGTTGAACAATTTCATGTTGCTCATATCTCAACAGGTGATATGTTCCGTGCGGCAATGGCTAACCAAACTGAAATGGGTGTCTTAGCTAAGTCTTATATCGACAAAGGCGAGTTGGTTCCAGATGAAGTTACAAATGGTATCGTGAAAGAGCGTCTCTCACAAGATGACATTAAAGAAACTGGTTTCTTGTTGGACGGGTACCCACGTACAATTGAACAAGCTCATGCCTTGGATAAAACTTTAGCTGAATTAGGGATTGAGCTTGAAGGTGTTATTAACATCGAAGTAAATCCAGATTGTCTTTTGGAGCGTTTGAGTGGTCGTATCATTCACCGTGAAACTGGCGAAACTTTCCACAAAGTTTTCAATCCACCAGTTGACTACAAAGAAGAAGATTATTACCAACGTGAAGATGACAAACCTGAAACAGTAAAACGTCGTTTAGATGTTAATATTGCCCAAGGTGAACCAATTATTGCCCACTATCGTGCAAAAGGTTTGGTACATGATATCGAAGGTAACCAAGATATCAATGATGTCTTTGCAGATATCGAAAAAGTATTGACAAAATTGAAATAAAAGCGTTTTTCATGCTTGCAAAATGTCTCTACAAATGTTATACTGAGTTAGTCTGACTTATAATTGTTGTCTCTGTGTCTAGAGGCATCAAATCGAAATTTATGGAGGTACTTTTGCGTGGCAAAAGACGATGTGATTGAAGTTGAAGGTAAAGTAGTTGATACTATGCCGAATGCAATGTTTACGGTTGAACTTGAAAATGGACATCAGATTTTAGCAACAGTTTCTGGTAAAATTCGTAAAAACTATATTCGTATTTTAGCGGGAGATCGTGTTACTGTCGAAATGAGTCCATATGACTTGACACGTGGACGTATCACTTACCGCTTTAAATAATCGAAAAACTTGGAGGGATAAGAAATGAAAGTAAGACCATCGGTCAAACCAATTTGCGAATACTGTAAAGTAATTCGTCGTAATGGTCGTGTTATGGTAATTTGCCCAGCAAATCCAAAACACAAACAACGTCAAGGATAAGATAGAAAGGAGAAAACATGGCTCGTATTGCTGGAGTTGACATTCCAAATGACAAACGCGTAGTAATTTCATTGACTTATGTGTACGGTATCGGACTTCCAACATCTAAGAAAATCTTAGCAGCTGCTGGAATTTCAGAAGATGTACGTGTTCGCGATCTTACACCAGATCAAGAAGATGCTATCCGTCGTGAAGTGGATGCAATTAAAGTTGAAGGTGACCTTCGTCGTGAAGTTAACTTGAACATCAAACGTTTGATGGAAATCGGTTCATACCGTGGTATCCGTCACCGTCGTGGACTTCCTGTCCGTGGACAAAACACTAAAAACAACGCTCGCACTCGTAAAGGTAAAGCTGTTGCGATTGCTGGTAAGAAAAAATAATATAGGAGGTAAAAGTCTTGGCTAAACCAACACGTAAACGTCGTGTGAAAAAGAATATCGAATCTGGTATTGCTCATATTCACGCTACATTTAATAACACTATTGTTATGATTACTGATGTGCATGGTAATGCAATTGCTTGGTCATCAGCTGGTGCTCTTGGTTTCAAAGGTTCTCGTAAATCTACACCATTTGCTGCTCAAATGGCTTCTGAAGCTGCTGCTAAATCTGCACAAGAACACGGTCTTAAGTCAGTTGAAGTTACTGTTAAAGGTCCAGGTTCTGGTCGTGAGTCAGCTATTCGTGCTCTTGCTGCCGCTGGTCTTGAAGTAACAGCAATTCGTGATGTGACTCCAGTGCCACACAATGGTGCTCGTCCTCCAAAACGTCGCCGTGTATAATCATAACCTTACACTGCTTTTCGTTTAAGAGGGAGTAACTAAATGATCGAGTTTGAAAAACCAAATATAACAAAAATTGATGAAAATAAAGATTATGGCAAGTTTGTAATCGAACCGCTTGAACGTGGTTACGGTACAACACTTGGTAACTCTCTTCGTCGTGTACTTCTAGCTTCTCTTCCAGGGGCTGCTGTAACATCTATCAATATCGAAGGTGTATTGCATGAATTTGATACAGTTCCGGGTGTTCGCGAAGACGTGATGCAAATCATTCTGAACATCAAAGGTATTGCAGTAAAATCTTACGTTAAAGACGAAAAGATCATTGAACTAGATGTGCAAGGTCCTGCTGAAATTACAGCTGGAGATATCTTGACAGATAGCGACATTGAAATTGTAAATCCAGATCATTATCTCTTTACAATCGGTGAAGGTTCTTCTCTAAAAGCGACAATGACTGTTAACAGTGGTCGTGGATATGTACCTGCTGATGAAAACAAAAAAGATAATGCACCAGTTGGAACACTTGCTGTAGATTCTATTTATACACCAGTTACAAAAGTCAACTATCAAGTTGAACCTGCTCGTGTAGGTAGCAATGATGGTTTCGACAAATTAACCCTTGAAATCTTGACTAATGGAACAATTATTCCAGAAGATGCTTTAGGGCTTTCAGCACGTATCTTGACAGAGCACCTTGATTTGTTTACAAATCTTACAGAGATTGCTAAGTCAGCAGAAGTGATGAAAGAAGCTGATACTGAATCGGACGACCGTATCTTGGAACGTACGATTGAGGAACTTGACTTGTCTGTGCGTTCATACAACTGTTTGAAACGTGCCGGTATCAACACTGTGCATGATTTGACAGAAAAATCTGAAGCAGAGATGATGAAAGTAAGAAATCTTGGACGCAAGAGTTTGGAAGAAGTGAAAGTCAAACTCATTGATTTGGGTCTTGGATTAAAAGATAAATAAAGGAGGAATAAATGGCTTACCGTAAACTAGGACGCACTAGCTCACAACGTAAAGCAATGCTTCGCGATTTGACAACTGACCTTTTGATCAACGAATCAATCGTGACAACTGAAGCTCGTGCTAAAGAAATCCGTAAAACTGTTGAAAAAATGATTACTCTAGGTAAACGTGGTGATTTGCATGCACGTCGTCAAGCAGCTGCTTTCGTACGTAATGAAATCGCATCTGAAAACTATGATGAAGCAACTGATAAGTACACTTCTACTACAGCACTTCAAAAATTGTTCTCAGAAATCGCACCTCGTTATGCTGAGCGTAACGGTGGATACACTCGTATCCTTAAAACTGAACCACGTCGTGGTGATGCAGCGCCAATGGCGATCATCGAATTAGTATAAAATCATCAATTTTGTTGAGTGTTATGATGATGGGGTCTTGTGCTCTTAGTCTAGCTCTGGTCTACCGCTAGGACTTATGTCCTAGCGGGAACACTCATCATAAGATGATAAGGTAGACGCTTGTTTACGAAATTGTTTTTTACTAAAGAACAATTTCGTAAGCAGGCGTTTTTGAGTATTTTATTAGGAAATATGCTATACTATTGAAAAAGAAAATCAACAATGTTCATTTTTTCAAAAATATTCTATAAAGAGGTTATGAGTCAATATACTATCAGTTTCAAGTTCTAAACTAGCGACTTGGTAAAAAAAAATACTAGTCTGGTACAAGATCAACTAAGAGATTTTTTAGGGTTTCAACTTGGATAATCGTTCACTATTAAGTAATTTAGTTACTCTATCCCCCCTTTTTTATTTTGTTTTTGGCCGAAATGGATATCGTTCTGTGTTAGAAACGGAGTTTAATCATGAAAGCTATTATTACTGTTGTTGGTAAAGATAAATCTGGAATTGTTGCAGGTGTTGCGACAAAAATTGCTGAATTAGGCTTAAATATTGATGATATCTCGCAAACAGTCTTGGACGAATTCTTTACAATGATGGCTGTGGTATCTAGTGATGAAAAACAAGATTTTACTCATCTTAGAAACGAATTTGAGGTTTTTGGTCAGACTTTGAATGTCAAAATCAATATTCAAAGTGCGGCTATTTTTGATGCTATGTACAATATCTAGGAGGTATTTATGGATATTAGACAAGTTACCGAAACAATCGCTATGATTGAGGAGCAAAACTTTGATATTAGAACCATTACCATGGGGATTTCCCTTTTGGACTGTATCGATCCAGATATCAATCGTGCTGCGGATAAAATATATGAAAAGATTACTACAAAAGCAGCTAATTTAGTGGCTGTTGGGGATGAAATTGCGGCTGAGCTGGGAATTCCCATCGTAAATAAACGGGTATCAGTTACTCCAATTTCCTTGATTGGTGCTGCTACCGATGCGACGGATTATGTAGTCTTAGCTAAAGCACTGGATAAAGCTGCGAAAGAAATTGGTGTTGACTTCATTGGTGGTTTTTCAGCCTTGGTACAAAAGGGTTATCAAAAAGGTGATGAAATCCTTATCAACTCCATTCCTCGTGCATTGGCAGAAACGGATAAGGTTTGTTCATCAGTAAATATCGGTTCTACCAAATCGGGCATCAATATGACTGCAGTAGCGGATATGGGACGCATTATCAAGGAAACGGCTTCTTTATCTGATATGGGGGCGGCTAAATTAGTTGTATTTGCCAACGCGGTAGAGGACAATCCTTTTATGGCAGGCGCTTTTCATGGTGTAGGTGAAGCAGATGTCATCATCAATGTCGGTGTTTCAGGACCGGGTGTTGTCAAACGTGCCTTGGAAAAAGTTCGAGGTCAGAGCTTTGATGTTGTTGCTGAAACTGTTAAAAAAACAGCTTTCAAGATTACCCGTATTGGTCAATTGGTTGGTCAAATGGCTAGTGAGCGCCTCGGAGTTGATTTTGGGATTGTCGATTTGAGTTTAGCTCCAACTCCAGCAGTGGGTGATTCTGTAGCTCGTGTTCTTGAAGAAATGGGGCTAGAGACAGTTGGGACTCATGGAACGACTGCTGCCTTGGCTCTCTTGAATGATCAAGTTAAAAAAGGCGGAGTTATGGCTTGCAACCAAGTTGGTGGATTGTCAGGTGCTTTTATCCCAGTTTCTGAGGACGAGGGGATGATTGCTGCAGTGCAAAACGGCTCCCTTAATTTGGAAAAATTAGAAGCTATGACAGCTATCTGTTCAGTTGGTTTGGATATGATTGCCATTCCTGAGGATACACCTGCAGAAACGATTGCGGCAATGATTGCGGATGAAGCTGCTATCGGAGTCATCAACATGAAAACAACTGCTGTACGTATTATTCCAAAAGGAAAAGAAGGCGACATGATTGAGTTTGGTGGCCTTTTAGGAACAGCTCCAGTCATGAAAGTCAACGGTGCATCGTCTGTTGATTTCATTGCACGTGGAGGACAAATCCCAGCTCCAATCCATAGTTTTAAAAATTAAAAAGAAATTGAATCTGTTTAAGTTGGGTTTAAGGATAGACCTGTATACTACTATTATTAAATAAAGACCTCCTAACTTTATTTAATTAAAATCCTAACTTTTTCATAATAATCTCCTACAAAAGTCACTCCAAAGGGTGACTTTTGTTTTATCTCAAGAGAAAGTAGCATGTTCAAATTTGTAAATTTGTCAAAAAATAATATGATTTAAAGGATAAAACTAGTTTTTTCATTCTGTAAAATGGGCTAAAACCTTGCTATGATTGGCTTTTTGAAAAATTATGGTATAATAGTAGTAGTTTTAATAGATGGAGTTGAATTTTGAAAAAACGCTTTCGTGTAAAAAAAGAGAAAGATTTTAGTGCAATATTTAAAAAAGGGGAGAGTTTTGCTAATCGTAAATTTGTTATTTATCGATTAGAAAATAATGAGCAGCATTTTCGAGTTGGTCTGTCTGTCAGCAAAAAATTGGGAAACGCTGTCATGAGGAATCAGATCAAGAGAAGAATTCGACATATTCTGATTGAACATAAAAATCAGCTGGTTGAAAATGTAGATTTTGTTGTGATTGCTCGAAAAGGTGTTGAGATCTTAGACTACGCGGAAATGGAAAAAAATCTACTTCACGTATTAAAGTTATCAAAGATTTACCAGGAAGGAAATGGGAGTGAAAAAGAAATTACAGTTGACTAGCTTAATGGTGCTTGCTTTATTTGTGATGAGCGCCTGCACGGCTAGTGGTACGACGAGTGAGATTACAGCGGAATCAACAGATTTTTGGAGTAAATTTGTTTATTTTTTTGCTGAAACTATTCGCTTTTTATCATTTGATACAAGTATTGGTCTGGGTATTATTTTATTTACCCTTTTAATCAGAACCATTCTTTTACCAGTCTTTCAGATACAGATGGTGGCATCTAGAAAGATGCAAGAAGTACAACCACTGGTTAAGGAGTTGCGAGAACGTTATCCGGGACGGGATATGGAGAGCCGTACCAAGCTGGATCAAGAAATGCGTCAGTTGTTTAAGCAACATGGTGTGAAGCAGTCAGCTTCTCTTTGGCCAATCTTAATCCAAATGCCAGTCTTGTTGGCCTTGTTCCAAGCTTTGAGTAGGGTAGAATTTCTAAAAACGGGTCATTTCTTATGGATTAACCTTGGTGGTGTTGATACGACTTTTGTTTTGCCTATTCTGGCAGCTATCTTTACTTTCCTTAGCACCTGGTTATCCAATAAGGCCATGGTTGAGAAAAATGGTGCTATGACAGGAATGATGTATGCAATGCCAGTCATGATTTTCTTCTTTGCCATGTATTCACCAAGTGGGGTTGCCTTATACTGGGCGGTATCCAATGCTTATCAGGTGCTCCAAACCTATCTGCTCAACAATCCATTTAAGATTATTGCAGAGCGTGAGGCGGGAGTACAGGCTAAGAAGGATTTAGAAATCAAGAAGAGAAAAGCTCTCAAGAAAGCACAGAAAAAGAAAAAGTAAGGAGGAATCTTGTAATGGTATTATTTACAGGTTCAACTGTTGAGGAAGCGATCCAAACGGGATTGAAGGAATTGGAGATTCCTAGAATGAAGGCGCATATCAAGGTTGTCTCAAGGGAGAAAAAAGGTTTCTTTGGCCTTTTTGGGAAGAAACCAGCGCAAGTTGATATCGAAGCAATTAGTGAGACAACTGTTGTGAAGGCAAATCAGCAAGCAGTTAAGGGAGTTCCAAAGGAAGTTAATGCTAAGAACGAACCCGTTAAGACTGTTAGTGAAGCAACAGTAGACTTAGGGCATGTTGTTGAAGCAATCAAGAAAATCGAGGAAGAAGGACAAGGGATCTCTGAAGAAGTTAAGGCCGAAATTCTTAAAAATGAGAAAGAAGCTAGTACAATTTTAGAGGAGACTGGTCATATTGCCATTCTAAAAGATTTACTGCCAGAAGAATCTAAAGAGCAGGAAGAAGTCGAGCAGAATGATGATTTAGAAAATCTAGGTTTGAAGATTGAACCGACCTATGATATTGACCAGGTGGTCGAAGAAGTAACCAACTATGTTCAAGGTATTATTGATGATATGGATGTTGAGGGAGCAATTTCAAGTACCTCAAATCGCCGTTCTATCAATATGCAAATTGATACCAATGAACCGGGTCGTATTATCGGTTACCATGGTAAGGTCTTGAAATCTCTTCAGCTCTTAGCACAAAATTATCTTTATAACCGCTATTCAAGAACCTTCTATATTACCATCAATGTTAATGACTATGTAGAGCACCGTGCAGAAGTCTTGCAGAGCTATGCACAAAAATTAGCTACACGTGTCCTAGAAGAGGGACGAAGCCAGGTGACTGATCCAATGTCTAGTAGCGAACGTAAAATTATCCATCGTATCATCTCACGTATGGAAGGTGTTACTAGTTATTCAGAAGGTGATGAGCCAAATCGTTACGTTGTCGTGGATACAGAATAGTCAAAGCAAAATCAGGGTATCCCTGATTTTTTGCTAGCCAAGGGAGATTGAGCCTATGTTGAATACAATGAGAGACTACCTTGCATACTCTGGTTTACAGTATCAAAAACCAGAGAAGGCAGGACAAGATGCTGAGAAAATGCTATATTTGAGGAGTAAGGGACAGGAAGCTAGAAAGGCTTTTACAGAACTGGCTAAAGCTTTTCAAGCAAGGCATCCAGAATGGATACTGCAAAGATCGAGTCAGTGGATGAATCAAGCCCAACGTTTGCGACCCCATTTCTGGGCCTATTTGCAGCGTGAGGGAAGAGTGACAGAACCTATGTTGGCCCTTCGTTTGTATGGAAGCCCTTCTGATTTTGGAATTTCACTAGAAGTGAGTTTTATTGAACGTAAGAAGGATGAGCGAACTTTAGATAAACAGGCCAAGGTCCTAGAAGTTCCAGTGGTAGAAGGGATTTATTATTTAGCATACTCAGATGGAGAAAGTCAAAAGATGGAGGCTACTGAGGAAAATCGCCAAGTTTTAAGAGAAAAACTATCCCATCAGGAAGTCCGCAAAGTTTTAGTAAAGGCAGATGTTCCAGTAACTGCAAATTCATCGGAAGAAGAAATCGTAAAAGCTCTACTGAAATCTTATGACAAAATTCTTCCATTTTATCTAGCTACAAGAAAATAAGATAATCATTAAAATATCATAAATCATACAGTCCAAGAGTGAACAGTCCGCTGTGTAATTCTTGGTCTTTTTGTTTCCGTTTTCAAATTATATAATAAACTTACAAAAACAATTCAAAAGGAGAACAATTATGGAAGTCATTTCAAGTGTTCTAAATTGGTTTTCTAGCAATATTTTGCAGAATCCCGCATTTTTCGTAGGTTTATTGGTGCTAATAGGATACGCACTTTTGAAAAAACCTGCTCATGACGTTTTCTCAGGTTTCGTTAAAGCAACAGTAGGGTATATGTTGCTCAACGTGGGTGCTGGTGGTTTGGTTACAACCTTCCGTCCAATCTTGGCAGCCCTTAACTATAAATTCCAAATTGGTGCGGCGGTTATCGACCCTTACTTTGGACTTGCTGCAGCAAACAACAAAATTGCAGCAGAGTTTCCAGATTTCGTTGGGACTGCAACTACAGCTCTATTGATCGGTTTTGGAGTAAATATCTTACTTGTAGCTCTACGCAAGATTACGAAAGTAAGAACCCTCTTTATTACTGGTCACATCATGGTACAACAAGCTGCGACTGTATCTCTTATGGTTCTATTCTTAGTCCCACAATTGCGTAATGCTTATGGTACAGCAGCAATCGGTATCATCTGTGGCCTTTACTGGGCAGTTAGTTCAAATATGACTGTTGAGGCAACTCAACGCTTGACTGGTGGTGGCGGATTTGCGATTGGTCACCAACAACAATTTGCAATCTGGTTTGTAGATAAAGTAGCAGGACGCTTTGGTAAGAAAGAAGAAAGCCTAGACAATCTTAAATTACCTAAGTTCCTCTCAATTTTCCACGATACAGTTGTTGCATCTGCTACTTTGATGCTCGTATTTTTCGGAGCTATTCTGTTAATCTTGGGTCCAGAGATTATGTCTAATAAAGAAGTCATCACTTCAGGAACTCTATTCAATCCTGCTAAACAAGATTTCTTTATGTACATTATCCAAACAGCCTTCACCTTCTCAGTTTACTTGTTCGTTTTGATGCAAGGTGTCCGCATGTTCGTATCTGAGTTGACAAATGCCTTCCAAGGTATTTCAAACAAATTGTTGCCTGGTTCATTCCCAGCGGTTGACGTTGCGGCTTCTTATGGATTTGGTTCTCCAAACGCGGTCTTGTCAGGATTTGCCTTTGGTTTGATTGGTCAATTGATTACAATTGTCTTGCTCATCGTCTTTAAAAACCCTGTCCTTATTATTACAGGATTTGTACCAGTGTTCTTTGATAATGCAGCCATCGCGGTCTATGCTGATAAGCGTGGCGGATGGAAAGCAGCCGTTATCCTATCTTTCATTTCAGGTGTCCTACAAGTTGCTCTAGGAGCTCTCTGTGTAGCCCTTCTCGACTTAGCATCTTACGGTGGTTACCATGGAAATATCGACTTTGAATTCCCATGGCTTGGATTTGGCTATATCTTCAAATACCTTGGTATTGTTGGTTATGTACTTGTATGTCTCTTCTTGCTCGTTATTCCTCAACTTCAATTTGTAAAAGCAAAAGATAAAGAGAAATATTACAACGGTGAAGTTCAAGAAGAAGCTTAGTATCTAGAAAAGGAGAAATAAAATGGTTAAAGTATTAGCAGCGTGCGGAAATGGAATGGGTTCATCTATGGTTATCAAGATGAAGGTTGAAAATGCCCTCCGTAAACTTAATCAAACAGATTTTACAGTCAATTCATGCAGTGTCGGTGAAGCAAAAGGTTTAGCAGCAGGCTATGACATCGTAATCGCTTCTCTTCATTTGATCCAAGAATTGGAAGGTCGGACTAATGGGAAGTTAATCGGGCTTGACAACTTGATGGATGATAAAGAAATCACTGAAAAACTCAGTCAAGCACTACAGTAAAAGGTTGGAGGGGGCTGGACAGAAACTGAGAGTTATCGTTTCTGTCCTTCTCCCTCTTTAAATAAAGGAGGCAGATATGAATTTAAAACAAGCTTTAATTGAAAATGACTCAATCCGACTAGGTCTAGAAGCTAAAGACTGGAAGGAAGCAGTCAAGGTAGCAGTAGATCCCTTGATTGAAAGTGGGGCAATCTTGCCAGAGTATTACGATGCTATCATCGAATCGACTGAAGAGTATGGCCCTTACTATATCTTGATGCCAGGTATGGCTATGCCCCATGCTAGACCTGAAGCTGGAGTGCAAAGAGATGCCTTTTCATTGATTACCTTACAAAATCCTGTTGTATTTTCAGATGGGAAAGAGGTCTCTGTTTTGTTGGCACTAGCAGCAACAAGCTCAAAAATTCACACAAGTGTTGCCATTCCACAAATCATTGCCTTATTTGAATTAGAAGATTCTATCGCACGTTTACAGGCTTGCCAGACTAAAGAAGATGTCTTGGCGATGATCGAAGAATCTAAGGATAGCCCTTATCTTGAAGGATTGGATTTGGAAAGTTAGAAAGAGGAATAAAGAGATGACAAAAAGAATACCTAATTTACAAGTTGCATTAGACCATTCAGACTTGCAAGGAGCGATTAAAGCAGCTGTTTCTGTTGCTCAGGAAGTAGATATTATCGAAGCTGGAACTGTTTGCTTGCTTCAAGTTGGAAGTGAACTGGTTGAGGTCTTGCGTAGCCTTTTCCCAGATAAGATTATTGTGGCAGATACAAAATGTGCTGATGCTGGTGGAACAGTTGCCAAAAATAATGCCGTTCGTGGAGCAGATTGGATGACTTGTATCTGTTGTGCAACCATCCCTACTATGGAAGCAGCTCTAAAGGCTATCAAGGCTGAACGTGGGGACCGAGGCGAAATCCAGATCGAGCTTTATGGTGATTGGACTTTTGAACAAGCTCAGCTTTGGCTAGATGCAGGTATCTCACAAGCTATCTATCACCAATCTCGTGATGCCCTTCTTGCTGGTGAAACTTGGGGTGAAAAAGACCTTAATAAGGTTAAAAAACTCATTGACATGGGCTTCCGAGTTTCTGTAACAGGTGGTCTAGATGTAGATACTCTCAAACTCTTTGAAGGTGTTGATGTCTTTACCTTTATCGCAGGTCGTGGAATTACGGAGGCTGCGGATCCAGCAGGAGCAGCGCGTGCCTTCAAGGATGAAATCAAACGGATTTGGGGGTAAACCATGGCACGTCCAATTGGAATTTATGAAAAGGCAACCCCGACCCACTTTACTTGGATAGAACGTTTAAATTTCGCTAAGGAGTTAGGCTTTGATTTTGTCGAGATGTCTATTGATGAACGTGACGAGCGTTTAGCAAGACTTGACTGGAGCAAGGAAGAGCGCTTGGAAGTTGTCAAAGCGATTTATGAAACTGGAGTTCGTATTCCTTCTATCTGTTTTTCAGGTCATCGTCGTTACCCATTGGGATCGAATGATCAAGTTCTAGAGGAAAAATCTCTGGAACTCATGAAAAAATGTATCGAATTAGCCCAAGATTTGGGAGTTCGTACGATTCAATTAGCTGGTTACGACGTTTACTATGAGGAAAAGTCACCCCAGACACGCCAACGTTTTATCAAAAATTTGAGAAAAGCTTGTGACTGGGCTGAAGAAGCTCAGGTGGTACTTGCTATTGAAATTATGGATGATCCTTTCATCAATAGCATCGAAAAATACTTGGCTATAGAAAAAGAAATTGACTCTCCCTACCTCTTTGTATATCCAGATATTGGGAATGTGTCTGCCTGGCATAATGATGTCTACAGTGAATTTTATCTTGGCCATCATGCCATCGCAGCTCTCCATCTCAAGGATACTTATGCAGTGACAGAAAGTTCAAAGGGCCAGTTCCGAGATGTACCTTTTGGGCAAGGTTGTGTCAAATGGGAAGAAGCTTTCGATATTTTAAAGCAAACCAATTATAATGGACCTTTCTTAATCGAAATGTGGTCTGAAAATTGTGAAACTGTAGAAGAAACACGCGCAGCCATTCAAGAGGCCCAAGCCTTTCTCTACCCACTAATTAAGAAAGCAGGTTTGATGTAAGATGAATCAAATAATCAATGCTATGCGTAAACGAGTCTGTGATGCTAATCAATCATTGCCAAAACATGGACTTGTTAAATTTACCTGGGGCAATGTATCGGAAGTCAATCGCGAACTCGGTGTCATTGTTATCAAACCATCAGGCGTAGATTATGACGAATTGACACCTGAAAACATGGTGGTGACTGACCTGGATGGCAAGGTTCTAGAAGGAGATTTAAGACCATCTTCGGACCTTCCAACTCATGTACAGTTATATAAAGCTTGGCCAGCCATTGCTAGTGTGGTCCATACCCATTCGACAGAAGCTGTTGGTTGGGCTCAGGCAGGCCGTGATATTCCTTTCTATGGAACAACCCATGCGGATTATTTCTACGGTTCAATTCCTTGCGCCCGTAGTTTGACCAAGGATGAAGTAGAAGTAGCCTATGAAAAAGATACTGGCCTAGTTATCGTAGAAGAGTTTGAACGTCGTGGTCTCAACCCTGTTGAAGTACCAGGGATTGTCGTACGTAATCACGGTCCATTCACCTGGGGCAAAAACCCAGAGAATGCTGTCTATCACTCTGTTGTATTAGAGGAAGTATCTAAGATGAATCGCTTTACAGAGCAAATCAATCCAAGAGTTGAACCTGCTCCTCAGTACATCCTAGAAAAACACTACCAACGTAAACATGGACCAAATGCTTATTACGGTCAAAAGAAATAAGAAATTGAATTGAAAAGAGGCTAGGACCTTTCGATCCAAGCCTCGCTTTTGTAGTTGTCAGTATCCACTGTTAAGAGTTTACAGCATATAATTGCAAAGTCTGTACGAATGTGATACCATTATAAAGTTGTTTTGGAAGCGATTGACAAATAGAGGAGTATGAATTATGGTTTTAGATAAGGCGAGCTGTGACTTGCTTCAATATTTGATGGATCAAGAAACGTCCAAAACGATTATGACGATTTCAAAAGATCTGGCTCAATCTCGAAGAAAAATCTACTATCACATTGATAAAATCAATGATGCTTTGGACGATGAGAATTTGCATATCATCAGTCTGCCTCGGATTGGTATTTACTTGACCGATGAACAAAGAGAAGCTTGTCGTCAATTATTAGACGAAGTTGATTCTTATGATTACATCATGAGTGCAAACGAGCGGATGCAGCTGATGCTCCTTCTGATTGGTATTTCCAAAGAGAGAATCACGCTTGAAAAACTCATGGAATTGACAGAAGTTTCTCGAAATACGGTCCTAAATGATTTAAATACCATTCGTTACCAGCTGACATTAGAGCAGTATCAAGTAACGCTTCAAGTTAGTAAATCTCGCGGTTACTATCTAAATGCACATCCTCTTAATAAAATCCAGTATCTTCAATCCCTTCTCTATCATATCTTTATGGAGGAAAATCCAGCCTTTGTTGCTATTTTAGAGGAAAAAATCAAGGAAAGATTAGACGGTGAGATGCTTCTTTCCGATGAGGTCAATCAATTTCTCAAAAAACAGGTTCCGTTGGTTGAGCAAGATTTGGGGAAAAAAATAAACCATCACGAAGTCACTTTTATGTTACAGGTCCTCCCCTATCTTCTACTTGGATGTGATACCGTTACTCGTAATCAGGACAAACACCAAGAAATTGAGCAAGAGTTTTCATTGATTCGAAAGAGAATTGAATATCAGGTATCAAAAAAACTAGGAGAGCGCTTGTTTGAAACATTTAGCATCTCGTTTTCAGAATTAGATAGATCTCTGTTAGCCATTCTTTTGTTATCCTATCGAAAAGATCGAGACATCCATGCAGAAAGTAAAGATTTTCAGCATTTGAGAATGGCTTTAGAAGAGTTTATTTGGTATTTTGAATCCCAAACCAGAATGGAGATTGAACAGAAAGAAGATTTACTGAGAAATCTTGTGATTCATTGTAAGGCTCTACTATTTAGAAAAAATTATGGGATCTTCTCAAAAAATCCCTTAACACGTCAGATTCGTTCTAAGTATAGTGAACTTTTCGTAATTACAAAAAAATGTGCAGAAGTGTTAGAAGAAGCTTGGCAGATTCGATTGACGGATGATGAGATTGCCTATTTGACCATTCATGTTGGAGGTTTTTTAAAGTATACTCCATCGATTCAAAACAATACCAAGAAGATTTATATTGTGTGTGATGAAGGAGTGGGCGTCTCTAAACTCTTACTTAAACAATGTCGATTCTATCTTCCAAATGAACAGATAGGGGCAGTCTTTACAACTGAGCAGTTCAAAAGCGTAGAGGATATTACTCAGGTTGATTTACTAATCACAACCAACGATGAACTTGAGAGTCATTTCCCAGTTTTAAAGGTAAATCCTATACTTGAGGCAGAAGATATTTTACGCATAACAGACTTTATGAAGAATAAGGTCCTCAGAAAAGACGGTCGAACCTTCAAGGAAAATCTATCAACCATTATCGGCACCTATATATCGGATAAACATGCTGCGGCAAAATTACAAGAAGAAATTCAACTTTTAATCAACCAAGAATTAGTCATCCAAGCTTTTTTAGATGAATCATAAACATCACAGTCCAATGATGAACACAAACCTGTGTTTTTCTTGGTCTTTTTTAATATATCGGTCGGTGTTATACTAAGTATGAAATAAATACTTGAACAAAATATGGAGGATTTCAAATGCCAAACGTAAAAGAAATTACGAGAGAATCATGGATTTTAGCTACTTTCCCAGAGTGGGGAACATGGTTGAACGAAGAAATCGAAGAAGAAGTCGTTCCTGAAGGTAACTTTGCCATGTGGTGGCTAGGCAACTGTGGTACTTGGATTAAAACACCAGGTGGTGCTAACGTTGTCATGGACCTTTGGTCAAACCGTGGAAAATCAACTAAAAAAGTGAAAGATATGGTTCGCGGACACCAAATGGCAAATATGGCAGGTGTTCGTAAATTGCAACCAAACTTACGTGTTCAGCCAATGGTTATCGATCCATTTGCTATCAATGAACTCGACTACTACTTGGTTTCACACTTCCATAGTGACCATATCGACCCATACACAGCTGCAGCAATTCTCAATAATCCTAAGTTAGAACATGTTAAGTTTATCGGCCCTTACCATTGTGGACGAATCTGGGAAGGATGGGGTGTTCCAAAAGAACGCATCATCGTTGTCAAACCAGGTGATACTATTGAACTAAAAGACATGAAGATTCATGCGGTAGAATCATTTGACCGTACTTGCTTGGTAACGCTACCAGTGAACGGTGCTGATGAGACAGGTGGCGAACTTGCTGGTTTAGCTGTTACAGATGAAGAAATGGCTCAAAAGGCTGTTAACTATGTCTTTGAAACACCAGGTGGAACCATTTATCATGGTGCGGATTCTCACTTCTCAAACTACTTTGCGAAACATGGTAAAGACTTCAAAATTGATGTTGCTTTGAATAACTATGGTGAAAACCCAGTAGGTATCCAAGATAAAATGACCTCTATCGACCTACTTCGCATGGCAGAAAATCTTCGTGCTAAAGTCATTATCCCAGTTCACTATGATATCTGGTCTAACTTCATGGCTTCTACGAATGAAATCCTAGAACTTTGGAAGATGAGAAAAGATCGTTTGCAATACGATTTCCATCCATTTATCTGGGAAGTTGGTGGTAAATACACTTATCCTCAAGACCAACACTTAATAGAATACCATCACCCGCGTGGTTTTGATGACTGCTTCGAACAAGACTCAAATATCCAATTCAAAGCCTTGCTTTAATATAAAAATTTTTTCTGGAGGTTATCCGTATGTTGCACGATACGGATAATTTTCATATAATAGTACAAATAGAATATGTGATAGACCTATCACCTCAAAGAGAAAGGAAATTCTATGTCAAATCTATCTGTTAATGCGATTCGTTTTCTAGGTATTGACGCTATCAATAAAGCCAACTCAGGTCACCCAGGGGTGGTTATGGGAGCTGCACCGATGGCATACAGCCTATTCACTAAAGAACTTCGTATCAATCCAGCTCAACCAAACTGGATTAACCGCGACCGTTTCATTCTTTCAGCTGGTCACGGATCAATGCTTCTCTATGCCCTTCTTCACCTTTCTGGATTTGAAGATGTGAGCATGGATGAAGTGAAGAACTTCCGTCAATGGGGCTCTAAAACTCCAGGTCACCCAGAATTTGGTCATACAGCAGGGGTTGATGCAACAACAGGTCCTCTAGGACAAGGGATTGCGACTGCGACAGGTTTTGCACAAGCAGAACGTTTCCTTGCAGCTAAGTACAACCGTGAAGGTTATAGCATCTTTGACCACTACACTTACGTTATCTGTGGAGATGGTGACTTGATGGAAGGTGTTTCAAGTGAAGCTGCTTCTTATGCAGGCTTGCAAAAGCTTGACAAGTTGGTTGTTCTTTATGATTCAAATGATATCAACTTGGATGGTGAGACAAAAGATTCTTTCACAGAAAGTGTCCGCGATCGTTACAATGCTTATGGTTGGCATACAGCCTTGGTAGAAGATGGAACAGACTTAGAAGCTATTCATGCTGCTATTGAAGAAGCTAAGGCTTCAGGAAAACCATCTTTGATTGAAGTGAAAACTGTTATTGGTTATGGTTCTCCAAACAAACAAGGCACCAATGCTGTACACGGTGCTCCTCTTGGAGCGGATGAAACTGCAGCAACTCGCCAGGCACTTGGTTGGAACTATAAACCATTTGAAATCCCAGCAGAAGTTTATGCTGATTTCAAAGAAAATGTTGCAGACCGTGGCGCATCAGCCTATGAAGCATGGACAAAACTAGTCGCAGATTATAAAGAAGCTCACCCAGAACTGGCTGCAGAAGTGGAAGCAATCATCGACGGACGCGATCCAGTTGAATTGACTCCAGAAGACTTCCCAGCTTTAGAAAATGGCTTCTCTCAAGCGACGCGTAACTCAAGTCAAGATGCCTTGAATGTTGTGGCTGCTAAATTGCCAACCTTCCTTGGTGGATCAGCAGACCTAGCTCACTCAAATATGACTTACATCAAAACGGACGGACTTCAAGACGATGCAAATCGCTTAAATCGCAACATCCAGTTTGGTGTTCGTGAATTTGCAATGGGTACTGTCTTGAACGGAATGGCTCTTCACGGTGGACTTCGAGTTTATGGTGGAACTTTCTTCGTATTCTCAGACTACCTTAAAGCAGCAGTTCGTTTGTCAGCCTTACAAGGTCTTCCAGTGACTTATGTCTTCACTCACGATTCAATCGCAGTTGGTGAAGATGGACCAACTCATGAACCGATTGAGCACTTGGCAGGTCTTCGTGCGATTCCAAACCTTAATGTTTTCCGTCCAGCAGATGCGCGTGAAACTCAAGCAGCTTGGTATCAAGCAGTTAAAAGCGAGAAAACTCCGACTGTTCTTGTCTTGACTCGTCAAAACTTGACTGTTGAAGAAGGAACAGACTTTGCTAAAGTTGCAAAAGGTGCTTATGTCGTTTATGAAAATGCTACAGACTTTGACACTATTTTGATTGCAACAGGTTCAGAAGTTAATCTGGCTGTTGCAGCCGCTAAAGAATTGGCAAGTCAAGGTGGTAAGGTGCGCGTGGTCAGCATGCCATCTACAGATGTATTTGATGCACAAGATGCAGCATACAAAGAAGAGATTTTACCAAATGCTGTCCGTCGTCGTGTAGCAGTTGAAATGGGAGCAACTCAAAACTGGTACAAATACGTTGGTCTTGATGGAGCGGTTCTCGGTATTGATACCTTTGGAGCGTCTGCCCCAGCACCAAAAGTTTTAGCAGAATATGGATTTACAGTTGAAAACTTAGTAGAACTTGTAAACAACTTGAAATAAGAAAAATCAGGGCATTTGCTCTGGTTTTTTATTGACCTAAAATCAAGGTGCAATCTTGTAAAAACAAGTGAAATTTGATATAGTAGTTTTATCTGAATTACAAAGGAGAAAAAATAATGGGTGGGAATTTAACATTCTTGATTATGCTTGTTTTGATGTTCGGCTTGATGTTCTTCATGCAACGTTCTCAAAAAAAACAAGCTGAAAAACGTATGGAGAGCCTCAACAAACTTCAAAAAGGCTACGAAGTAATCACAATCGGTGGTCTCTACGGTACAGTCGACGAAGTTGATACTGAAAACAAAACGATTGTACTTGATGTAGACGGAGTATACTTGACTTTCGAATTAGGTGCAATTAGAACAGTTTTGCCAGTCAAAGAAGCTGTCACACCTGAAGGTGCAGTTATCGAAGAAGGCAGTGCTATTGAAGAATAAAACGGGGTGGAATGCATTCCCGTTTTTCTATAAATGAGAGGAACAATGATGAAAAAAGTTGTCTTTGTCTGTCTTGGCAATATTTGTCGTAGCCCTATGGCGGAATTTGTAATGAAATCCCTGACCGATAAATATGAGATTCAAAGTCGTGCGACTTCTTCCTGGGAACACGGTAGTCCAATCCACAAAGGAACGCAAGGAATCTTTCGAAGTCATGGCGTTCCTTATGATACTTCAAAAACTTCCCAACAAATTTCTAAAAAAGATTTTGAGTATTTTGACTATATCATTGGGATGGATGAGTCTAATCTCGCTGATTTGCGTCAGATGTGTCCACAAGAACAACAATACAAGATACAGCCTTTTGCATCTGAAAGCGTTCCAGATCCCTGGTATACAGGTGATTTTGAAGAAACTTATGACCGAGTTTTAACTGGTTGCCAGGCTTGGTTAAGTCGCTTAGAAAATGAGAGTGAACATGGAAAACTTAAAAAAACTCTATGAAAAATATAGTGTCTATTTAACACGTCCCCGTTTAGAAATTGCGACAGTGATCGTCATTGTTGTCTGTGCAGGTCTCGTATTTCTGACCAATCTTCCAAAACAGGGCGTTCTTAAGCTTGATAACGATGCTATTATTTATGACGGGAGCCTAGTTCGTGGTAAGATGAATGGTCAGGGCACTGTTACCTTCTCAAACGGTGATACCTATACTGGAGAATTTAGCAATGGTGCCTTCAATGGTAAAGGTACCTACCAAGCTAAAGCAGGTTGGGTATATGAGGGAGACTTTGTAAATGGCCAAGCTGAAGGAAAAGGAAAACTGACTACCGAACAAGAAGTAGTCTATGAAGGGGACTTCAAACAAGGTTTATTTCAACAAGCACAATAACCTCCTCCTAGAAGGAGGTATTCTTCCAGACCGGCAGAAAGCGCTTACATGGAAATAAAAACGGCTTACAAGACTCTTTTACAACTAAGTTTGTGAAAAATAAAACTTTTATGGAATAATTCACAAACTTTAAGTGAAAAAGTGCATGTGCGGGTATGTTTGAAATTATTTTCACAAACAAATAAAAAAAGTTTGTGAAATATCTATGAAACTGTTTACAAACGTTTAAAAAAGAGTTATAATAAACTTGTGAAAAAATTAACAAAGGACTTGCAATCCTTGAAAGCTATGGAGGAAAATATGGCTGATAAAAAAACTGTAACACCAGAAGAAAAGAAACTCGCTGCTGAAAAGCATGTCGATGGTTTGGTGCAAAAAGCTTTAGTTGCCCTTGAAGAAATGCGTAAACTTGACCAAGATCAAGTCGATTATATCGTAGCAAAAGCTTCAGTTGCTGCACTTGATGCTCACGGAGAATTGGCTTTACATGCCTTTGAAGAAACAGGACGTGGAGTATTTGAAGATAAAGCAACTAAAAACCTATTTGCTTGTGAGCACGTGGTAAATAACATGCGCCACACTAAAACAGTTGGTGTTATCGAAGAAGATGATGTAACAGGATTGACTCTTATCGCTGAACCAGTTGGTGTTGTTTGTGGTATCACTCCAACAACAAACCCTACTTCAACAGCAATCTTTAAAGCGTTGATTTCATTGAAGACTCGTAATCCTATTGTCTTTGCATTCCACCCATCAGCTCAAGAATCATCAGCTCACGCAGCTCAAATCGTTCGTGATGCAGCGATTAAAGCAGGTGCACCTGAAAACTGTGTACAGTGGATTACTGAACCATCTATGGAAGCAACTAGCGCATTGATGAACCACGAAGGTGTTGCAACAATCCTTGCAACAGGTGGTAATGCCATGGTTAAAGCTGCATATTCATGTGGTAAACCAGCTCTTGGGGTAGGTGCCGGAAACGTTCCAGCTTATGTTGAAAAATCAGCTAACATCCGCCAAGCTGCTCACGATATCGTAATGTCTAAATCATTTGACAATGGTATGGTCTGTGCATCTGAACAAGCGGTTATCATTGATAAAGAAATTTACGATGAATTTGTAGCAGAGTTCAAATCTTACCATACTTACTTTGTAAACAAAAAAGAAAAAGCACTTCTTGAAGAGTTCTGCTTCGGCGTAAAAGCAAACAGCAAAAACTGTGCTGGTGCAAAATTGAACGCTGGCATCGTTGGTAAACCAGCAACTTGGATTGCAGAACAAGCAGGATTTACTGTTCCAGAAGGAACAAACATTCTTGCTGCAGAATGTAAAGAAGTTGGTGAAAATGAGCCATTAACTCGTGAAAAATTGTCACCAGTTATCGCAGTTTTGAAAGCTGAAAGCCGTGAAGATGGTATTGCTAAAGCTCGTCAAATGGTTGAATTTAACGGTCTTGGGCACTCAGCAGCCATCCATACTGCCGATGAAGAATTGACTAAAGAATTTGGTAAAGCTGTTAAAGCTATTCGTGTTATCTGTAACTCACCTTCTACTTTTGGTGGTATCGGGGACGTTTACAATGCCTTCTTGCCATCATTGACACTCGGATGTGGTTCTTACGGACGTAACTCAGTTGGGGATAACGTTAGCGCCATTAACCTCTTGAACATCAAAAAAGTCGGAAGACGGAGAAATAACATGCAATGGATGAAACTTCCTTCAAAAACATACTTTGAACGTGATTCAATTCAATACCTTCAAAAATGTCGTGACGTTGAGCGTGTCATGATCGTTACTGACCACGCTATGGTGGAGCTTGGTTTCCTTGATCGTATCATCGAACAACTTGACCTTCGTCGCAATAAGGTTGTTTACCAAATCTTTGCAGATGTAGAACCAGATCCAGATATCACTACAGTTGAACGTGGTACTGAGATTATGCGCTCTTTCAAACCAGATACAATCATCGCTCTTGGTGGTGGATCACCAATGGATGCTGCTAAAGTTATGTGGCTCTTCTACGAGCAACCAGAAGTGGACTTCCGTGACCTTGTACAAAAATTCATGGATATCCGTAAACGTGCCTTCAAATTCCCATTGCTTGGTAAGAAGACTAAATTCATCGCGATCCCAACTACATCTGGTACAGGATCTGAAGTAACTCCATTTGCCGTTATCTCTGATAAAGCAAACAACCGTAAATACCCAATCGCTGACTACTCATTGACACCAACTGTGGCAATCGTAGACCCTGCCTTGGTATTGACAGTGCCTGGATTTGTTGCTGCTGATACTGGTATGGACGTATTGACTCACGCAACTGAAGCATACGTATCGCAAATGGCTAGCGACTATACTGACGGACTTGCTCTTCAAGCCATCAAACTTGTATTCGAAAACCTTGAAAGCTCAGTTAAGAATGCAGACTTCCACTCACGTGAGAAAATGCATAACGCTTCAACAATCGCTGGTATGGCCTTTGCCAATGCCTTCCTAGGTATTTCTCACTCAATGGCCCATAAGATTGGTGCGCAATTCCACACAATCCATGGTCGTACAAATGCAATCTTGCTTCCATACGTTATCCGTTACAACGGTACTCGCCCAGCTAAGACAGCTACATGGCCTAAGTACAACTACTACCGTGCAGACGAGAAATATCAAGATATCGCTCGTATGCTTGGACTTCCAGCTTCTACACCAGAAGAAGGGGTTGAATCTTTTGCAAAAGCTGTTTACGAACTCGGTGAGCGCGTAGGTATCGAAATGAACTTCAAAGCACAAGGTGTTGACGAAAAAGAATGGAAAGAACATTCACGTGAGTTGGCCTTCCTTGCTTATGAAGACCAATGTTCACCTGCAAACCCACGTCTTCCAATGGTTGACCATATGCAAGAAATCATCGAAGATGCTTACTATGGTTACAAAGAAAGACCAGGACGCCGTAAATAATTAATTAATTATCAGCCAAAACCGAGGGTAAACCTCGGTTTTTTATGCTTAGAGAATATGTTTTTATTAAGAAATGCATAGAATTGGAGTAGGCTGCAAGGCTAAGTAAAGAAATGAAAATATTGCCAAAGCTTATCAGAAAAACAAGGCCAGCGCTTGCAATTAAACTCAAATAGTTATATAATAGGTATGTTGAAAGGTGATTTGTAGTGATTCAAGTTACTCTTTTCACAATAAAATTTTCATGATTTTCATAAGGAGGAAATCACTAATGGTAGTTAAAGTTGGTATTAACGGTTTCGGACGTATCGGTCGTCTTGCTTTCCGCCGTATCCAAAACGTAGAAGGTGTTGAAGTTACTCGCATCAACGACCTTACAGATCCAGTTATGCTTGCACACTTGTTGAAATATGACACAACTCAAGGTCGTTTCGACGGAACTGTGGAAGTTAAAGAAGGTGGATTTGAAGTTAACGGTAAATTCATCCGTGTTTCTGCTGAACGTGATCCAGAACAAATCGACTGGGCTAACGACGGTGTAGAAATCGTTCTTGAAGCTACTGGTTTCTTTGCTAAGAAAGCAGCTGCTGAAAAACACTTGCACCCAGGTGGAGCTAAGAAAGTTGTTATCACTGCTCCTGGTGGAAACGACGTTAAAACAGTTGTATTCAACACTAACCACGATGTTCTTGATGGTACTGAAACAGTTATCTCAGGTGCTTCATGTACTACAAACTGCTTGGCTCCAATGGCTAAAGCTCTTCAAGACAACTTTGGTGTTGTAGAAGGATTGATGACTACTATCCACGCTTACACTGGTGACCAAATGATCCTTGACGGACCACACCGTGGTGGTGACCTTCGTCGTGCTCGCGCTGGTGCAGCAAACATCGTTCCTAACTCAACTGGTGCTGCTAAAGCTATCGGTCTTGTAATCCCAGAATTGAACGGTAAACTTGACGGATCTGCACAACGTGTTCCAACTCCAACTGGATCAGTTACTGAATTGGTAGCTGTTCTTGAAAAGAACGTTACTGTTGATGAAGTGAACGCAGCTATGAAAGCAGCTTCAAACGAATCATACGGTTACACAGAAGATCCAATCGTATCTTCAGATATCGTAGGTATGTCTTACGGATCATTGTTTGACGCAACTCAAACTAAAGTTCTTGACGTTGACGGTAAACAATTGGTTAAAGTTGTTTCATGGTACGACAACGAAATGTCATACACTGCACAACTTGTACGTACTCTTGAATACTTCGCTAAAATTGCTAAATAATTCTTGAGTTGATAAAAGCAAGGCTAACTGGTCTTGCTTTTTTTGTATCTATAAGAAAAAATGGATGATAGTGTCATCCATTTTGGTTTAATTCTCTTTCAAATGTGTCTGATAGCGCAGTAAAGCTTAATTTGTTTAAGGTCAGAGGATGGACAAAGGAAAGTTTAAATGCATGAAGCATTAGTCTCTTAGTTTTTGAGTGTGGATTGTAGAGCGGGTCTCCTAGGATTGGATGTCCGTGGTGAGATAGATGAACCCGAATCTGATGAGTTCGACCTGTTTTTAATCTACAGCGGACCAGAGAGGTCTTGCTTTGAAATTGCTTCAATCGAGTTACATGAGTTTCAGCATATTGACCATTTTTGAAATCCACCACCCGTTTTCTACGATCGTGACGATCGCGACCTATTTTATCTCGGAAGATAAGCTCTTTAGAACCTACTTTTCCTTCAACCAGAGCCCAGTACTCGCGGGAAATCTCTTTTTTCTCCAATAATCGATTGAGGATGGGCAGTATAAATGGATTTTTAGCAAAGAGGATGAGACCGCTCGTTTCCTTATCTAGCCGATGGACAACATAGCAAGTCTGGCCTACATAGGCGCTGACATGATTGAGAAAAGCAATTTCTTCTGGTTGATTCCCGTGAGTTTTCATACCTTCGGGTTTGTTCACGATGATCAAATGTTGGTCTTGGTAGACTTCTTGGACAAGATTAGGATTTCCCCAAACAATTTCTTTTGTAGGATAATCCTCCTCATCGAAAATCAGTTGACATTCATCTCCGGATTTGACAGTTTGATGCCAGTGGACTTCTTCTTGATTGATGAGAATGTGCTTTTTAATTCTCAAGAAATGCCGTATTTTTCTCGGAATGAGTAGTTGCTCCTCCAAGAAGACTTTGACAGTCATTTCAGGAAGAGAATCAGGGATAACAAAGGTAAATTTCATACAGATATTGTAACAAAAAATAGATTATTTGGATAGGGAAACTAGCTAAATTCTTGTCTTCCTAAGGGGAAGATGATAAAATAAACGCATGAAATTAGATACATTATTTGAAAAGTTTCTTTCTTTATTTAAAAAAGAAGAATCTGAAATGGCAGAAATAGAAATCGATGAAGTTAATAATGAAGAAAATACCTCGACTAATTTAAGAAGGTCAAGAGGTGGGCGAAAGAAAACTGGGCAAGTTGGACCTATTCGAAAATTTTGGCGTCGCTATCATTTGACCAAAATCTTTCTAATTCTTGGACTAAGTGTAAGCTTGTTTGTTGGGGTTTATCTATTTGCCTTGGCTAAATCGACAAATGTTACAGACTTGCAGAATGCTTTGAAAACACGAACGGTGATTTTTGATAGAGAAGAGAATGAGGCTGGTGCCTTGTCAGGCCAAAAAGGAACTTACGTTGAGCTCTCGGAAATTAGTGAAGATTTGCAGAATGCTGTTATTGCGACAGAAGATAGAAGCTTCTATAAAAATAGTGGAATTAACTATGGTCGTTTTTTCCTAGCTATCCTAACAGCTGGTCGCTCGGGTGGTGGATCTACAATTACTCAACAGTTGGCGAAAAATGCTTATCTTTCACAAGATCAAACTGTGCAGAGAAAGGCCAAAGAATTCTTTCTTGCTTTAGAATTAACCAAAAAATACAGTAAAAAAGAAATTCTAACCATGTATTTGAACAATGCCTACTTCGGTAATGGAGTTTGGGGTGTTGAAGATGCTAGCAAAAAGTACTTTGGTGTTTCGGCATCGGAATTAACTCTTGATGAAGCCGCCACTTTAGCAGGTATGCTTAAAGGCCCAGAATTGTACAATCCTCTGAATTCCATTGAGCATTCAACTAATCGAAGAGATACTGTCTTACAAAATATGGTGGTTGCCGGCTACCTTGATAAAAATAAGGAAGCAGAAGCAGCAAGTGTTGATATGGCTTCTCAATTGAAAGATAGTTATGAAGGGAAAATATCAGACTACCGTTATCCTTCTTATTTTGATGCAGTTGTTAATGAAGCTATTGAAAAGTATAATCTAACAGAGGAAGAAATCGTTAATAACGGTTATCGAATTTATACGGAGCTAGATCAAAATTACCAAGCAAATATGCAGGTTATCTATCAAAACACTTCGCTCTTTCCGACAGCTGAAGATGGGACGCATGCAGAGTCTGGTAGCGTCGCTTTGGAGCCAAAAACGGGTGGAGTTCGAGGAGTTGTTGGTCGAGTGGTAGGGGATGATAAAACAGGTTTCAGAAATTTTAACTATGCAACCCAATCCAAAAGAAGTCCAGGGTCTACTATTAAACCCTTGATAGTGTACACACCAGCGGTTGAGGCAGGCTGGTCTCTTAATAAGGAGTTGGATAATCATACCATGCAATATGGTGATTATAAAGTAGACAACTACGCAGGAATCAAGACATCACGAGAAGTACCCATGTATCAAGCTTTGGCTAAATCTCTAAATTTACCTGCAGTAGCTACTGTTAAAGAGCTTGGAATAGATAAAGCCTTTGAAGCGGGGGAAAAGTTTGGTCTCAACATGAGCGATGTAGATCGTGTGCTTGGAGTGGCTTTAGGTGGTGGCGTAGAAACTAACCCTCTTCAGATGGCCCAAGCCTACGCAGTGTTTGCAAATGAAGGACTCATGCCAGACGCTCACTTTATCAATCGTATTGAAAATGCTAGTGGTCAAGTGATTGCTACTCATAAAAACACTCAAAAACGAGTAGTTGACAAATCGGTAGCTGATAAAATGACAAGTATGATGCTCGGAACCTTTACAAATGGTACAGGGGTCAGTTCGTCTCCAGATGATTATGTCATGGCTGGAAAAACAGGAACAACAGAGGCGGCCTTTAACCCAGAATATACCAGTGATCAATGGGTGATTGGATATACCCCTGATTTAGTGATTAGCCATTGGCTTGGTTTCCCTACTACCGATGAAAATCATTATCTAGCAGGTTCGACTTCGAATGGTGCTGCTCACATTTTTAGAAGTATGGCGGAAACAATCCTTCCATATACGCCAGGTAGCACCTTTACAGTTGAAAATGCTTATAAAATGAATGGTATTGCACCAGAAAATACACCTAAACAAACTACAAGTGATACTAGTACGCAGTCGGATGATATATTAGCAGATATTCGTGGACGAGCACAAAATCTGGTCGATGAAGCAGGAAAAGCTATTTCAGATGCTAAAATTAAAGAAAAGGCTCAGACTGTATGGGATACCATTGTAGATCTCTTTCGCTAATACGTTTATAAGCTAAAAGACAAGGATTCAAATCTTTGTCTTTTTTTACCCTCACTTGTCAATATCCATACTTCTTGATACACATTGGACTTGAAAAAACACAAGATAGGAACGATGGCCCTTCTTTCCCCCTTTCTCTGCTATACTACAAGCAGAGAAAGGGGGAAAGCAAATGCTTGAGAAGTACTATGAGAAGGTAAAAGGAATTGTTCATAAATGTAGAAAAGATTACTACCTCCACCTGTGGGAGAAAGAAGATTGGGACCAAGAAGGCATGATCTGTCTTCATGAACTTTTAGAACACCATCCAGAACTGGTGGAAGAAGAAAAGAAACTCTACGTCTACTTCAAAACAAAATTTCGCAATCGAATCCTTGATAGCGTTAGAAAACAAGAGAGTCAAAAGCGTCGCCTAGACCGGATGGCCTATGAAGAAGTAGGGGAGATTAGCCATCGATTACCAGAAGGAGGATTGTGGTTGGATGATTACTACGCCCTTCATGAATTGTTGAATACTTATAGAAGAAAATTACCAGAAGATAAACAAGAAGCCTATGAACGCCTCTGGGCAGACGAACGATTTAAAGGCCGCAAAGCCCTTCTCAGAGAGCTGAAGGAAACATTACAAGACTTCTAAAAAAAAATTAAAAAAGGTGTTGACAAAGCAAAAAAAGTCGGTATAATAGTAAGAGTTGAAAATAACAACT
>NZ_JVHE01000058.1:0-87569 GCF_001072925.1 Streptococcus pseudopneumoniae | reverse complement strand
TGCCGTACTCAAGTACAGCCTGCGGCTAGCTTCCTAGTTTGCTCTTTGATTTTCATTGAGTATCAGTTCCTTAGTCCATAGAACAGAAAAAGTGGGGATTCCTCCGCCACTTTTACTTTTTAATCTTCAATTTCGATTTCAAGATCATCGCCAAGATCAAGAGTCACTTCTTGGTTAGCTACTTCTGATTCCGCAGGTGCAACTTTTTCATCAGCTACTGCATCATCTTCAATCAAGCCAAACTTGACACGAACTTGGTGGTCAATCTCGTCAAAGACTTCTGGGTGATCTGCCAAGTATTTCTTAGCATTTTCAGAACCTTGACCGATCTTTTCGTCTTTGTAAGAATACCATGCTCCTGCTTTCTTAATGATGTCAAGATCACTTGCAATCTTCAAAAGTTCACCGGTTCTTGAAATTCCTTCACCATACATGATTTCAACAAAGGCTTCTTTAAATGGTGGAGCCACCTTGTTTTTAACAACCTTAATCTTGGTTTCCTTACCTACGCTCGTATCTTTTTGGTCACCAGTTCCCTTGATTTGTGTGCTTCCACGAACATCCAAACGGACAGAAGCGTAGAATTTAAGGGCACGTCCACCAGGAGTTGTCTCTGGATTACCAAACATAACCCCTACTTTTTCACGCAATTGGTTGATGAAGATAGCAATTGTCTTAGTCTTATTAATAGATGCCCCGAGTTTACGCATAGCCTGGCTCATCATACGAGCTTGAAGACCAACGTGGCTATCTCCGATATCTCCATCGATTTCTGCACGAGGTACAAGGGCAGCAACTGAGTCGATAACAACAAGATCAACTGCACCTGAATCAATCAATTTCCCAGCAATTTCAAGACCTTGCTCCCCTGAGTCTGGTTGTGACAAGAGCAATTCATCGATATTAACACCAAGTGCTGCTGCATAGGCTGGGTCAAGCGCGTGCTCCGCATCGATAAAGGCTGCAATTCCGCCTTCTTTTTGTGCTTGCGCTACCGCATGAAGGGCAACCGTTGTCTTACCTGATGATTCTGGCCCGTAGATTTCAATGATACGTCCCTTTGGATAACCACCTGATCCGAGTGCGATATCAAGAGCCAAAGAACCTGAGCTCATCACTTGGACCTTTTGCTCTGCACGTTCCCCCAAGCGCATGATTGACCCCTTACCAAAGTCTTTTTCAATCAATTTAAGGGCATCGTTCAAGGCTTTTTCACGATCAGCACCAAATTTTTTGCCAATTTCGTCTAATTTTTTTGTTGGTTTTTTCGCCATTTTGTTCTCCTATATTCTAATAGTCCTAAGACCTTCTTCTATTATAACAAATCTCCAGCACTTAATAAAGCTTTGCGAACTAGGTTAAAGGCATGTAGAACTGCAATTTCTCGCACATCTCCACGACTTCTACCTGCGATATTTGCCTGGATAACTTCTGTACCCGAAGCTTGTGCCAAAGCGATAAAGACTGTACCTGCTGGATGTCCTTCCAGACTGTCTGGTCCAGCCACTCCTGTCAAACTAATTCCAAAATCTGACTGGGTTTTGATGCGCGCCTGTTCAGCCATTTTTTCAGCAGTAAAAGCCGATACAACTCCATATTTTTCCAATTCAGCCTGTGGAATATCAAGCATTTTTGCTTTTTCTTCAAGGCTATAAGTCACAAAACCACCTTTAAAAATAGCAGATACACCTGAAAAATCTGCCAAAGTAGCTTGAAAAAGACCTGCAGTCAAGCTTTCTGCTGCGGTAATGGTTTTCTTTTGCTTTTTCAACTCTTCTACTACCAGGCTAGCCAAGCTGGTTTCTTCCCCATAGCCATAGCAAATTTCTCGAAGTAAAACACCCTCAAAGGTTTCTCTTTCAAGGATTTTTTGTTCTAGAGTATCTAGAACACGATCCGCTTCTTCTTGACTCTTAGCCTTGGTCGATATGCGAAGGGTCACTTCCCCAGTTTTAGCATAAGGTGCTAAGGTTGGATCTGTCTGCTGGTCAATTAAATCTGATAGAATGGTCACTAACTGGCTCTCGCCAATCCCAAAGAAACGCAGCACACGTGAATAGAGTTTAGAGCCCGTTGTCAATCTCGGAAGCAGCTCATTTAAGACCATAGGTTTCAATTCACTTGGAGGTCCTGGTAGAACGACGTAGGTTACCCCAGCCACTTCAATCATGCCACCTACTGCTAGCCCTGTTTCGTTTGGTAATGGAGTTGAACCTTGAACAATTTGAGCCTGGCGTTCATTATTTGGAGTTCGAGCATAGTCTGGTCGGTGAGCAAAAAAGTCATCCAGCTTAGCCTGAGCCTGAGGATCAAAAGTCAAGTCACGTCCTAAAAATTGGGCTAAAGTTTGCTTGGTCAAATCATCTTCCGTTGGCCCCAAGCCACCTGTTAAAATAACTAGACTACTGCGATTCTGAGCAATTTCTAACAAGGATAAGAGACGAGCCTCGTTATCTCCTACAGCCGTCTGAAAATAGACATCTACACCGATTTCAGCCAACTTTTCAGACAAGAATTGCGCATTGGTATTGACAATCTGACCTGTCAAAATCTCTGTTCCAACAGCTATAATTTCTGCTTTCATTTTTTCCTCCTACTTACCTATTCGGATTTCTTTGAAAAAATCGCAGGATAATTCCTACGATTTGATGAATAGTTTCCTATTATTCTAATTCTTCTACTGCAACACTAGTAGATTGAGGCAACTGACCCTGACCATAAAGATTCTCATACAAGACTACATTAGTCTCCAAATTCGTAACCTCTGGTTGCCCGAGCGAACGGCGTAAAAGATTTTGCATCTCTAACATATGCTCAGATGTCACGATTTGGTAAGATGTCCCTTGAAGCATTGCGTCCTCTCCACGCAATTGTTGAGACTCAATATTTTTAAATGAATCTTGATAACCCATCAACTGAGGAATCGTTGTCGTTGTAATTTCGATATTTGTCTGCATATTATCGCTAAGAGCCTTCAGAATCTCTTGATAGTGACTCACACTATTCAAACTAAGAATCTTCTCGACAACTTTTTGAATCACTTCACGCTGACGTTTTTGACGACCATAGTCTCCTTCTGGATCCTGATAACGCATACGTGAATAAACAAGGGCTTCTTCACCATTTAGCTTCTGTTCGCCAACACCGATAGAAATCGTATTAAATGGTTCCTGATCTTGGATAGAGATTGGGAAACCTAGAGTGTTGTTCACTGTAATACCACCCACAGCATCAACCATTCTTTGAAGTCCATGCATATTGACCATCACATAGCGGTCGATATGGATATTCATCATTTTTTGAATCGTTGAAATAGACAACTCTGCTCCACCATTGGCATAGGCGGCATTGAGTTTTGCCTCCGTTACACTACCATCTGGCTGCTGGATTTGTGTGAGAATATCGCGCTCCAAACTCATCATGACTGTCTTCTTGGTTTTAGGATTCACCGTCACCAAGATCATTGAATCACTATTACCAGCCCATGGATCTGTACGTTCAACATTCCCTGTGTCCACTCCCATAAGCAAAATCGTCAGAGGTTCGGTCGCTTCAATGACCTTGGTTTCTTCTCCGATTTTTTTATAGGTTTTGGCCAAAGTCTGCGTACTCTGTTGGTAAATCGTATAGGCATAAGCTCCCACACCAAGTACTGTCACAAGAACAAAGCCTAAAAACATTCCGATTATCTTTTTTGCCATACTTTTATTCATCTATCAGTTGACCCATTAGGTAAACATCTAGAAACTCTCCTCCTTCTATACAAGCACCACGTTCCTGTAATCCTTCTATGTTAAAGCCCATTTTTTCATACAGATGCACCGCAGCAAGATTTCTTTTTTGAACTGTCAATTGTAAACGTCGAATACTACCACTTGATTTGGCCCATTCAATAGTTTCTTCCATCAAGATACTACCGAGACCATTTCCCCAGTAAGCTTTTTTTATTCCTAAAAAGACATCTCCAATATGACGGACTCGCGGACGTTGATCAGCTGTTGTATTGATGATTCCTACTAACTCATCATTCAAAAAAGCGAGTAGGGTAATTTGATTATCCGACTGGGCCTGCTTATCCAAAAAATGTTGCATTTCAGACTCACTCATTGCAATCCCATTTTCATCCAGACTGGTAAAACTAGTCTCTTGACCAATTTGATCTAAGAGAGCAATGACCGCTGAAGCATCCTGGGCTTCCGCTTCACGGATTAAAAGATCATACTCCATCCGTCAATCCTTTCAAAAGTTCTGTCGCTCTTTGGCCATGAGCATGAAAGACGATTTCTCGGCCCTCATCTTTTTTAAGGATTTCTAACTCCAGATAATCTGATGGAAGATTTTCCCCCAATAGATGTCCCCACTCAATAACCGTTACACCTGAACCAAAAAGAAATTCATCCAAGTCGATAGAATCTGCATCCCCTTCGATGCGATAAACATCTAAGTGATACAAGGGGAGACGTCCTTCATATTCTCTAACAATGGTATAAGTAGGACTCTTAATCATTTGATGAATGCCTAATCCCTTAGCCAGACCCTTTGTTAGCGTTGTTTTCCCAGCACCTAATTCACCAGTCAAAATCAACACATCATTTTTTTCTAACAAGTGCCCTAGCTTTTCCCCAAGTGCAATCAACTCATCTTCATTTTTTGTGTACATGTAATTATTATACCAAAAAGTTTTATTTTGTGATATTTCCATCAACAAAAAAAGAGGAGACTCCCCTCTTTTTTTAGTTTTTTTCATTAGTTAAGAGCCATACTGATGTAGTTCAAGATAAACAAGGCATCCAAAATCCAAATCATGACATGCACATCTTTCACTTGACCTTTGACAACCTTCGTCAAAGTATAAGTTAAGAAACCAACAGCAATCCCTTGTGTGATTGAGTAGCTGAATCCCATAAAGATAGATGTGAAGAAAGCTGGAACAGCTTCAGCCATATCATCCCAAGGGATATTTTTCAAGTTAGAAAGCATCATAATTCCGACGATGATCAAAATTGGTGCAGTTGCAGCTGTTGGAACAATTGCTAGAAGTGGGCTAAAGAAGCTTGATAGGGCAAAACAGATGGCAACAACCAAAGCTGTCAAACCAGTACGTCCTCCTGCACCGATACCTGCTGCTGACTCAACATAAGTTGTAACGTTTGAAGTACCTGCAATAGCACCTACTGAAGTTGCCACCAAGTCAGAGTAAAGAGCCTTATCCAATTTAGCTGACTCATGGTTTTCACCACTTGTTGCAATGATACCAACTTTTTCACCAGTACCGATAAGAGTACCGATAGTATCAAAAATATCTGTCAATGAGAAAGCAAGAATGGCCATCAAGGTTTCTGGTAAACGAGAAGTGTTTGAAATCAGAGAGCCCAATCCTTCTGAACCAAGAGCAGCACCAAACAAAGTTCCTAGGTCGTTAACTGCTGATGAAAGATTATTGCTTGCAAAGTCAATGCTAGACAAATCAACAAGACCAACAGCAATGGAAAGAACTGTCGTTGTCAAAATAGAAAGGATGATACCACCTTTGATCCCCTTAACAACGAAGAAGATAGTAATGGCAAGACCTGCAAGAGCTACCAAGACAGCTGGAGTGTTGAAATCTACCAATCCTGGAACAGCTGCTGAGTTTGCAGTAAGTGCTGCTTGAGCCTTATCTGCTCCTTCACCTGCTACTGTATAAGTACCTGGGTCAATCGAAAATTTCAAGAGACCAGCATTCTTAATCCCAACATAAGCAAGGAAAACCCCAATACCAGCTGAAATCGCTGAACGAAGAGTTGTAGGAATAGATTCGATGATCATTTTACGAACATTGGTCAATGTAATAATCAATGAAATAATCCCACAGATGAAGACCATTCCAAGGGCTTCTTGCCATTTATAACCCATCCCAAATACGACGGTAAATGTGAAGAAGGCATTGAGTCCCATACCTGGAGCTTGCGCATATGGCAAGTTAGCATAGAAAGCCATCATCAAAGTTCCCACAACAGAACCGATAATTGTCGCCAAGAATACACCCTGAACAGGCATTCCTGTTTGTGAAAGCATTTGAGGGTTTACAAAGAGAATATAACTCATTGCAAAGAAAGTTGTTAAACCAGCAAGAACCTCTGTACGGACATCTGTCCCGTGCTCTTTTAGTTTAAATAGTTTGTCCATTTTTAATCTCCTTTGTCATTTTACGAACAATACTACCATTATATCACCAATCATTCATCTTTTCAAGATGTTTTTTCTAATTTTAAAAATTCTTATGAGATATTATTCTCTTTATTTTCGCTTATTATCAGCTTTTCTAGTCACTTTCTGATATAATAGAAAACATCTTATCTGAAACTAGATTCGGGAGGATTTTATGACTAAAAAAATGATTGCCGTCGATTTGGACGGAACCTTGCTCAACTCTGAAAGCAAACTTTCTGATTTTACTATTGAAACGATTAAGAAAATCTCTAAAAAAGGCCACCAAGTTGTTATCGCAACTGGTCGCCCTTACCGTATGGCCAAAGATTTTTATGACCAACTTGAACTTGAAACCCCTATGATCAACTTCAACGGTTCACTCACTCATCTGCCAGGTAAGACTTGGAAACATGAAAAGTGTCTGACTGTGGACAAAAAATACCTCTTGGATATCGTGAAACGAAAAGAGGATATTGAGGCAGACTTTATCGCAGGTGAATACCGTAAAAAGTTTTACATTACAGCACCAGACAAAGAAATTGCCAACCCTAAATTATTTGGTGTTGAAAACTTTCGCCCAGAAAATCAATTCCAGTCTGATTTAGTCACCAAGGATCCTAACTGCATTTTATTGCAGACTCGCGCAAGTGACAAATATGCCCTCGCAGAAGAAATGAACAGTTTTTACAAGCACCAACTCAATATTAACACTTGGGGTGGCCCTTTGAACATTCTCGAATGCACTCCCAAAGGAGTTCACAAGGCCTTTGCCCTTGAATATCTTCTCAATGTCATGAATATAGACAAACAGAATTTGATTGCTTTTGGCGACGAACACAATGACCAAGAAATGCTTTCTTTTGCAGGTAAAGGATATGCCATGAAAAATGCAAATCCTGCTCTGTTACCTTTCGCAGACGAGCAATTACCATTGACCAACGAAGAAGATGGCGTCGCTCAGTTTTTACAAGAACAATTTCTTTAATTTCACTCATTCTATACTTTTGTGGTAGATATTAGCTACCTTAAAAGTATGGAATTTTTTTGAGCTCAAAATCAATGAAAAAAGGATTTGAATCCGTCTTTTACAGATCCAAATCCTTACAGAATATCTATTTTTTTAAGACAATACGATCAGAAACGCCGCGACCCATGTCATCGATAATAATCTGGTTCTCTTCTGCCACATAAATCTTGACATCATCACCGATGATGACTTTCTGATTTTCTGGTTCGAATGTCACCTTCTTAACCTCTTGATCTCCGTCCGCTTCAACTTCTGTCCACGTTCCGGTATTTCCAGTGACTACAAGAGTAATGCTATCACCCTCGTCTTGTCCCTTGTAAGTCCCATCTATATTAGTAGTCGTGTCAGTCTTTGCACTAGTAGTAGAACTAGAAGCACTGGTTTCTGACACTTGACTAGTGCTCGCTTCAGAGCTAGTGCTTGCTTGGGATGAAGGTGTCGACTTAGTTGTTGACGAGCAAGCAACTAAAAGACTAAGACTTGCTACAGTAGCAAGAGAAAGTGTAAATTTTCTTAGTGACATAATGTCTCCTTCCTTTCAGGAGCTAAAGGCAGAAAAACTGCAGAGCTATTCTACTTATACTATATCAAATAAAGGAAACAAGGTCAATCAAGCAACTATGTTTTTATAAGGTAGGCACGAACTTCAGATATAAAATAGAGGGAACCTGTAACAAACAGTAAGTCTTTCTCCCCTGCAGACTTTTCAAAATCATCTATAAAGTCTCGATAGGAAGCAACTCTATGATAGCCGCTCAAATCCTGCTCCTCCAAAGATCCCTGATAGTCAAAACTCGTCACATAGAGAGCTGTATCAGGTAAATGATCTGTCAGATAACCAAGCATGCCACTGTAATCTTTACGCTTTAAAGCACCAAAAAGGATTTGAGGTTGATAACCTTGCTGAATCTTTTCCTGGATAAATTCAACCAATCGTTCTAAAGCCGGTAGATTATGGGCACCATCTAGATAAATATGCTCCGTAACAGCTTCTAGACGCCCAGCCCAGCTGGTTGTTTTCAAAGCACACCGGATAGCTTCCTCATTGACTTTTTCACCTCTCTCTGTCATAAACAACAGAAATGCCTGCAAAGCCAAAGCAGCATTCTCCTCTTGATAAGCTCCTTCCAAACCCAGTTTTAGTCGGGTCAAATCCGCTTGAGAAGAAGAGAAATGTCCAGATTTGAAAGAAAAATCTCGGTCAGCTTGGTAGAGGGTTACATCTAAAACTTCGGCAGTCTTTTGACAAACGAGCTGGGCTTCAGGAGCTAGATTGGCAACAACGGCTGTCTTTCCTGGCTTAAAAATTCCTGCTTTCTGTTCAGCGATTTCTTCCAGACTATTGCCCAAGGTCTCCTGGTGATCTAGGCCGATTGATGTAATAACTGCGATTTCTCCAGTCACCACATTGGTCGTGTCAAGCAAGCCACCAATTCCAACTTCTAATAGAACTAGATCCACCTCTTGTTCTTTAAAATAAAGCAAAGCAATCACAGTTAACAATTCAAAAAAAGATAGCTGATCGTGGGTTTCTAGAAGTCTTTGCTCCATTTCCTTAACTTGATTTGCTAAACAGATAAAGTCTGCATCCGATATAGGTTGACCATTGATACAAATCCGATCATGAATGCTAACAATGTGGGGCGAAGTAAAGGTCCCCACCTTCTTACCATGAGAAACAAAGAGCTCTCTCATAAAGGCAATGGTTGAACCCTTTCCATTTGTCCCTGTCACATGGATAATAGGATAGGCTTGCTCAGGATTTCCCAGCAAGTTTACCGCACTCTGCATCCGCCCCAAACCTGATCTGAAATTCAAACCAATCCGACTATGAAGCCATTTTTCTACTTCAAACACGCTTAATCTCCTTAATCCTTAACAAAAAAGCGAAGATTCTCTTCGCTTTTTACTTCATTAGCTAGTATTTAATTCTAGTATGGGAGAAAAATGTCCCCCGGACGTTCCTGCTTTTTCTTATTTCTAGAAGCAGGAGTAAAAACATCCCCGGAATTACCAGTTCTCTCTTATTTCAAGGAACTGGGCTGATACAGTCTCCCAGACTTACTTACGGTCTTTACTTTTAGCGTAAGGCTAAAAACGTTCCCCGAACGTTCCAACTCTTTCCAGTTTCTAGGAGTTGGGCTAAAAACGTTCCCCGGAATTACCAGTTCTCTCTTATTTTAAGGAACTGGGCTGATACAGTCTCCCAGACTTACTTACGGTCTTTATTTTTAGCGTAAGGGTAAAAATGTTCACTGAACTTACTGACGGTTCTTATTTTTAGCGTCAGGCTAAAAACGTCCACTGGACGTTTTTACTCCTCCATAAAGCTGTTGAAGACTTCTTCAATCATGTTCCATTCATCTTCTGAATCTTCAGGGATTGGTTGCAATTCGCCTTCTGTTCCATCTTCATTTTCGATGAATGAATAAGCTTGGATTTCAACTTCGCCGTTTTCATCTTCTTCTGCATTAACTGGCACAAGAAGAACATAGTTTTTACCAAATTCTTCTTTTCCGTCAATAGTCAAAAGGATTTCAAATAAAGTTTCGTTTCCTTGCTCATCTACAAGTGTAATAAGTTCACGTTCTTCGTGATCGTGGTTGTGATCGTGTGACATAGTTTCTCCTCTGTCTTAAAATTTTCTATCTAAATAATTTTGCAAAATCAATTGAGCGGCTAATTTATCAATAACTTTTTTACGCTTATTACGACTAATATCCGCTTGCTCAATCAACATACGCTCTGCAGCGACCGTAGTTAGGCGTTCATCTTGATACTCTACTGGTAGACCAAAGAGTTCTTCTAGTTTAGCCCCATAGGCTTGACTGGCTTCCACGCGTGGTCCGCTGGTATTGTTCATATTTTTAGGCAAACCAACAACAAAACGGTCTACCTTATAGGTTTCAACGAGTTCCTTGAGGCGTTCAAAACCAAACTGACCTTGATCTTCATTGATTTGGATGATTTCAAGCCCTTGTGCCGTAAAACCTAACGGATCGCTAATCGCTACTCCTACCGTTTTGGAACCAACGTCCAATCCCATAATTCTCATAGATTATAGATCGACTCCTTGTCCTTTAAGGTAGTAGCGAACCAGTTCTTCAACGATTTCATCTCGCTCATACTTACGGATTTGATTTCGTGCATTGTTATAACGAGGAACGTAAGCTGGGTCTCCACTGAGAACATAGCCCACGATCTGGTTAATAGGGTTATAGCCCTTTTCATTCAAAGAAGCATAGACATCTGTCAATGTTTCACTGATTTCTTTTTTATTGGAATCGTCCAATTTAAAACGTACGGTTTCTTCAGTAAATCCCATTCTAACACCCTCTTTCCTTAGAATAGTACTATTATAGCACATTCGCGGTCGTTCTACAAATCACACAGTCTGATTCTGCTGATTTTCTCTGACTTTTTACTGGACTGTTGCCCCATTTGCAACACGATTAGCAATATAGTCCTCTGGTTCGTTTTTCAATAGATTTTCCAGTCCAACATTCTTCAAGTATTCGTTTTCACTTGCTTTTTTGAGATCCAGTGTTTGGAAATCATAGCTAGTCTTGGTTTCCATCTCTTTCTCATTTAAAAGAGTCGTTTCGATGGTAAATCCTGAAATTTTTCGAGCCGCTTGAACAGACTCATCCTTGTCCTCAGCTTCTTTTAGAGCTTTTTTAGCTTCATCTAATCCTCGCTCAGAAATATAATTTTTTAAATCTTCTGATACTGGACGCTTTTGCTGAATGGTCAAGCTTAAAAATTGATTGCCTTTGTAGGTAATGATTTGAGTTTGCTGTGCTCCACTCTCATCAGCTGGCAAAACCAAGGTCTTGGTAACAACTGTATTCTTGGTTGCATTTTCTAATACGGGCAAGGTAGACTGTAGGGCTTCTTGAGAACTCTCAGTAGTTGAAGCTGCTGTTTCTTTTTTCTGACCACATCCAACGAGCAAAAATAGTGCTGCGAATGTTCCAATAACTAACTTTTTCATAAATCCTCACATGTTATCCAATTTAAATATTAGAGAAGGCCAGGAGTCACTCCCAGCCTTGATGTTTTATAGAGCCGCACGTAAACGCGCTTCTGCATTTTCCACATTACGGACAGAGCGTGGCAAAAAGGCACGGATATCGTCTTCTTTATAGCCGACTTGTAGGCGTTTCTCATCCACAAGAATTGGACTTTTCAAGATACGTGGTGTTTCCATGATTAGATTGAGCACTTCATTGACACTCAAATCTTCGATATCAACACCAAGGGCCTTTGCATAACGATTTTTCGATGATACGATACTTGCAATTCCATTGTCTGTTTTTGTCAAAATATCAAGTAGTTCTTCTCTCGTGATTCCTTCCTTACCGAGGTTTTGTTCTTTATAACTTAACTGGTGGGCATTGAGCCAGGTCTTCGCTTTTTTACAGCTAGTACAACTTGAGACTGTATAAATTTTGATCATGTACCTACCCCTTTCGCTACATGTTACTATCAGTTTAGACTATTATACCATAAAAAACATCGGACTTGCGACCTATTTTTAAAAAAATTTAACTTTTTTAGCAATTTTTGAACTTTTTTCTTGACAAAACACGAACTATAACCATTCTTTATATTTCTTAATGTAAAATTTCTTAATAACTGTGACGCTAAACATATACAAGAAAATAATACAGATTAAGAACACGAAGTAAGGAAGTCCTAAGGGTGCTAGACGAAGGATATTTACCAGTGGTCCATAAGGTAGACTGGTTACGAAAAAGGCTGCAACCAATGTCATCAAAATCACAAGCCAAGCTGGTCTGCTTTGTAGAAAAGGAACTTTTGCTGTACGAAGCATATGGATAACCATAGTTTGAGACCACATTGATTCGATGAACCATCCTGTTTGGAACAAGATAATAAACTGAAGGGCAGATTCAGATCCATGAACATAATGATGACCTGTCACCAAAGGAACAATGATAAAGTAGAGGAAGATAAAGGTCAAAATATCAAAGACAGATGAGATTGGTCCCATCCAAACCATAAATCGCGTAATGGATTTTGCTTCCCATGTATGGGGTTGTTTAAGGAAGTCTTGATCCACATTATCAAATGGCAATGCCACACAAGACAAATCATAGACCAGGTTTAGGACAATGAGATGAACAGGGGCCATTGGTAGAAATGGCAAGAAAATACTCGCAACAAGGAGTGAGAAGATATTCCCAAAGTTTGAACTGACGGTCATCTTGATGTACTTGGTCATGTTGGCGTAGACCTTACGGCCCTCAACGATACCAGTTTCAAGAACCATGAGATCCTTGTCTAGCAAAATAACATCCGCAGTTTCCTTGGCGATATCAACTGCTGTATCCACAGAAATACCGACATCTGCCACCTTCATGGATGGAGCGTCGTTGATCCCATCTCCCATATAACCAACGGCATGACCATTTTTCTTTAACTGTAGAATGATACGGGCTTTTTGGTCAGGAGACAATTTGGCAAATACTGTTACACTTTCAACCGCTTCTGCCAATTCTTGATCTGTCATTTGGTCAATGTCAGCCCCTAAGAGCATATGCTCAACGTCCAAACCAACCTTTTCACAAATGGCTTGGGTTACTTTTTCGTTATCCCCAGTTAAAATTTTTGTTTTGACACCATGCTCAAGCAGAGCTTGAATAGCTGGTGCTGCAGATGGTTTTGGTGGATCCAAGAAGGCAAGGTAACCCGTAAGGATCATGTCACTTTCATCAGTCACAGCATAAGCATAATCTTCACGTAGACCTGACTTGTAACCAACACCTAAGACACGCAAACCTTGACGGTTTAATTGACCAACTTCTGCTAATACTTCTTGGCGAATGTCTTCGGTTAGGGGAATGATTTCTCCACGATATTCCACATGAGTCGAAATGGTCAACATTTCTTCTAAAGCGCCTTTGGTAACCATGCTAACGACATTGCTGTCGTCTTTGACGATGACACTCATGCGTCTGCGTTCAAAGTCAAAAGGCAGTTCATCAATCTTTTGGAAGATTTTATCCAAATCTTGTAGAATAGCGTGTTCTTTGGATTCTTTTTCAGTTCTACTGATAATGGCACGGTCCATCAAGTTTTTCAAACCTGTTTGGAAATGTGAATTTAGATAAGCTCTTCTTAAGACTGCCATGTCCAAATCACCATGGATATCCAAAGGGTATTCTAAGACAATCTCATCTTGCGTTAGAGTTCCAGTTTTGTCCGTACATAGGATATCGATTGCTCCTAAGTCCTGGATAGCATTGAGTTTTTTGATGACCACCTTTTCCTTGGCCATAATAATGGAACCTTTGGCCAAACTAGCTGTGATAATCATTGGAAGCATTTCTGGTGTAAGTCCGACACCAACGCTCAAGGCAAAGACTCCAGCCTCTAGCCAGTCTCCATCAGTCAACCCATTTGCGAAAAACACGATCGGAACCATGACAAGCATCAAGCGGATCAAGAGCCAAGAAATGCTGTTCATTTCACGTTCAAAAGAAGTTGGCTCATCATAGGTGTTGAGAGTTTGCTCAATAGCTCCCATCATGGTGTCATCACCAACAGCGAGAACCATAGCTGTAGCACTTCCTGAGATAACGTTTGTCCCCATGAATGCCAAGGATTCTGCTTCTAAAAGACTCTCTACATTTTGATTAGTAGCTTTATTTAAAGCAAGCTTTTCGACTGCATCGCTTTCTCCAGTCAAACCTGACTGTTGAACGAAAAAGTCGCGGGATTCAAATAAGATAACATCTGCTGGAATCATATCTCCAGCACTCAATTTCACGAGATCTCCTACAACCAAGTCATCGATTGGTAACTCTTGTTCAAGACCATCACGAATAACAGTTGCTGTATTGACAATCATTTTTGAAAGATTGGTTGTTGCCTTGTCGCTCCGCAATTCTTGGACAAAACGGATGCCTCCTGAAATCAAAACCAAGACAACGATAATGATAGAAGTCGTTGGATCCTCTTGACCAGGTTTGGCAAGCCAGACGTTTGTAACGAGAGAGATAAAGGCAATCACAAGCAAAATGATTGTGAAAGGATTGATAATGGACTCATAAATTTTCTTAAAGATGGAATCCTCTTGACCCTTGGTGATGGTGTTTTCCCCATATAGGTCACGATTTTCTTCGACTTGTTCTGAATCTAAGCCTTTTAGACTTGTATGGTAAAAAGCTAGACTCTCTTTAAATGGAGTTTGAATAGCTGCTGCTAGTCTTTCTTTTGTAGTTTTCATTGGTTTCTCCTATCTGTATGAATGGTGATTTCATACACAGGAACCAATCACTTTATAAGGACAAAACGACACAAATCAGCGATTGGCTGTGTATGTGCGGTTCTGGATGATCGTCAATTTGCATCGTTTGTCTCCTTTCTTTGTTCTAAAATAGCAGAAAATCCTGCCATAAAATGGCAGGACTAAAAAACTTATTATCTGTTTTCGTTCAAGCTTTAACTCCATAGGGCAATGTAATGAGCTTAGTCTTGACCTTCGCGACCAGGACTGTTGACCAACGAGTAGTGTCTCCACTGCTTTGCGGTAGTCATCCGTATCCCTATGGTAGCCTCACCTACCGTTTTCGCCTTTCAGTATAAACCTTTAACTAGTAAAAGTCAACGATTTATCTCATTTTTCTTAGATAATAATCAATTCCTTTGGTGCAAGGGTTAATAACTCACAACTTGTATCTGTAATCAGGATATCATCTTCGATACGAACCCCGTATTTGCCTTCAATATAAATACCCGGTTCATCAGTCAAGACCATACCCGATTTAATAACTTCTGTAGAGGTTTGGCTAAAGTAAGGTTCTTCGTGGATATCGAGTCCGATACCATGCCCGATACCGTGTGTAAAGTATTCTCCATAGCCTGCTTCCACAATAATATCACGAGGAATTTTATCAAAGTCACGGAAACCTAATCCATCCTTAGCTTGGTCAATCAGAGCTTGGTTAGCCTTCAAAACAGTGTTGTAGATTTCTGCTTGTTCGTCGCTGACATGACCTAGGTAGATGGTACGTGTCATATCACTGACATAGTGGTCATAAAGACACCCAAAGTCCATAGTGATTGCTTCGCCTAGTTCTACTGGCTTGTGCATTGGGTGGGCATGGGGTTTAGAAGAGTTGATCCCACTAGCTAGAATCGTGTCAAAAGACAAACCAGCAGCGCCTAATTCACGCATACGGAAGTCCAGGAAGTTGGCAATTTCAATTTCTGTCTTCCCTGGCTTGATAAAGTCAAGAGCATCGTGGAAAGCTTGGTCTGAGATGGAACAAGCCTTACGAATAGTCGCAATCTCTGTCTCATCCTTAATCATACGAAGGGCTTCAACAAACTGAGTTTGTGGAACTAGTTCCAAACCTTCAAAAGCAGCTTGCATACGGTGGTAATAAGAAACTGAAATTTCATCTTCAAAACCGATGCGAGAAAGACCCATATCTTTTGCGATCTTTGCGATAGTTGCCAACTCATCACGCTCTGCAAAAATCTCAAAACCTGTTACTTCTTGCTTAGCAGCTATAATATAGCGAGCATCTGTCACCAAGACCTGACGGTTACGACTGATAAAGACTGTTCCATTTGAGCCCCAAAATCCTGTCAAATAGTAGACATTTTTAAGGTTGTTGATAATGATTCCATCTAGTTCTTTTTCTTGCATTTTATCGAGAAATGCTTGCACACGTTTATTCATGATGTAACTTTCCTTTCAAATACTGTCCTGTATAGCTAGCTTCATTAGCAGCTACTTCCTCTGGAGTTCCTGTTGCAATGATGGTACCACCACCAACACCGCCTTCTGGGCCTAGGTCGATAATATGGTCTGCTGTTTTGATAACATCCAGATTGTGCTCGATGACGAGAACTGTATTACCATCATCGACAAAGCGGGACAAAACGGTGAGTAGACGAGCGATGTCCTCAGTATGCAAACCAGTTGTCGGTTCATCTAAAATGTAGAAAGACTTCCCTGTTGAGCGTTTATGGAGCTCGCTAGCCAACTTCATACGTTGCGCTTCTCCACCAGAAAGAGTTGTGGCTGGTTGTCCTAAGGTCACATAACCTAGACCTACATCCTTGATTGTCTGGAGTTTGCGTTGAATTTTCGGAATGTGTTTGAAAAATTCTACCGCATCGTTGACGGTCATATCCAAGACTTGCGAGATATTCTTTTCCTTGTAATGAACTTCCAGGGTTTCGCTATTGTAACGAGTCCCATGGCAAACTTCACAAGCCACGTATACATCTGGCAAGAAGTGCATTTCAATCTTGATAATCCCGTCACCCGAGCAGGCCTCACAGCGCCCACCCTTGACATTAAAACTGAAACGCCCCTTCTTATAGCCACGAATCTTGGCTTCATTTGTCTGAGCAAAGAGGTCTCGAATGTCATCAAAGACACCTGTATAGGTCGCAGGGTTGGACCTCGGTGTTCGTCCGATTGGACTTTGGTCAATATCTATCAGACGATCGATATGCTCGATTCCTGTAATCGTCTTAAACTTACCAGGTTTGTCTGAATTGCGATTGAGCTTTTGTGCAATAGCCTTTTTGAGGATGCTGTTAATCAAGGTAGACTTCCCTGAACCAGAGACACCTGTCACTGCAATGAATTTCCCGAGTGGGAAGCGAGCGGTGATATTTTGCAAGTTGTTCTCACGCGCACCTGTCACTTCGATAAAGCGACCATTGCCTACACGGCGTTCTGACGGCACTGGAATCGCGCGTTTTCCTGATAGATACTGTCCTGTGATGGACTTGCTGTTGCGAGCTACCTGCTTAGGCGTTCCTGCAGCAACAATTTCTCCACCAAAGACACCTGCTCCAGGGCCAACGTCAATCAGATAATCGGCTTCTCGCATGGTATCTTCATCGTGTTCTACCACGATCAAGGTGTTCCCCAAGTCACGCATCTTTTTCAGACTGGCAATTAGGCGGTCATTGTCCCTTTGGTGAAGACCGATGGACGGCTCATCTAGGATATAGAGAACTCCTGAGAGATTAGAACCAATCTGGGTCGCTAAGCGAATACGTTGGCTCTCCCCACCTGATAAAGTTCCCGCTGAACGAGAAAGCGTTAGATAGTTAAGCCCGACATTATTGAGGAAGGTCAAGCGATCCTTGATTTCCTTGAGGATTGGACGAGCGATAATAGCTTCATTTTCAGATAGGGTTAGCTGTTCAATAACTTCCAAATGATCTGCGATGGAGAGGTCTGAAATTTCTCCGATATGAGGACCTTTCTCTCCTCCTACACGAACAGATAAGGCTTGGTCATTGAGACGATAACCGTGACAGGTCTCACAAGTTAGCTCGTTCATATAAAGACGCATCTGAGTACGAGTGTAGTCGCTATTGGTTTCATGGTAACGACGCTTGATATTACCAAGCACTCCTTCAAATGGAATATCGATATCACGAACTCCACCGAATTCATTTTCATAGTGGAAATGGAATTCTTTCCCATCTGAACCATAGAAAATGAGATGTTTATCCGCCTCAGACAAGTCCTCAAAAGGCCTATCCATATCCACTCCAAAAGCTGTCATAGCTTGTTCCAGCATGTTTGGATAATAGTTAGAAGAGATAGGGTTCCAAGGCGCCAAAGCGCCCTCGCGAAGAGTCTTGCTAGCATCTGGCACTACCAAGTCCGTATCAACCTCTAGCTTGATTCCCAAACCATCACACTCACTACAGGAGCCAAAGGGTGCATTGAAGGAGAAGAGACGGGGTTCTAGCTCTGGAACTGTAAAACCACAGACTGGACAAGCGTAGTGTTCTGAGAAGAGCAACTCTGAATCATCCATAGTATCAATAACGACATAACCTTCAGCGATACGGAGAGCTGCTTCAATCGAATCGAAGAGACGACTACGGATACCTTCTTTGATAATGATACGGTCTACCACCACATCAATGTTGTGTTGCTTATTCTTTTCAAGTTCAGGAACTTCAGTCACGTCGTAGACAACTCCATCGACACGGACACGGACGTAACCATCCTTTTGAATCTTTTCAATCAGCGTCTTGTGTTGCCCTTTTTTCTTACGAATGACAGGAGCCAAAATCTGCAAGCGTTGGCGTTCTGGCAATTCCAAAACCTTATCCACAATCTGCTCTACAGACGAAGCCTTGATAGCCCCATGTCCATTGATACAGTAGGGTGTCCCTACACGTGCATAGAGAAGACGTAGATAATCGTTGATTTCCGTCGTTGTTCCAACCGTCGAACGAGGATTTTTACTGGTCGTTTTCTGGTCAATGGAAATGGCAGGGCTGAGACCGTCGATAGAGTCCACATCTGGCTTTTCCATATTGCCTAAGAACTGACGAGCATAGGCTGACAGACTTTCAACGTAGCGACGTTGCCCTTCTGCATAAAGGGTATCAAAGGCTAAACTAGACTTTCCTGATCCAGATAGTCCCGTCACCACAACTAACTTGTCACGCGGAATTTCCACATCTATATTTTTTAAATTATGGGCGCGAGCCCCATGGATGACAATCTTATCTTGCATGTTACTTCTTTCTAGTCCATTGTTGCTTTCCATTATACCAAAAAAAGTGAAATTCTATTACCAAAAAAGCCGATTTTGTAGTATAATTAAAAACTTATTTTTTTATGTTTCCTTAGAGTCCCCTAACCCTTATATCACGCGCTTTTTAATAAAAATCACTAACATTACTATTTACTACTTGCTCCCCCAAAGTACGCAAAAAGGGGAGCAAAAAAGCCCCACAAAAGGGCTAGGATTTGATGAGTTCAGCAGGCAAGAAACTAGCACGGTCAAACGTGCTTTTTTAATTGCTGGTTGCTGATAGGTATATTATACCATGAAGCGCGTGGTTTATAAAATCATGACTTCACAAAAGCCCTCAGATTTGTTTCTAAGGGCTTTTAGTTTTCCATGGTTGGGGTTTAGTCGTCCAGTCCAAAACAAAATGAAATAGGGGCAAATATTGGGCTTAGGGCTACTCATATACTAACAAAACACCACCACGATAGCTTTTAGCAAAGTCTAGCAGTATCTCAGTCTTGAGATGTTCATACTCAGCTTTATCAATCTCTAGTGTCTCATATAACTGCCATAGCTTTAATCTCTCCCCTACTCTTCTTGTAAAGAGATTAGCGAATATCTCGCGCCTTAAATCATCCAGATTATCCTTGTAAACATCAATCACACCCACCAACTCCTCAGCTTTGGCTCTAAACGCTCCATCTTGACCGTCTAGGCTCAATTTAATCAATGAGTGATAGCTTTTTAGAAATCTGTATACCTGTTTGACTGTCTCTTTTTTATCGATTTGCATTTTTTACCTCGGCCAAGTTCTCAATGGCTTTTTTCTTAATTCTGTAAATTTGTACTTTGCTAAAATTTAAATCATTACAGATTTTTATCATAGGGAAATTATTAAAGTATATCATTACCAATACCAACCATTCAACTACATCATCTAACTGATCTATCATGTCCATTACTTCCATACGTTCGCTAGTAATAGTTTGTATTTGCTCCACTATTTTATCTTTAAGTTCCAAGGTTTCCAGTATCTTATCCTCGGTGGTATTGGTTTTGCTAGTTTTTACCCTTGTAGTGAATTGATTGGATCCAGATAATAGCCCATTGTCTAAACTCTGGTACTTTAGTTGCAGTCTCTGGATAAGGTCGTTCCCTTTCTTTACTCTTTTTAGTTGTTCCTCTATTTCTTTAATGGTCAAGTTGATACTCCTTCATGGTATAATAGTTTTAAGGAATAATTTATAAAGGAGTCAGCCCTGTGCTGTCTTTTTTACGTTTTCTAGGAGTTCGATTATATCCCCCTTAACGTTCTTTGTCTCTAAAAATATCTATATCTTAGGAAATTTTAGTGTTTTATCTCTAAAATAAGGTCTTGTGCCTTGCTATTTTAAAATGTAAAACCTAATCAAAACCTAGCCAAAACCTAACCATTCTTTGGTTCTAAAATCAATTCTCATTTACCATACCTGCCAAGTGTTCTATAGCTTCTTTTCTAGCCTGATATATCGAAGTTTTAGACTTACCTAATTCTTCAGCGACTTCCAAAACTACAAGATCATTCAAGTAAAAAAGTCTTAGGACAGAACGCTCAAGCGGATTGTCCAGTTTATCGATTAGACCAGATATTGCCATTCTTTCCTCAGTAAGTCGCTCAATCCTCCGGAGCGTATCCTCTTTTAGCTTCAGAACACTTATAAGATTGTTCTCTGTCTTGTTCTCTCTGCTTGTCTGCACCCTGCTATGGCTTAGTGTTGGCTTTTTGATAATACCACTCTCCAGGGCTTCCAATTCCAAATATAAGCCTTTGATCTCCTTGTTTATCCACTTAACGCCCTCTAGTTTTTCTTTTACCTGCTCTGGTGTCATGCCTTGGCCTCCTCCATGATATAATAATTGTGTTGAAATTATTGCCGAGGTGGAGAGCCTTGGCTTTTTGCGTTTTCTCTAGCTTCGCTCGAGGTTCATTTATTCCCTGGGAAGTATTTCCCGTGAGAAAAAATGTACAATGACGGGTGAAGTTCGTAGAAGCGCGTGGGGAGGGAGATAATCTCCTTATGGTTTGATAAGCAATTAAGGGATGTTTTTATCTCTCTTATTTCCTTGTCATTCTGCAAGCAATTAAGGCAAGTTATTTCTTTGCTTATCTGCTTATCATTTGGTAAGCAACAAATCCAAAATAACAGATTTTTAAATTGCTCTTATCTCCCTATCGTTTTGTAAGCAATTAAGAAGGCTTATTATCGTCCTTATCTGCCTACCATTCTGCAAGGAGTAAATCCGAAATAAGAGGGCTAAAAACTCCGCTTATCTGCTTGTCATTTCTCAGGGAGTTAAGGAGGGTTATTATTGCTCTTATATGCTTGATAAATGATAAGGGGATATACCCCACTTTCTCGGGCTTCGCTCGAGGTTCAAGCTATATAATCTTCTCTGTTCGTTCTCTGTTCAAGAGCTATTTTCTCGGCGTTCGCTCGGAGTTCAACAGCTTATTATCCCCCTATTTTTAAGGCATTTCTTTTGGCCACTACCTCACCAAAACCTCACCAATGAAAAACTCCGACACCTTACCAAAACCTTACCGTTCTATGGTTCTAAAAGTATCTATATCTTAGGAAATCTTAGTGTTTTATCTCTAGAACAAAGCCCTGTACCTTGCTATTATTAAATGCAAAACCTAATTTAAACCTTACCAATACCTTACCAAAACCTAAGTATTTCCTGTTTCCTTTTCCTAAACGAATAACTTTTTTCAAATCACGCGCACCCTACTACAAATTATCTCAGGGATCCCAAACCATTCAGCCAAAAGCTATCCCCTTTTCTGGTGTAGTTAACAAACTTTTGATAATGCTTATAATACTTGTTACGTTTCATATACTTTGGTCTTTCAGGAAAACTATCAAACATATATCCGCCACGTTTGGGACTCCAACCTGGTTCTACCTTTCTAGCTTCTCTCAGCGCAAGCTCCCAATAGTATTGGCAATCTGTCTTACTTCGGTTCAGTGTTGATTTGTGGATTTTCTGGCATGTTCCACAACCATATAGCAAAAGTCTCTTATAGAGTTTTCTGCATCGATTACCACAAATAGGACAGAGAAAGAAGTAGCGATTTCCTCCCTTGGTTCCTGGTATGCTTGCTAAATCAAAATGATCACGTTCAAAGGTGATATACAGATTATCTAGGTCTATCTCTAGTTTTCTACCGTCCAACTCAGCTATACCGTGACTGATATTCTTGTTTTTCATTGGCTTTATAAATGTCTCTATGGTTATTGATTTTATAACTTCCATTCGTTCAAAAATCCCCCTATATAGAAAAACCCAAATTGATTGGGTTCAGTAGCAATGAAACCACAAAAAGAGGCTAGCGCCTCTCTTGATTGTTCTAGCTTTCTGCCTCTGCCACATAATCAGCAAGGCCTTTATATTCGCCTTCTACGTCCAACTTTTGGAGTAGGCTAATACTTTCATCGCCCAGCATTTCCAACGTACCAAAAGCGGTCATAGAGTCCATAGGGATAGGTTTATCAGAAAGCAAGCGGTCAGCATAGTCTAATAGCTCCAGTTCGTAGTCTGTGACCTTATTCAGCAAGCTTTCAAAGTTCTCTGACTTTTTGAGTTGAAGCACGCGCTCCTGTTTGTAACGTTCTTCAAATGCTTCATCTCCCTCTGGTTGCTTGTAATAGTCTTTGAAACTGTCACAAATACGCTTGAAGGTCTTGTTTAACTTCTTATCCTCCACATACTCAGCGACCAGCGTTCCCTTATCCTTGTAGGTCAATGATATTGTAGGCTGGCAATATGTTCCAGTCATATATCCCAGTAGCGCGTGACCTGCAACCATAGCAGTATCTAGGTCTTTAAATTCGTAAGTGAAAGTGAATGTTTTTGCTTTATCTGAAAATGTTTTTAATGTCATGTTGTTTTTCTCCTGTTCATATTTTAAGGTAAATTATGTAATATTTGTTAATTTGTTGCCCTTCTTTGGTGTTTTGTTGCCCTTCTAGGTAACGTAGTTCAGCCTTACTGCCACAAGGGTTTAGGTCACTTTGTTACCATGTTGACCTTCTTTTGAAGTCCTTGCCCTTATATATATAAATACTATTTTTTTCCCTATATAGAGAGTTAAAAAGAAGGTAACAAGGTCAACATAAAGGCTATAAAACTAGTGCTATCAAGGGTTTAGGATGTTGACCTTCTTTAAAACAAGGTCAACAAGAAGGTCAACAAATTTCGTAAAAACCCAGTCATATCAATGGTTTAGAGCGTTATGAGAAGGTCAACATTATTCTTTTTTAGTTATAGCGTGATTTACTCGACCCAATTTAGGTCTCTCAAACTCCAACGGATCCAGTTTGTCAAAATCTTCAATCCTAACACGAGCTTTTTTAAGTTGATACTTATTAGGTGTTAACTGTTGTAGGTGTCTGATAGTATCTTTTCCTGCCCCGTAAACATTGGGCTTGGGTATGCCCATATCTTCAGCATAATGTTTCAGTGATCTGGTCAGTATAAAAACGGGTACCACGTCCAGCTCATGCCAACCTCTTTCCATGTATTCATGCTTAACCCATGAAAGTAAGTAGTCATTATCCTCTTGGTATTCTTCTAGCAGGTCTTTGACTGATTGAGGTTCGATAAAGTGAGTAAATGGCTCTTGATTGATAGCTTTGTATAGGGCATATTCTAGGACTTCCTTATTTGCTAAAAACTCGTTTTTTATCCAAGGCTTTTCCTTTTCCCCATTAAAGTCCGCATTGAAAGGTACGATCATAATTCTACGATACCAGCCCTTTGTCTTGTTCCCACCATTGGGGATATAATTTCCTGAAAAGATATTGAATAGCTTAAAAGTAGCTTCAAAAGCTGGCCGACCTTTTGGATTGACTAGCACGGTGTCGCCACTAGTGATACTCATTAAATCAGAAGGATTTTTTAAGTATTCGTTAGGTGCTTCATCTCCAATATTGCAAACTTTGCCTACCAAAGTTTCTAAGTTATGCTTTTCAGCAAACTGTGCAGGTTTTAAGGCTGATATATTGCTTTCCCCTATCAGATTGATAAGGAAGCGCTGAAATGTCCCCTTACCATTGTTACCGTCCCCGTAGAAGATAGCGAACTTGTTTCGGGTGTGGTTAGGATTGATAGCTTCAAGGATAATCTGCCAAAACAGTGTTACCAGTTCACTATCATTACAAGCGATTGAGTTCAACCAATCATCAAAAGTTTTGCCCTCTCTATCTGTTGGGACTCGTTTAGGCGCGTGGTAGGCCGTGCTTATCTTACTTGTAATTACATACTTAGGACTAAAGGGGAGTAGTTCCTTAGTTTCTAAGTTGATAATGCCGTTCTGTACGGGAATGAGGTTAGCACTTTCTAAAGGTTTTTGTATCTTTGTCAATGTCCTAACCATTAACTTAATCTGAGGCCACTCTCTGGGTTTAATTCTCACGTCAAAAGTCTTACATAAAAGATTGAAAAGATCATTACTAGCGGTATAGATACCCTCGTCTAAATCATAGATATAGAGTAGGCTATAATCAGCTATGCTGCTCTTACTGATAAAAGTAAACGTGACAATATCGCTTAAAATTTTAGCGACTGTGAAGGTTTGGGGCATAGCGACCTTTTCGGTAACGTCCCCTGTGGCCTCGTTTACCTTTGTTTCAGTATGTTCTGCTCGCCATTCTTCACCAGCCTGAAAGATACGATTTTCAAGCTCCTTCATCGTTCTAGGTGGTTGTTCTTGCTCTCTCACCTCTAAGATTTCACTTTCCAGGTTTTTCAATTTTTCCTTTTCTATGGTTCTACCCTCTCTTTCTGTATTCTGCCCGTGCTATGCTTTCAAAAGTCCTATCCAGCTCCTTCTCTGGCAGGGGGTTAGCAGTTACGCTATTGGCTAGTTTTGTCAGCTCGTAGGCGGTCTCTAGGTCACAATCAACCCACTTGTTAAAGAGTAGCCCCACAAAGCGCGTGAGTGCCACGTTACGCCCTCCCTCGTCTCCAAAGCCATTAAAAAGCGTGTCAATGATTCTCATGGTCATCGATCTCTGGCCACTTGCTCTAGGCTTGTAAAGCTCAGTAGTTCCTTGCTTCGCTCTTGGTTCAACCTTGGGGACTGGATAATCTAGGCCATGCTCTACAATCTTTTGATAATCTTCTATCTTCCCAGTGGTTACTGGTAGCCCTTGGAGTTGTGACCAGGTCAGACTGGCCATGTCAAAGGGTAGCCCTATCTTGTCAGCAATCTCTTTTACTACCAGCTTATAGGTTGCCTCATTCATCACGTTGTCAGGCTTCACCACAAGGCGAAAACGGGGCTTTTCTAAGCAATGTTTGATAGTGGGGTATAAAATATAGGAGTAGCCAAACAAAGCGCTAGAAACGGCGTTTATGAAGCCCTCAGACGTCTCCTGTATATCGTCATAGTCAAGAAAAATCAAATCCCGATATACTAGGCTGGTGTTGTTTCGCTTGTAACTCCCGTTTTTCTCCGGCATAACCTTACCACTTAAACAATATGGCGCCTGGGTTCTTTTGTATTCCTCCGGATCAGCACTTTCAGGGACTACAAAAGGTTTAAAGCGTTCAATATACTGGAATGGCTCAATCTTATCAAATGGATAGACAAGATTACCCTGAAAGCCTCTAGCCTCGTAAATTGCCACATTATCGCCCCTTTCTACGTTTTTTCTTCAGCTTTTTAAGCCTTTGCTGTTCCTTTAGCTGGTCTAGGGTTGGCCTGCGCTCTTTGTAAAATTTAATATTGTGATAATGTCCTTTATTATCTGCCGGATGAATACTATACCTTGCCATTTTCCACCCCCATAAACTTCCAGATGTCAGATATTTTATAATAGATTTTCCTAGTGTCTTCTAGTGGGGGCTGGTATCGTCTTAGCCCAGCATCTTCCCACTTTTGGAGTGTCTTATATTTTACGTCTAACTCGTCCATGACTTCCTGGGCTGAGATTAACCCTGTCAAACGTGGTTTGACTGTATCACGCGCCTCCAGGTAATTCTCCACAAGCTCCAGAACGCCATGAGTTAGCTCATATTCGCTCTCTTTGCTAAGACTAAACAAATTCATCAGCTCCCTTCAGTAGTTGCTTGTAGCTCTCTAAATCAGCATTTAAAAGGACCGTTAGGCGTTTCTGTTCTTCCTGTACCTGGTTATAGAACGCCTTTGCTCCGTCCAGTAGCTCCTCTTTGTTAGCTGGGATAAAGTAGCCTCTGAAAGCTCCGTGACGTACCCCGATGATAGGAACACCGTAGCGCGTGATCAGGCGACTGATAATGTCCTGTACGGTTCTTTCTGCTAGCTTAGTGAGTAAGCTGATTTCTGCCCCTGTGATGGAGTTTTCAGCCCCCACTTTGATTAGTCTTAATACTCGCTTGTCATTCTCTGTCAGACTCATTCAATTCCTCCCCATACGTTGACCCCTGCAAGCTGGATATAACGACCATAATCAGGGTTTAAATCCTCGCTAGGTGTTTCTATCCCCTGTTTGCTTTCTCGCTCAATTTTGGCGCTTTTTTGGCGGTCTCGGTGGTTTAGATAGAGTAATACACCAATCAGTACCAGGCTAACAAAAACCGCCTGTGTGTTGGTTAAATCTAGTTCGTTCATGTTATGCCCTCGCTTTATAGTTCTTGATGTAGTCCACTTGGTCGCTTCGTCCCATCTTCAGGAAGTCGTCCACCTCTTCAGTGCTTACTTTTCGATCTACAAAATCAGAGATAAACTGGAAGAGGTTAGGGTGTCTCTCCTTGATTTCAGCCATTTGTTTATCAAATTCTGCTTGTGTCATGTTATCTAGGTCTGTTGTCATTGCATTGCCTCCTCAAACTTCTCTATAAGATGATCTTTACTTACTTTCTGATTAGCATTTTTAGAATTAAAAAGAATATCTTTTGAGGTTATAGTAGCCTCTAAATACTCCTTTTCAGCATGTTCTATATACGCCTGCTGCTCTGCTTCGTTGTCAAAAAAGTGCTTGGCTTGGCGTTTAAAGAAGGCTTGGCGCATAGCGTCCATTTCAAAAATACCAGGGTGGAAAAACATTCCCGTAGTGCTTTTAGAGACTGCCTCGATTTTATGGCTTTCATTCAATTCAGGAAGTTCAATCCAAAGTAAACGATTTAGATTTTCTTTAATAGTTTTTAACTGTCCTGATAAAACCCATATTCTAGAAAAATCGTTATTTTCGTCAGCTTGGTGTAATTCTGAGTTAATTTTATCCAAGCTTTTAGTGATAATATCGTATGTTGTTTCTGTCATGTTTTTTACCTTTGTTTCTTTGTCTATGTAATTGCCTTGATGGCCTTTTAATGCCTTTTACTATCCAGGATATCCTCACACTCAGAAGTTTGCCGACCGAGAGTGTGGAGATTTTTAATGGTTGTTTCTTATACAGTTTTTTTCTTGTAAATGCTAGCCTCACGCTCAGAGTCGCCAAATTGAAAGCGTGAGAAAGTACCAGTTTAAAGAGTTGGCGCTCTCCGTATGGTCAAATTGCCCTAAATATGCTATAATCTAGGTATAAATCTTTACTAAAACCTCTTTAATAATAGCTTGCCTGCTTTTTGTTAAATTCGTTTTAGTGTTAGTGTGAAAGGCTTCGCTGATTGGTCTCGGTAAGCCTTTTTTGTTGCGATCACGCGCATTTAGTGCGTGGTTTTTTATTTCTGAATACCATAGCTTTGATTTCCTGATAACTCATATTCAAGCCGATCATGGCTATTACCATGTCTTCAAATGCCTGGTACTGCTCCAGCTCCTCACTGGTCAAGCTATCGATGCCATTATAGCCCCCACGTTCCGCCATTAACTGTTTAGCGTTCCTGTCAGTTACTGCCTTTAGTAGCAGATTGTTCATGGTGCTATGCGCGTGCTTTGGTGCTTGTTCCCAGTTCTCAATACTGTCATGCAGCGTTTTTCTTTTTGGCTTTTCTAGCGCCCTCTGCATACGAAACTTAGAAAGTTCCTCACGCATTTCAAAGAATGCTTTGACTAGGTTCATTTTGAACCGCCGTACAGGTTCGGTATTCTTTAGATAAGTGATCAGCAAGGTTGCCTGTTGTTCATTTAGGCGATAGATTTTCATTGGTCGCCCTCGCCCATCTAATTTACGCATTTCAAATGCGATAATTCCGTAGCTTTCAAAATCAGCTTTATGCTTTCTTAAAAGTTCTTGTATTGTGTGATGAGTAACCTCAGCACATTCGGCGATGATCTCGCTTGTAGTATACGGCTCTTTCTTGCCGTCCATGTAGACTAGTTCCATGTTTTTGATCCTTTCTTTAGAGCTAAACCAAAGGTAGCATGCAACATTATATAACCTTCTTTCTAAAAAAATATATCTTCAAGTTTTATGTCGGGGAACAATGATAACAGTAGATTTTTAAAAACTAGTTTTTCAGAATCTTTAAAAGTCACATATCCTTTTTCCTTGTTCATATAACTTTGCTTGCTAATTCCAAGTGCTTCACCCATTTGTTTTTGGGTCATTCCTAACATGTTGCGATAACCTCTGACCTTATTAGGTTTGTACATAACAATCTCCTTTCTTATAACCTTATGCAACCAATTTTAGTCTATTTCAAATTGAATGTCAACACTTTTGTATAACTTTTTAAAACATTTTGTGGATTTTTAGCTTTCTGTTTGATACAATATGTCTGAAGCAAACAGGAGGCTTTGATTAATGAATGATATTGAAGATAAAAAAGTAATTGGATCTCGTATAAAATCCATACGGCAAGAAAAAGGGATGACTTTAGAGGAGTTCGGGAAGCTCTTTGGAGCAGGAAAAGGTCTAGTTTCTCGATGGGAAAACGGGCTTTCTATCCCGAATCCTGAGCGTCTAAAGTCTATAGCCAAGATTGGAGATATGACTGTAAGTCAATTATTACATGGGGAACGCGGAGGAAGTCATTATAACTGGGAAGCTGTAGAAGAACTTTTTAAAAAAATTTTTAATGGTGCCTCTATTGATAAACCAGCCTTACAAAGAACTCAAGCAGTTGTTGACAAGGCTTTCTTCTTAAATTTTGGTATAGAAGATATAGTTAATATCTATTTGTTCCAAAAAAACACCTCTAAACCTTTGGAAAGTCTTGAAGACTTGCAAGATTATTTTGAGAAAACAGTGGATGGATTATCAACTTATTTAGAAGGATCTACTGGTACAGAATTAATGGATTTAGAAATGCAGATAGCATTTTTAAACAGTTATGCATATAAAATCAAAAAGTACCTTGAAACCGGTGAATGGGCTTCTGATATCATTTCTAATCTTAAGGAAAAATCTAGAAAAATAAGAAAAGATGATTAGTTTCTTAACTTCAGTATATAGAAAGGAAAATAGATGGAACCTGCTGAATATCTAAAATCTAGACTGGATAATCAAATTGATTGGTATGACACAAAAAGTCAACACCATCAAAAATGGTTTAAAATTTTAAAGTATACAGAAGTGCTGATGGGATTCTTAATTCCTCTATTAGCAATTTGCAAGCCAATAAAATTTGAACTTTGGTCTGCTGTATTTGCTGGTTCAATGTTGCTTTGTGAAAGTTTTATATCTATATCGAAGCATCATGATAATTGGATTGATTACCGTAGAACAACCGAATCTTTAAAACATGAAAAATATATGTTTTTAACAGGTACGGGGGTTTATAAAAACGAAAAAGATGGCTTCGCCTTGCTTGTTGAACGTTGTGAAACTATTATCTCTAGCGAAAATATAAATTGGGCTAACTTGCAAACGGACACTATTCAACGAAAGGAAAAACAATGAGCGCGCATAAATGTTTTATATCTTTTAAAACTCATGATATGGAGTTCAAAAAATATATACAGGAAAATTTAGACGTGGATATGATTGACAAGTCTCTAAACGAACCGATTGATTCGCAAGATGAAGACTACATCATGCGAAGAATACGAGAAGATTATCTAAAAGATTCTACAGTTACTATTCATCTTATCGGTTCCGAAAGTTCCGAGAATAACTATTGCCAAAATCAAAATTACATCAAAAGAGAATTGCAAGCCTCGCTATCGAATACTTCAGCAGGTAAAAGAAATGGACTTTTAGGAGTAGTTTTACCTTCGATGTATGATCGTATTTATAGAGGAGAACAGGCGTGTTTTACTTGTTTTAAAAATCATGATGTAGTCAAAATAAATGAAGACACTACTGTTAAAGAGTTTAGTTATAATTTTTATCTCCCTCTTGACAACGACAAACATGCATGGAGCGAAGAAGATCGGTATTGTATATTAGTTAAATGGGATGATTTTAAAAAGAACCCAAATAGATATATTGATCAAGCTTTTGATAAAAGGTCGTCTGATATTGTCAAAAAAATAAAGGTTAGACCTTAAAGATCTAACCTCGAATAATTTCATAAGTTTTCTCAAAAATATCTGGTTTAACAGGATATTTTTCACCATCTACGCCTGTGACAATCCAATCTCCCGGAGAAGCCTTCATGACTCCTTCTAAAGTGTCGATATACATTTCTGTATCAATTTGAATAGCATCTACTATTACAGGAAGCTTACGAACTTTAACCATGCTTTCTCCTCCTGAGTTTTTCATTATTATAGCATAAAAATCAGTATTTCCAAAATGGGAACAACTGAGAATCTCAATTAGTATGGGGCTTAAATTTTGATTTTGCAATTTCTTCATTTTCGCTCGGAGTTCAACGCTATATTAGCCCCATATCCGCCTTGTTTCCAACTCTGGTATTATTTACCGTCTGACTAATTAAAATCGAATACAGGGCAATCTGTGAAGCCCTAGCATGATTTAAACCACAATCTAAAACCTTTTTAATAATAGCTTGCCTGCTGATGTTTTTTAGAAAGGTATAAATCATGAAAATAACTGAAGTTATTAAAAAAGACGGTAGTAAAGTCTACCGTGCTAATGTATATCTAGGAATTGACCAGGTAACAGGAAAGAAGGTTAAAACTAAGGTAACGGGGAGGACACAAAAGGAAGTTAAGCAGAAAGCTAATCAGGAAAAAATTGCTTTTCAGAAAGACGGTTGTACTAGACAAAAAGCTAGTACCATAACAAGCTATCAAGAATTAGCCACTCTCTGGTGGGAAAGTTATAAAAATACTGTTAAGCCAAACACTCAAGGCAATGTTAGAAAGCTACTTGATAATCATATATTGCCTACTTTCGGGGCTTATAAGCTCGACAAACTCACCGCTCCACTTATCCAGTCAATTATCAATAAACTTGCTGACAAGGCTAATAGAGGGGAAAAAGGGGCTTTTCTACACTATGATATGATACACGCTTTAAACAAACGTATCTTACAGTATGGCGTAACCATGCAAGCGATACCGTCCAATCCTGCCCGTGATGTTGTTTTACCTCGTAACACTCAGAAAGCAAAACGACAAAAAGTAAAACACTTTGAAAATCCAGAATTAAAAAAGTTTCTTGTTTATCTCGATAATTTAGATAGCGATAGATATCGTTATTACTATGAGGCAACGCTCTATAAGTTCCTATTGGCTACTGGTTGTCGTATCAACGAAGCTTTAGCCCTTTCCTGGTCTGATATAGATTTAGATAATGCCATTGTACACATCACCAAAACTCTAAATCGGGATCTAGAAATCAATAGCCCAAAATCTAAGGCTAGTTATCGGGATATAGATATAGATCGAGCGACTGTTAGCATGCTGAAACAGTACAAACTACGCCAAGCTAAAGAGGCCTGGAAGATAGGACAACGTGAAAGCGTGATATTTTCGGATTTCATTCATGAATATCCTTGCAGTTCAAAACTTAAAAGAAGATTGCTAACACATTTTAAGCGCGCTGATGTTCCTAACATTGGCTTTCACGGATTCCGTCATACTCACGCTAGTTTATTGCTTAACTCTGGCATTCCTTACAAGGAACTTCAGCACCGTTTAGGTCATTCTACTTTATCCATGACTATGGACATTTATAGCCACCTCTCGAAAGAGAATGCAAAAAAAGCAGTCTCATTCTACGAAACTGCACTAAAAGCACTATAAGGGGAGCAAAAAGGGGAGCAAATTCAAAAATCAACGGTTCAAGACAAAGCAAAAAGCCAATAACAACGGTGTTTTTGTAAGATTTTATTTGAAAAAAGCCGATTTTGTAGTATAATAGTACGGTGTCAAAAATCACTGAAACACGGATTAGATTAGGAAAGGATAGGAGATATGAAACAAGTCTTTCTCTCAACAACAACTGAATTTAAAGAGATCGATACGCTCCAGCCGGGCACTTGGATCAATCTCGTCAATCCTACTCAAAGCGAATCGATGGAAATCGCCTCTGCCTTTGATATTGATATCGCAGACCTCCGTGCACCACTCGATGCGGAAGAAATGTCTCGTATCACCATCGAAGATGAGTACACCTTGATTATCGTAGACGTCCCAATCACAGAGGAAAGAAATAACCAGACCTACTACGTGACCATTCCCTTGGGGATTATCATAACAGAAGAGGCTATCATCACTACCTGCTTGGAGCCACTACCACTTCTTGATGTCTTTATCAATCGTAGGCTTCGGAATTTCTATACCTTCATGCGTTCGCGCTTCATCTTCCAAATCCTCTACCGCAATGCGGAGATTTACTTGACAGCCCTCCGTTCAATCGAACGTAAGAGTGAGCAGATCGAGAGTCAACTTCACAAATCTACTCGAAACGAAGAATTGATCGAACTCATGGAGTTGGAAAAGACCATCGTCTACTTCAAAGCTTCTCTGAAGACAAATGAGCGCGTGATTAAAAAATTGACCAGCGCAACTAGCAATATCAAGAAATACCTTGAAGACGAAGACTTACTGGAAGATACCTTGATTGAAACGCAACAGGCCATCGAGATGGCGGACATCTATGGAAACGTCCTTCACTCTATGACAGAAACCTTCGCTTCTATCATTTCAAACAACCAGAACAATATCATGAAAACCTTGGCACTTGTGACTATCGTTATGTCCATCCCGACCATGATTTTCTCAGCCTACGGAATGAACTTTAAGGATAATGAAATTCCTTTAAACGGAGAACCGCATGCTTTCTGGCTCATCGTCTTTATCGCCTTTGCTATGAGTGTTTCTCTCACTCTTTACCTCATCCATAAAAAATGGTTCTAACAGGAGTTATTATGTCACAGATTGATTTAAAAGAATTAACCAAGAAAAACCAAGAATTTATCCACATTGCAACCCAGCAATTTCTAAAGGATGGAAAAACTGACGCCGAAATCAAGGCTATCCTTGAAGAAGTCATTCCTCATATCCTTGAAGAACAACCAAAAGGTGTGACCGCTCGTTCTATCTACGGAGCACCAACTCACTGGGCTCACAGCTTTAGCGAAAAAGAGCAATACGAAAAAGAACATCCAAAGGAAAATGACGATCCAAAATTGATGATGTTGGATTCAGCCCTTTTCATTACAGGACTGTTTGCAGTAGTTAGTGCCTTGATGAGCTTCTTCTCAAACCAACCAGTGGCTTACGGTTTGGTAACACTCATCAGTGTAGGGGCCTTCGGAGGAGTTGCCTTCTACCTTCTCTACCACTTCATCTACCGCTACTACGGACCAGATACTGACCGTAGCCAACGTCCTCCATTCTGGAAATCACTTTTGGTTATGTTAGCAACCATGTTTGCCTGGGTCTTCATCCTCTTCTTGAGTAACTTCCTTCCACAAGCCATCAACATTAGTCTCCCACCTCTTGTTTTGTTGGTGATTGGAGGAGCTCTCCTTGCCCTACGTTTCTACCTCAAAAAACGTTTCAACATCAAGAGCGCAAGTGCAGGACCTGCTAGATATTAAGATAAACAATGAAAGTAGTGTGTTTTGTAGACAGACTACTTTTTTTGTAGTTCCAAATCATTTATTGATTCGTCAAAATCATAAATAGACATTTTGTCTAAATTTACTTCAATGTAAAGTCTTTCCTTAGAATCCCGAGGTTTTGTCCTTGAATCCAAGTTGTTTTTCTGTTATACTAATAAAGTAATAAGGAGAAGTATATATGACTAAACAGAGAATTAATCAAATTGTTGGTTCAATTGGTGCCTTTATCGGAATTATTGTATTTATAGCCTACATCCCCCAAATTTTTGCCAATTTACAAGGAAATAAAGCTCAACCATTCCAACCTTTATCAGCAGCTGTTTCTTGCTTAATCTGGGTCATTTATGGATGGACAAAAGAGCCTAAGAAAGACTGGATTCTAATCATTCCAAACTCGGCTGGGGTTATCCTTGGCGGACTGACCTTCCTTACTGCTCTATAAGAATGCAACTACTATAAAAAGCAACCACATCGAGCGGTTGCTTTTTTGCTTACTTTCGTGATCTAAAAGCCTTTTTCTGATTCTAATTCTTGTTGTTTCCCCTCTTCTTTTGTGATACAATAGCATCAATCTATTTCTAGGAGGATGAGATATGGTTTCTACTATTGGTATTGTTAGTTTGTCTAGTGGCATTATCGGAGAAGACTTTGTCAAACACGAAGTGGACTTGGGTGTCCAACGTCTCAAGGATCTGGGACTTAATCCTATCTTTTTGCCCCATTCGTTAAAAGGCTTAGACTTTATCAAGGACCATCCTGAAGCGCGTGCGGAGGATTTGATGCAAGCCTTTTCTGATGATAGTATCGACATGATCCTATGCGCCATCGGTGGAGATGATACCTATCGTTTGTTGCCCTACCTTTTTGAAAATGACCAACTAGAAAAAGTTATCAAACAAAAGATTTTTCTTGGTTTCTCGGATACAACCATGAACCATCTCATGTTGCATAAACTAGGTGTTAAAACTTTTTATGGTCAATCCTTTTTAGCAGACATTTGTGAATTAGACAAAGAAATGTTGCCATATAGCCGCCACTACTTTAAAGAATTGATTGAGACTGGAAAAATCTCAGAAATCCGCCCTAGCGACGTTTGGTATGAGGAACGGATTGACTTTAGTCCAAAGGCCCTGGGAACAGCTCGTATCAGTCATGTAAATACAGGTTTTGACTTATTGCAAGGAAATGCTCAGTTTGAGGGAGAAATTCTCGGTGGTTGCCTTGAATCTCTCTATGATATCTTTGACAATTCTCGATACGCAGACAGTACGGAGCTCTGCCAAAAATACAAACTTTTCCCTGACTTGTCAGACTGGGAAGGAAAAATCCTCTTGCTAGAAACCAGCGAAGAAAAGCCTAAGCCAGAAGACTTCAAAAAGATGTTGCGGACTTTGAAGGAAAATGGGATATTCGAGGTTATCAGTGGACTCTTGGTCGGAAAGCCAATGGATGAAACCTTTTATGACGACTATAAAGAGGCACTATTGGATATCATTGATAGCAATATCCCGATTGTCTATAATCTAAATGTTGGTCATGCAACTCCAAGAGCTATTGTCCCCTTTGGGGTCCACGCCCATGTAGATGCAACGGAGCAAGTCATTCGCTTTGACTATAACAAATAAAGCTGAGATAGAAATCTCAGCTTTTTTCAGTATCGTTACTAGCATTTTCATCACATACTACCGATAGCTAAAATAATAAAGGAGAGGCTATTGCCTAACATGTGAACAAGTAGGGGATAGTAGATATTCTCCTTTTCTTTCACATAAATAATAGAAAAGGCAAGGCCCCCACCTAGGTATCCGACTGCACCGACCCACTCTGATAAAGACAAACTGTGCATATGAGCAAGCGCAAAGGCAAGGCCGACCAAAAAGACACTCAGCCAAGTTGGCAGACTTTTCCTAAAATATCTCAATAAAATTTGACGGAAAAAGAGCTCTTCCACTAAAGGTCCTATGACACAGGCAAAAACCGCTATCAGTAGTGGTTGTTCTTGAAAGGTACTTTGAATATTCGACTGGTTTAGACCTTGTCCGACCAGCCCGAAAAACTGCCTCAACAACTCTGATACAAATCCAAAGGCAACAGTCATCAGAATGAGAAAGAGCCATCCTGTTAAGACGCCAAAGAAGAATTTTCTTTTAGCCTTTCTAATCTCTTCCCACTTTTGGAGCAATAGGGACTTAAATAAGAAGCAACCATACACAAACATGATGGTATAGACTAAATATGTCCCTGCAGAAGAAGGTAATGGAGCATCAAATACTCGTATACCATCAAACACAAAAAGGACTGTATAGAGAATCGCAAAAATCAGAATTCCCTTATATTTGTTAGACATCATTTAATTCCCCTTCCATTCACAATCATTCTCATGGTCATCAACTAGCCCTGCAGCTTGTAGAAAGGATAAAACAGCGACTGGTCCTGTGAACTTGAAGCCACGTTTTTTGAGTTCCTTGGATATTTTTTCGGACAAAGGCGTTTTGGCTGGTGCTTGACTGTAGTCCGGGATATCATTAACTATGATTTTCCCATCTACAAAAGACCAGAGATAAGCATCAAAAGAGCCATACTCTTTCTGAACTTGTAGAAAGGCCTGGGCATTAGCTCGCGTCGCAAAAATCTTGGCGCGATGACGAATGATAGCTGGATTTTCTAACAAAGATTCCAGTTCTTCATCCGTCATGTCTGCAACAGCTTGAATTTGGTAACCATGAAAAACTTGACGGAAGGCTTGGCGTTTATTGAGTACCGTTTCCCAAGATAAGCCTGCCTGATAAGTCTCCATACAGAGCAACTCAAAAAGCGCTCGGTCATCATGGAGGGTCTGGCCCCATTCCTCATCGTGGTAGGCTACATACAGAGGGTTGTTCATTTTAACCCAGCCACAGCGTTTTGACATAGAAATCTCCTATTTCACCAACATCTTAAGGGCCGACTTGATATAATTCTCTGCTGTATCTGTCGTTCCTTCAAAGAATTTCTTAATTTTCTTGAGCTCTGTTACCTTGTAGCCCAGTGCCAACATGGCTTCCATAGCTTCTTCCAATTCTTGGTTATCACTGCTAGATGGAACAGCAATCTTAGCAGGAAGCTCATCACCTGCCACAACCACCTTACCTTCTAGGTCCAACACCATCTGCTGGGCTGTTTTCTTACCAATCTTCGGAAACTTGGTCAAGTAGGTGATATTCTTGGTCTCGATGGCTTGAACGAGGCCTGCATTGTCATCAGCCGCGATAATAGCAAGAGCTGATACAGGACCAATGCCCGACACCGAAATCAAGCTGAGAAAGAGTTTTTTCTCGTCTTCTGAACGAAAACCGTAAAGGAGATGAGCGTCTTCGCGAACAACTTGATGCACATAGATTTGCGCTTCTTGATTGACTTGTCCTGAGTAAGCATAAGGATTGGCTACGTGTAAGATGTAGCCGATGCCGTTAGCTTCTAGAACGATGTATTTAGCAGTAATTTTGGTAATAATACCTTTTAGATATTCGTACATAATTTTCCCTTCAATTTATACTCAATGAAAATCAAAGAGTAAACTAGGAAGCTAACCGTAGGCATAACTTAAGTTAGACAAGGTAAGGCTGACGCAGTTTAAAGAGATTTTCGAAGAGTATTAGTATTTTCCTAGTTCTCGTAGACTGGTGTGATTTTCCTGAATGCGTCGGAACATTTTTTCCATATCTGACTTGGTAAAATGCACCAAAACGGGACGTCCATGAGGACAGTTATAGGGATTGTCACATTGAGAAAGCTGATAAAGAAGCTGTCTGGCTGAGTGATCATCGATACGATGGTTGGCCTTGATAGACCGCTTGCAGGACATCATGATAGCCAGCTCTGCTCGGTATTTCTTGATCGAAACTTCCTTGGTCAAGAGGAGCATATCACACATTTCATAGATGCCTGACTCAATCTCTTCTTCTGCCATCCAAATAGGATGTTCACGCAGGATGAATTGATTTTCTCCGTACTCTGCTAGAAGTACGCCCACTTCCTCCAAAAGAGGCATCCTTTCCTTAAGACGAAGGGCATCATCCGCTGGAAATTCAAAGATGTAGGGCACTAGGAGTTGTTGCTGACTCTGGTCAACATTGCCGATGCTTTCACGGTATTCCTCGTACTTGACTCGTTCCTGAGCCGCGTGCTGGTCTATGATGTAGAGTCCATCTCGCCCCTGGGCAAAGAGATAGGTCCCGTGCATCTGTCCGAAAAACTCCAACTCTGGGAAGCTGGATGATTCTTCTCTCTCCAGCTTGTCATAAGCCTTATCAAGACTGGCTAAGTCTAACTCCGGATGGTCTAATTGGTCATAGTTAGCAGGCTTTCTCTCTGCAAAATGCAGTTTTGCAGGCTTGGTCAACTGGTCCAAGGTTTCCTTGGCAAACAAGGTTAAATCCTGCCTTTCCTCAGTCAAGTCTACTTGATGGTCTGAAACCTCAACTTGACTGGGTTTTGAGAGTTCTGTTTTTTCATAGTAGAGCGTATTTTCTTTGAGTGGGAGAATGGTCTGCTCTACCTTTTGACGATTACGAACGGTCGACTTGGCAAGATTTTCTAAAGCATCAGGTATCAAGGCTTGTTCCTTGAGACTATTTGAAATAGCCTCTGAAAGCAGCGCCATCAGTTCTCTTTCCTTAGAAATCCGCACTTCTTGCTTGGTCGGATGCACATTGACATCTGCCAAATAAGGATCGATCTGGATGTGAATGACAGCCAGTGGAAAACGCCCTACCATGAGCTTGCTTCCATAACCGTCAAGAATAGCACGGTTGAGTAGAAAGTTCTTGATATAACGGCCATTGATAAAGAGGCTGATATAGTTGCGATTAGCCCGCGTCAATTCAGGCAATGAGACAAAGCCTGAAATTTCAAAATCTAGGTCAGAATTCTCAATTTCAACCATCTTTTTAGCACTAGCTAAACCATAAATCCCAGCAATAGCTTGGCGCAGTTGACCCGTACCAGCTGTTCGTGTCATCTCCTTGCCATCGCTAATCAGGCTAAAGGAAATCTCAGGATGGGCCAAGCCTAGACGATTGACGATATCGATGATATGAGACAACTCTGCCTGCTGGCTCTTCATATACTTTAGACGAGCTGGTGTGTTGAAAAAGAGATCCTCCACACAAACCTTGGTCCCCACAGGACTGGTCGCAGGCACAATTTCTTCTACTTCTCCCCCGCGAGCCACTAGCTTGGTCCCGTGACTTGCACCCTCTACTGCAGTCAAAAGAGTCAGAACACTGACAGAAGCGATAGAGGGCAGGGCTTCACCACGAAAACCGAGGGTCCGAATCCGAAAAAGATCAGCTTGATTCTTAATCTTGCTAGTCGCATGACGGCGGAGGGCCAACTCTACTTCATCGTGTGCAATCCCGTGACCATTATCGGTAATTTGGATTTTCTTAAGACCAGCTTCTTCAATCTCAACGATAATCTGGCTTGAGCCAGCATCGATAGCATTTTCAACCAACTCTTTAACTACGCTGGCAGGACGTTCGATCACTTCTCCTGCTGCAATCTGGTTTGCCAAGACTTCTGGCAATTCAATAATATGAGACATCTTTCAGCCCCTTTCTTAACTGTTTTTATCTATTTCTCTGAAAATAATACTCTTCAAAAATCAAATTCAAACCACGTCAGTCTCGCCTTGCCGTACTCGAGTACAGCCTTCGGCTAGCTTCCTAGTTTGCTCTTTGATTTTCATTGAGTATAAGCTAGTGCTATTATACCATATTTCACTCGTTTCCAAAAAAGTCCAAGCAGCAACTTTCTTCCCAATTTTACTAGGTTATTTGCCAAGTTTGTGGTAAAATAGGTAGAAACAATATTTTAAAAAGGAGAAAAGACACATGCACATTTTTGATGAGCTAAAAGAGCGTGGTTTGATTTTTCAAACGACTGATGAAGAAGCTTTGCGTAAAGCCCTAGAAGAAGGTCAAGTTTCTTATTATACTGGCTACGATCCAACTGCTGACAGCCTTCACCTAGGTCACCTTGTCGCAATCTTGACAAGTCGTCGTTTGCAGCTAGCAGGTCACAAACCTTATGCGCTCGTTGGCGGTGCTACAGGTCTCATCGGAGATCCGTCCTTCAAAGATGCTGAACGTAGTCTCCAAACAAAAGACACAGTAGATGGCTGGGTCAAGTCTATCCAAGGACAACTTTCTCGCTTTCTTGATTTTGAAAATGGTGAAAATAAAGCTGTCATGGTCAACAACTACGACTGGTTTGGCAGCATCAGCTTCATTGACTTCCTCCGTGATATCGGAAAATACTTCACTGTCAACTACATGATGAGCAAGGAGTCTGTGAAGAAACGTATTGAAACAGGGATTTCTTACACTGAGTTTGCCTACCAAATCATGCAAGGGTATGACTTCTTTGTTTTGAACCAAGAGCACAATGTCACTCTTCAAATCGGAGGTTCTGACCAATGGGGAAATATGACTGCTGGTACAGAGTTGCTTCGTCGTAAGGCTGATAAGACTGGTCACGTTATCACTGTTCCACTCATCACAGACGCAACTGGTAAGAAATTTGGTAAATCTGAAGGAAACGCTGTTTGGCTCAATCCTGAAAAGACTTCTCCATACGAAATGTACCAATTCTGGATGAATGTTATGGACGCTGACGCTGTACGCTTCTTGAAAATCTTTACTTTCTTGTCATTAGACGAGATTGAAGACATCCGCAAACAATTTGAAGCGGCGCCACACGAACGCTTGGCTCAAAAAGTCTTGGCTCGTGAAGTCGTGACTCTTGTTCACGGTGAAGAAGCCTACAAAGAAGCCCTTAACATCACTGAGCAACTCTTTGCAGGAAATATCAAAAACCTTTCTGTCAAAGAACTTAAACAAGGACTTCGTGGTGTGCCAAACTACCAAGTGCAAGCAGACGAAAACCACAACATCGTAGAACTCCTCGTGTCATCTGGTGTGGTTAACTCAAAACGCCAAGCTCGCGAAGATGTTCAAAATGGAGCTATCTACGTCAACGGCGACCGTATCCAAGACCTTGACTATGTCTTGAGCGACGCAGATAAGTTAGAAAACGAACTCACTGTTATCCGACGTGGGAAGAAAAAATATTTTGTATTGACTTACTAAACTGTTCAACATTTACCTATAAAAAAAGGAGTTAACCTCGAGAAAGGTAACTCCTTTTTGTTGTTGATAACCATATCTATCTAGCCTTAATAGACAGGCTACGCAGTACAATACGTAAGGTTGTTAGATTATGTAAGATAGAGAGATTTGAAGGACTGAGCCAATTAAACAAGCCAAAGCCAATCAAACTACTATTTACGATAACGGTATCTTGAATATTCTTCTTGATGAGTGTTTGCAAAGATGATGATAGCCAATCCAACTCTTGGAAGAAATCCAAGCGATTATCTAACAATAAGATATCGCTCATCTGCTTAGAAATGTCTGCACTCTCATTCATCACCACACCGATATCTGATAGGGTTAGAGCTGCTGAGTCATTCAATCCATCTCCAACCATCAAAATAGTGTGACCTGCTTTCTGCAGTTCCTCTACTAGCTCAAATTTCCCATCAGGTTTCAAGTCTGTATAGACCTGATCAAAGGGCAAATCTTTGACTAATTCCTCTGTTCTAACCAAGGTGTCCCCTGTTGCCAGAATCAATTTTTTCCCTTGTGCCTTAAGTTTCTCCAAGGCTGCCTTTGCTTCTTTTCTCAAAGGAGTATGAATGCAGAACATTCCAATCAATTCATTCTGGTAGGCTAAGAATAAGAGATTGTAGTGATTCTTGTACTCTTCGATCAAAGCATGTTGTTCCAAACTAATATGAATCTGCTCATCCTGCATCAAGACATAATTCCCAATAAGAACTGGTTGCCCATCTATATGAGATTTGATCCCCTTGCTTGCGATATATTGGAGTTTCCCATGCATTTCCTCATGTTCAATTCCCTCTATCTCAGCTTGCTTGACAATGGCATTAGCAATAGGATGATAGATGTGTTCCTCAAGACAGGCACTGATTCTGAGAATATCTTCCTCACTATAGTCCCCAAAAGGTAACACCTTTTCAACTATAGGATAACTAGTTGTGATTGTTCCCGTCTTATCAAACAAGAAAGTATCAACTTCCAGGTATTTCTCCAGAACATCTCCATCCTTAATCACCATTTCACGATTCAACCCCTCCTTGATAGCTGTTAAATAAGCTACAGGAGTAGAGATTTTCAAAGCGCAGGAGAAATCAACCAATAGGAATGAAATAGCCTTAGAAAAAGAACCTGTTAATAGGTAAGTCAGCCCAGCACCCAAGAAATTATATTTGACGACCTTATCCGCCATCTTGATGAAATAGCGTTGTTTCGTTTTCTTGTTTTCTTCAGATTTCTTCATCAACTCAATCAGCTGTAAAATACGGCTGTTCATCTGATTATCGGTTACACGAATGCGCAACTCTCCAGTTTCTAATACTGTATTTGCACAAACCAAATCAGACTCTCTTTTTTCAACTGGAAAACTCTCTCCCGTCAAGGAACTTTCGTTGACCATACCTAAACCTGAAACTACTTGTCCATCAAATAGAATTTCATTTCCTTGAGATAAGACCAAGACATCTCCTATTTGAACATCGGAACTCTTGATACTAACAACCGTATCGCCCTGTACTAAGAATACATCGCTCTCTTTTGCAAGAAGGCTTTGTTCTAAATCTGTTGCAGTTTTTTTCAAAGACCACTGATCTAAATGATTCCCCAAATCAAGCATAAACATGATATTACTTGCCGTCTTGGATTGGTTCATAAATAAGGACAATAAAATCGCTGAACAGTCCAAGACCTCCATCGTTAGTTCCTTACGAGCTAGAGTCTGATAGGCTTCTCTAACATAACCCAAAGCCTGATAACAAGTCCATATATAGCGAATAGGAAACGGTACAAGACTACGAAAAAGCACACGCTTAATCGCTGCACCTGAAACAATAGAATAAGCACTCTCTTCTCTACGAATGGGAAGAGTCATCAACTCAGAAACTTTCCCTTTATCAATTCTTTTTAAAAAGGCTTCTGCATTATCTAATACAGAAAAGCCTTCTTTTATACGTAGAGTAAAGTGCTGTTGATCCATGTAAAACTGGATAGACTCAATCCCCTTTTCATCTCTCGCCAAGGAACGAAGATAGTCTTGAATATCCAAGGTGAGTGAAAAAGAAGATGATAGTCGGATATGTTGGTATCCTCTATGTAGCACTTTAAAAGACATATTATTCCCCTATAAGGCTATCTAATTGCTCTTCTTTTTTCTCTTGCTCGTACAAATATTTGGCATCTTGCAAGACATCATCTCCATGTTGCTTCACAACAGAAACAGATGCATCTAGCTCGTCTTTTAACTTATAAGCCTTAGCCAAAGCTTTAGAATAACCTTTTTTAGCTTCCTTACTTGCCAATATTTTCAAACCAAGGGTACCAAATGCGACACCACCCAAAAAGAGTGATGATTTTTTCGCAACTTTTGCAACGGTTAGTACTTCTTTTAACATACTTATTTCCTCCTTATCATTATTATATAGCAATTTAGATATAAAAGCAATTTCATTCTATAAATTGGAGAATTAGTTTTATTTCTACTGAATCTCCCATCTACTTATTCCTAAAGTTGCTTTCATTTGCCTCTTTTGATACACTTAAACTATGAATACAAACCTCAAACCCAAACTCCAACGCTTTGCATCTGCTAGTGCCTTTGCCTGCCCTATCTGCCAAGAAAAACTGATCTTGGTAGAGTCTAGTCTCAAGTGTGATAATCGCCATTCTTTTGACTTGGCAAAATTCGGCTATGTTAATCTGGCACCTCAAATCAAGCAATCAACCAACTACGACAAGGAAAACTTTCAAAACCGCCAGCAAATCCTAGAAGCCGGCTTTTACCAAGCTATTCTAGAAGCTATCTCTGATTTACTTTCAATCTCAAAAACTGCCAAAACTATCTTGGATATCGGTTGTGGCGAAGGCTTCTACTCTCGTAAACTCCAAGAAGTGCACCCTGAAAAAACCTTTTATGCCTTTGACATTTCAAAAGACTCGGTTCAAATCGCTGCCAAAAGTGAACCCAACTGGGCAGTCAATTGGTTTGTTGGTGACTTAGCTCGCCTTCCTATAAAAGACGCCAGCATGGATATCCTACTTGATATTTTCTCACCTGCCAACTACGGAGAATTCCGACGAGTCTTATCAAAGGACGGCATCTTAATCAAGGTCATTCCTACTGAAAACCACCTCAAGGAAATCCGTCAAATGGTACAGGACCAGCTGACAAAGAAGGATTATTCTAATCAAGATATTAAGGAACACTTCCAAGAACACTTCAGCATCCAATCTAGTCAGATTGCTTCCCTGACCAAGTCTATCACCGTAGAGCAACGCCAAGCCTTGCTCAGCATGACGCCCCTGCTTTTTCATGTAGACCAGAGCAAGATTGATTGGAGCCAGTTAACTGAGATTACTATCGAAGCAGAGATTCTAGTCGGAAAAGCCCTGTAAACTAGTTTATGAGATAAAACCAAGACCGCACCTCTTCTTGAGATGCGGGTTTAAAACACGATTTTTCACTGTCTTTCCGAAAAGTATAAAAAATTTTGACCTCTCCATTTATTTTCGATTTGAAATGACAAATTTATCAATAAATAGCAAGTGATATAAGGCAAGTGATGCCCCATAACAACATCCATGAAAAGAGATTTCTTGATGAGTCAGTGGAAACGAAGAACTATTACCCATATAAAGGCATGACCAAATTACAAGAAGAATCCAAAATAAATCAGTCCATTTATATTTTGAAAAATATTTTTTCCACATAAGAACACCCTCTTTCTTTACTATAATACTATTATAATACTGTTTGTAAACGAATACAAGAAATTTGAGGTAACAGCTAAGAAGAACCTTAGGCTTAAAGGTAGTACAACCAACCTTCTTAGTGTTCTCTAGGTCTGATTTTTAAGTCTAGAAATTATTGACAAATTATTTTTTCTTTTGAGACTAGTCAACCTCAAGTCCATAACATTCAAAAAAGCGAATTTCAATTGAAACTCGCTTTTTTGCTAGATAGTGTAATAACTATTAAATTGTATATCTTAGTTCAAGTGCCAGATATCTTCGTTATACTGAGCGATTGTACGGTCAGATGAGAAGAATCCTGCTTTAGAAATGTTAACGATGACTTTATCCAACCATGCGTCACGGTCTTCGTAGTCAGCAAGCATTTGCTCTTTCACTTTGATGTAGTCTTCCAAGTCAAGAAGAGTCATGAACCAGTCTTTGTTGATTAATTCGTTATAAAGACGTTCCAAGCGTTCAATCTTACCAACTGCAAGAACAGCGTCGCTCACGATAAAGTCAACCAATGGTTTGATCGCTTTACGAGCGTAGAATTCGCTTGATTTGTAAGCTGATTTTGCGTAAAGGTCGATAACAGTTTCTGAATCTTCACCAAAGATGTAGATGTTTTCATCGCCAACCAACTCAGCGATTTCCACGTTAGCTCCGTCCATAGTACCAAGAGTCAAAGCTCCGTTCAACATGAATTTCATGTTACCAGTACCTGAAGCCTCCTTAGAAGCAAGTGAGATTTGTTCAGAGATATCACACGCTGGAATCAAGAAGCTTGCTGCAGTAACGTTGTAGTTTTCAACCATAACCACTTGTAAGTGTGGTGCAACTGCTGGGTCATTAGCGATTACTTCTGACAAGCAAAGGATCAAGTGGATGATGTCTTGAGCAATTGTGTAGGCAGGAGCTGCTTTACCACCAAAGAATACTGTGATTGGACGAGCAGGGATGTTACCAGCCTTGATGTCAAGATATTTGTGGATCACATACAAAGCGTTCATTTGTTGACGTTTGTACTCGTGAAGACGTTTGATTTGGATATCAAAAATAGAGTTTGTATTGATTTCCACACCTTGGTGTTCTTTCAAGTGACGAGCCAATTTACGTTTGTTGTGAGCTTTGATGCTTTCCAATTTTTCTTTGACAGCAGCCTTGTCTTCGTATGAAAGAAGGTCTTCCAATTTAGAAGCTTCATGGTGCCATTCGCGTCCAAGAATCTCATCCAAGTAGTGAGACAAGCTTGGGTTAGCATGCATGAGCCAACGACGGAATGTGATACCGTTTGTTTTGTTGTTGAATTTTTCTGGGTAGATGTCGTAGAAAGCTTTCAACTCTGAGTTCTTCAAGATTTCAGTGTGAAGAGCTGCAACCCCGTTTACGCTGTATCCATAGTGGATATCCATGTGAGCCATGTGAACACGTCCGTTCTCATCGATGATTTGAACAGCTGGGTCTTTATATTCTGCTTTAACACGGCGATCCAATTCTTTGATGATTGGTACCAAGTGAGGAACCACTTCTTCCAAGAATTCAAGAGGCCATTTTTCAAGGGCTTCAGCAAGGATTGTGTGGTTTGTGTAAGCAGTCATGCTACGAACGATAGAGATTGCTTCATCAAGTTCGATACCACGTTCAGTCAAAAGACGGATCAATTCAGGGATAACCATTGATGGGTGAGTATCGTTGATTTGTACAACTGCGTAGTCAGCAAGGTCATGCAAGTTGCTTCCTTTTTCGATTGCTTCATCGATGATCAATTGCGCACCGTTTGAAACCATGAAGTATTGTTGGAAGATACGGAGCAATTCACCTTGTTTATCGCTATCGTCTGGGTAAAGGAAAAGAGTCAAGTTGTGAGCGATGTCTGTCTTGTCAAAGTTGATACCATCTTGGATGATTGAAGAATCAACTGAATCCAAGTCAAACAAACGCAAACGGTTTTTAGTAGCTGTTTTGTATCCAGGTACATCGATATCGTAAAGAGTAGATGTCAATGTAAAGTGTGCAAATGGTACTTGGTAGCTACGGCTTGAACGAACCAACCAGTTTTGGTCAGTCAACCAAGCGTTAGGAATAGTTTCTTGTTGGTTGTTTTTAAGAACTTGTTGGAAAAGACCGAAGTGGTAGTTCAAACCAACACCATCACCATTCAAACCAAGTGTAGCGATTGAGTCGATAAAGCAAGCTGCCAAACGTCCCAAACCACCGTTACCAAGTGATGGTTCCAATTCTACTTCTTCAATTTCGATCAACTCTTTACCTGCGTCAGCAAGTTCTTTCTTAACTTCGTCATAAAGACCAAGGTTAATCAAGTTGTTTGACAAGAGTTTACCAATCAAGAACTCAGCTGAGATATAGTAAACTTTTTTCTTACCAGTGTTCACTGGTTTTTGGCTGCTAGCAAGTTTGCTGTAGTTAAGAAGAGCAAGGTAAAGCTCTTCGTTACTACATTCTGCGATAGATTTATTGTAACGGTTTTGTACAAATTCTTTTAATGGTAACATTTTTGTGTCTCCTGATAATGTCTTATTTCTTTAATTCTACCAAATTTTCATTGATACGGCGATAAATTGTAGTCAAGTCAAGCAAAGTTTCTTCGACAGCAGGAGTCAATTGTTCCTCTGTCATACGCCATGACCAGTTTCCACCAAGAGTAGATGGGAAGTTCATACGAGCTGAACCATCCAACTCTAGTAAATCTTGCATAGTAGCAATCGTCATGAAACTTACTGATGCGAAAGCTGTACGAAGCATAGCATGCACAACTGTTTCGTACTCTTTACGGTTTGTGTAACGAGCCATGTACTCACGAGTTGGATCATCAATCTCATCACGGTACCAACCAAGAACAGTGTTGTTATCGTGTGTTCCAGTGTACATAACTGAGTTTGCTGGTGCCAAGTGTGGGCTGTCGATACTTTCGTGTTCTGGATTGAAAGCAAATTGAAGGACTTTCATTCCTGGGAATCCAGTGCGCTCACGAAGCTCGATGACTTCATCAGTCATAAATCCAAGGTCTTCTGCGATGATGTTCAAGTCACCAAGTTCTTCTTTAACGGCTGCAAAGAGTTTGTAGTCAGGTCCTTTCACCCATTTACCAGGTGCCGCTGTTTCAGAACCCGCAGGGATTTCCCAGTAAGACTCAAATCCACGGAAGTGGTCGATACGCACGATATCGTAGATTTTGAAGCTTTCACGCAAGCGTTCAATCCACCATTTGTAGCCATCTTTATCCATTGCTTCCCAGTCATAGATTGGGTTCCCCCAAAGCTGACCAGTCGCAGAAAACTCATCTGGTGGGCATCCTGCGATGCAAGTTGCTTTCCCGTTTTCATCTGTTTTAAAGAGGTGTGGATTTGCCCACATATCGCTTGAATCTTCAGCAACATAGATTGGCATATCCCCCACAATTTCGATGTGGTTTTCGTTAGCGTATGCTTTCAATTTCAACCATTGTTGGAAGAAGAGATATTGGGTTACACGGTGGTAAACAAGTTTGTCTGCCAATTGTTCACGGTAGCTTTCAAGAGCAGAAGCTTTACGCGCACGAATATCTGCATCTGGCCACTCTGTCCAAGCGAGATTATCAAAATGCTCTTTGATAGCCATATACTCTGCAAAAAGTTCAAGCCATGATTGGTTCTCTTGAGCAAATTTTTCAAAATCTTGGATATCTCCAACTTCAAGGAAACGTTTAACTGCTTTTTCTAGAAGCGGACGACGTGCGTAATAAATCTTAGCGTAATCAACTTCAGTTGGGTTGCTACCGAAGTCTACTCCCTCAAGATCACTTGCTTCTAACAAGCCTTGCTCTACCAAAATATCAAGATCAATAAAATGAGTGTTCCCAGCAAAGGCTGAGAAAGATTGATAAGGAGAGTCTCCGTAGCTTGTTGTTCCTAAAGGAAGGATTTGCCAGTAACGTTGTTTGGTACGAACCAAGAAGTCAACGAAATCATAGGCGCTTTGACCAAATGATCCGATTCCGTAAGCTCCTGGAAGTGATGAGATGTGCATCAACACACCACTTTGACGTTTTTTCATAATAGCACCTCAAGTGTTTTTTAATTAATTGTTTCAAATTTGTGCGCAAACGTTTGCGCTAAGTAAAGTATAACCCATTTCAAAAAGAAATGCAAGCGTTTTTAAAAAAACTTTTATGATTTATTTTTTATTGATAAACTTTTAAGTTACTATATTCTTATTTTTAAAATCCTTTCATTAAGCATCCCAATCATGCAATCGTTTCCCTTCAATTATTTTTGAATCGAAATTTGCATGATTTCCTATTTATCTTCTATTATACAAACAATTTTAGGAATTAGCCAGCAACAAGCTTTTTAAAATTTTTTCAAAAAAACGCTTGCAACCGTTTTCTGTTTGTGCTATACTAAGGTCATAAGGGAAAACGTTTGCGTTCCCTCGAAATTAAAATTTGTTATTCTTTAGGAGGAATACACTATGTCAACTAAATTCATGAAGAGCGCTGCTGTACTTGGTACTGCTACTCTTGCTAGCTTGCTTTTGGTAGCTTGTGGAAGCAAAACTTCTGACAAAGCCGCTGACTCTTCTGCATCAGGAAGCCAAGAAATCACTTTCTATGTTGAAGACCAATATAAAGCTTTCGCAGAATCTGCTGCAAAAGCTTACGAAAAAGAAGCTGGTGTAAAAGTTACTATTAAAACTGGTGACCAATTAGGCGGACTTGACAACCTTTCACTTGATAACCAATCAGGTAAAGCTGCTGACGTTATGATGGCTCCATACGACCGTGTAGGTAGCCTTGGTACTGACGGACAACTTTCAGAAGTTACTTTGAGCGACGGTGCTAAAACAGACGATACTACTAAATCTCTTGTAACTGTTGGTGGTAAAGTTTACGGTGCTCCAGCTGTTATCGAGTCACTTGTTATGTACTACAACAAAGACTTAGTGAAAGAAGCTCCTAAGACATTTGCTGACCTAGAAGAACTTGCTAAAGATAGCAAATATGCCTTCGCTGGTGAAGACGGAAAAACAACTGCTTTCCTAGCTGACTGGACTAACTTCTACTACGCATACGGACTGCTTGCTGGTAACGGCGCTTACGTATTTGGTGACAACGGTAAAAATCCTAAAGATATCGGTCTTGCAAACGACGGTGCTATCGCAGGTATCAACTACGCTAAAACTTGGTATGACAAATGGCCTAAAGGTATGCAAGACACTGAAGGTGCTGGAAACTTGATCCAAACTCAATTCCAAGAAGGTAAAACAGCTGCTATCATCGATGGACCTTGGAAAGCTCAAGCATTCAAAGATGCTAAAGTAAACTACGGTGTTGCAACTATCCCAACTCTTCCAAACGGTAAAAACTACGCAGCCTTTGGTGGTGGTAAAGCTTGGATCATCCCATCAAGCACTAAGAACCTTGAAGGAGCTCAAAAATTCGTAGACTTCCTTGTATCAACTGAACAACAAAAAGCATTCTACGATGCAACTAACGAAATCCCTGCAAACACTGAAGCTCGTACTTACGCTGAAGGTAAAAACGATGAGTTGACTACTGCTGTTATCAAACAGTTCAAGAACGCTCAACCAATGCCAAACATCTCTCAAATGTCAACAGTTTGGGACCCAGCTAAAACAATGCTCTTTGACGCTGTAAGCGGTAAGAAAGATGCTAAAACAGCTGCTAATGATGCTGTAACATTGATCAAAGAAACAATCCAACAAAAATTTGGTAACTAATTGATTGCTTCAAGGGAGATAATTTAAACATCTCCCTTGATTTTTAGATACACTGACAATGTTTTCAGTAACTTTGCTGATTAGCATCGAGCTCAATGCTCGTATCTTATGAAAGGAGCACTCATGGAACAACAACCAAAAAAAGTAGCCTTGCTTTCATTGATTCCTGGGTTGGGGCAAATCTATAACAAACAAAAAGCTAAAGGTTTTATCTTCCTTGCAGTAACAGTAGTTTTCGTCCTCTATTTTATAGCACTTGCAGCACCTGAATTGAGCAACTTGATCACACTCGGTGAAAAACCTGGCCGTGACAACTCTCTATTTATGTTGATTCGTGGTGCATTTCACTCTATTTTTGTAATTGTTTATCTAGCATTTTATATTCTCAATATTAAAGATGCTCATACCATTGCAAAACGTATCAATAATGGCATCCCTGTCCCATTGACACTTAAGGATATGATTAAAGGTATCTATGAAAATGGATTCCCATACTTGCTCATTATCCCATCTTACGTTGCCATGACATTTGCCATCATCTTCCCAGTTATTGTAACCTTGATGATTGCCTTTACTAACTACGATTTCCAACACTTACCACCAAACAAATTATTGGATTGGGTTGGATTGACTAACTTCACAAATATCTGGAGCTTGAGTACCTTCCGTTCAGCCTTCGGTTCTGTTCTTTCTTGGACTATTATCTGGGCTTTATCTGCATCGACTTTGCAAATCGTACTCGGTATCTTTACAGCTATTATTGCTAACCAACCATTCATCAAGGGGAAACGTATCTTTGGTGTTATCTTCCTTCTACCTTGGGCGGTTCCAGCCTTCATCACTATCTTGACATTCTCAAACATGTTCAACGATAGTGTCGGTGCTATCAATACCCAAGTTATCCCTCTTTTTGCTAAGGTTCTTCCATTCCTAGATGGGGCACTCATTCCTTGGAAAACAGACCCTACTTGGACTAAGGTTGCCTTGATTATGATGCAAGGTTGGCTTGGATTCCCTTATATCTATGTCCTAACTCTCGGTATCCTACAGTCTATTCCAAATGACTTGTATGAAGCAGCTTATATCGACGGTGCAAACGCTTGGCAAAAATTCCGTAGCATCACTTTCCCAATGATTTTGGCTGTTGCGGCGCCTACTTTGATTAGCCAATACACCTTCAACTTCAACAACTTCTCTATCATGTACCTCTTTAATGGTGGTGGTCCTGGTAGTGTCGGTGGTGGAGCTGGTTCAACCGATATCTTGATCTCATGGATTTACCGTTTGACAACAGGTACAGCTCCTCAATACTCTATGGCAGCTGCCGTTACCTTGATTATTTCAATCATTGTCATCTCTATTTCTATGATTGCCTTCAAGAAACTACACGCATTTGATATGGAGGACGTCTAAGATGAATAACTCAATCAAACTAAAACGTAGACTGACTCAAACCCTCACCTACCTCTACTTGATCGGACTTTCAATCGTCATTATCTATCCTCTTTTAATCACGATTATGTCTGCCTTCAAGGCTGGTAACGTTGTGGCCTTTAAACTCGACAGCAATGTCAACTTTAGTCTTGATAACTTTAAAGGGCTCTTTACAGAAACCTTATACGGTACATGGTACCTTAATACTTTGATTATCGCCTTGATCACTATGGTTGTTCAGACAAGTATTATCGTCCTTGCTGGTTATGCCTACAGTCGTTACAACTTCTTGGCTCGTAAACAAAGTTTGGTCTTCTTCTTGATTATCCAAATGGTGCCAACAATGGCCGCTTTGACTGCCTTCTTCGTTATGGCTCTCATGTTGAATGCCCTTAACCATAGCTGGTTCCTCATCTTCCTCTACGTCGGTGGTGGTATCCCTATGAATGCTTGGTTGATGAAAGGTTACTTTGACACCGTGCCAATGTCTCTTGATGAGTCTGCAAAACTAGATGGTGCAGGACACTTCCGCCGCTTCTGGCAAATCGTTCTCCCTCTTGTTCGCCCAATGGTTGCGGTTCAAGCACTCTGGGCCTTCATGGGACCTTTCGGAGACTATATCCTCTCTAGTTTCTTGCTTCGTGAAAAAGAATACTTTACAGTTGCCGTTGGTCTACAAACCTTCGTCAGCAATGCGAAGAACTTGAAGATTGCCTACTTCTCAGCAGGTGCTATCCTCATCGCCCTTCCAATCTGTACACTTTTCTTCTTCTTGCAAAAGAACTTCGTTTCAGGACTTACAAGCGGTGGCGACAAGGGGTAATATACCCTCGCCACCCTTTTTCTTTTTTGAACTTGTGCTGATATACTCTGATGAAAAACAAGAACTTATTGAAAATCCCCTCATGGTTAGTTGATAATTTTTATTAAAAGTCTACTTTTAACAAGGATTTGTCTCCCCTGCTTGAAATAAAAACCATTTCTCTATATAATACTCGTATAGAAAAATGCCTATAGAAAGAGATTTATGTTACCATATCCATTTTCTTATTTTAATAGTATTTGGGGATTTCGTAAGCCCCTATCTCAACGTTTTGGTCTCAACTGGTTTCAACTGATTTTTACCAGTATTTTCCTGATTAGTTTGTCTATGGTCCCTATTGCCATCCAGAACAGCTCCCAGGACACCTATCCTTTAGAAACCTTCATCGATGATGTCTATACTCCTTTGACGGATAGTGTGGTTCAGGATTTAGCTGCCAATGCAAAGATTGTAGATGGTAAGTTGAGCTATACAGGTTCATCTCCTCATCAAGCTTCTGTTCAAATCGGAGACGCTTCTAGTTCAAACTTTCCTGAGGAACTACTTCTTAACTTTGAACCTGAGCAACTCGTCATCAGTAAGCAAGGAAAAGAATTGACTAGCATTCGCTATCATGCGATCACGACCGATAGTTTCCAAAGCAAGGAAAGCTTAACACAAGACATTTCTAAAGACTGGTATCAACAGAACCGTGTCTATGTTAGCCTCTTTCTTGTGTTAGGTTCTAGCTTCCTCTTTGGACTTAATTTTTTCATCGTTGCTCTAGGTTCTAGCCTCTTGCTCTACTTTACGAAAAAATCACGTCTCTTTTCATTTAAAAGCTATAAAGAGTGCTATCATTTCATCTTGAACTGTTTAGGATTACCAACCTTACTTGCCATGATTCTCGGTCTCCTAGGCCAAAATATGGCAACTTTAATTACTGTTCAAAACATTTTATTTGTTCTATACCTGGTCACTATCTTTTACAAAACGCATTTCCGTGATCCAGACTACCATAAGTAGGAGATTATTATGCCTGTTACGATTAAAGACGTGGCCAAGGCTGCAGGGGTCTCACCCTCAACCGTAACCCGTGTTATTCAAAACAAATCAACCATTAGCGATGAAACCAAAAAACGAGTTCGAAAGGCAATGAAAGAACTCAACTATCATCCTAATCTTAATGCCCGAAGCCTGGTTAGTAGTTATACGCAGGTTATCGGCCTGGTTCTTCCAGATGATTCAGACGTTTTCTATCAAAATCCTTTCTTTCCTTCTGTCCTTAGAGGAATTGCACAAGTTGCTTCAGAAAATCACTATGCTATCCAGATTGCAACTGGAAAAGACGAAAAAGAGCGCTTAAATGCAATTTCACAGATGGTCTATGGAAAGCGTGTAGACGGTCTTATCTTCTTGTATGCCCAAGAAAATGACCCCTTAGTTAAACTCGTTACTGAAGAACAATTTCCCTTCCTCATCCTTGGGAAATCACTATCACCTTTTATTCCACTTGTTGACAACGATAATATTCAAGCTGGTTTTGATGCAGCCGAATACTTCATCAAAAAAGGATGTAGCCGCATTGCTTTCATCGGTGGTACCAAGAAACTCTACGTTACGCAGGATCGTCTAAGAGGTTACGAGCAAGCCCTTCAAGAACACAATCTACCTCTTGATAGTCATCGTACTTTCTTTGCAGATGAATTTCTTGAAGAAAAGGGCTATAAATTTAGCAAACAACTTTTTGAATACGATCCAAAAACCGATGCTGTTATCACAACAGATAGCCTCTTAGCTGAAGGTGTTTGTAACTACCTCAACGAACATCAGCTTAATGTCCCTGTTCTCAGCTTTGACTCTGTTAATCCAAGATTAAACCTAGCGGCCTATGTCAATATTAATAGTCTTACTCTTGGTCGCACTTCGTTTGAGACGATTCTTCAAATCATCAACGATGTCAAAGAAAATCGTCAAATCTGCTATCGTCAAGTGATTGCACATGAAATCATTGAAAAATAAGAAAAACCAACTCTAACATCTTTTGCTTAGAGTTGGTTTTTTGTAATCTATTTTTATAATTGATTAGTTTTCGACTTCAACAAATCGGCCTAGGATATGAACGTTTTCTGAAACAGAAACAAAGGCTGTTGGATCGACTTGCTTCATGATCAATTTAAAATCATTGAACTCTGCACGAGTGATAACCGTAATCAAAACAGCCTTACGTTCGTGGTTATAGGTTCCTTCGGCATCATGAATCATTGTCGCTCCACGATGCAATTTATTATGGATCTTCTCAATGACGGCATCTGGATTGCTAGTGACAATCATAGCCTGCATGCGTTTTTGCTTGGTGAAAACTGCATCTGTCACACGACTTGATACAAAGATGGTAATCATGGAATAAAGGGCATATTTCCAACCAAAGGTCACTCCTGCAATCAACATGATTGTGCCATTGACCAAGAAAGAGATACTTCCGACGTTACGACCAGTCTTCTTACGAATGGTTAGGCTGACAATATCTGTTCCACCACTGGAGATGTTATGACGTAAAGCAAATCCGATCCCCAGTCCCATGACAACACCCCCAAAAAGGGCATTAATGATTGGATCCTCTGTTAAGACCACCACAGGCACAAACTGGATAAAGAGCGAGCTCATGGATACCGTGATAAAGGTAAAAATCGTGAACTTATGCCCAATTTGATACCAAGCCAAAATCATGAGAGGAATATTGATGGCATAAAAGGCTACCGATATCGGGAAATGAAAACCAAACCAGTGGTTACTAAGGGCAGATATAATCTGGGCCAAACCTGTCGCACCACTTGAATAAACGTGCCCTGGTTGGAAAAAGAAATTGACGGCTACTGCTGATAGAAAACCATATACCAGAGAAGCTGAGATTTTTTCATCGTATTTTTCTCGAGAAATACTTTGTAAAACACGCAAAATCTTTACTCGATAAGCAAAGCGACGAAGATAATGGTACCACTTTTTAGTTAGTTTCGTTTGTTTCATCTTGTTCTACTTGTAGATTAAGTTCCTCTAGTTGTTCAAGAGCTACTGTTGATGGTGCTTGCGTCATTGGGTCGCTAGCCTTGTTATTCTTAGGAAAGGCAATGACTTCACGGATATTTTCCTCTCCAGCAAGCAACATGACAAAACGGTCAAGACCGATAGCCAAACCACCGTGTGGTGGGAAGCCATAGTCCATAGCTTCCAAAAGGAATCCAAACTGGTCATTTGCTTCTTCTGCTGAGAATCCAAGGGCCTTGAACATACGTTCTTGAAGCTCTTTTTGATTGATACGAAGACTACCACCACCAAGTTCATAACCATTCAAGACGATATCGTAAGCAATAGCACGAACCTTAGCCAAATCACCTTCAAGCTCATGAGCAGTTTCTGCTTGAGGAAGGGTAAATGGATGGTGGGCACTCATATAACGACCTTCTTCTTCAGACCATTCAAACATTGGCCAGTCAACAACCCAAAGGAAGTTAAATTTATCCTGATCAATCAAGCCCAGTTCTTTAGCAATACGTCCACGAAGGGCACCAAGAGTTGCATTAGCTACTTCAAGCGTATCTGCTACAAAGAGAACCAAGTCCTTATCTTCAAGACTAAGTGCTGCTGTCAAGTCTGCTTGAATACCCGTCAAGAATTTAGCAACTGGACCGTTTAATTCACTGTCAACAACCTTGACCCAAGCCAGACCTTTAGCCCCATACTGCTTGGCTACTTCTGTCATCTTATCGATGTCTTTACGTGAGTAGTTATCTGCTGCGCCTTTGACGACGATGGCTTTAACGGCAGGAGCTTCTGAGAAGACTTTGAAATCAACACCCTTGACAAGATCTGTCAAGTCTTGAAGCAACATTTCAAAACGAGTATCAGGTTTATCAGAACCATAAAGAGCCATGGCATCATCATACTTCATACGAGGAAATGGCAGTGTCACTTCGATGCCTTTTGTTTCCTTCATCACGCGCGCAATCAAGCCTTCTGTGATGTCTTGGATTTCTTGCTCAGTCAAGAATGAAGTTTCCAAGTCGACCTGAGTAAATTCAGGTTGGCGGTCACCACGCAAGTCTTCGTCACGGAAACATTTGACGATTTGGTAATAACGGTCAAACCCTGCATTCATCAACAACTGTTTTGTAATCTGCGGGCTTTGAGGAAGAGCATAGAAATGCCCTTTATTAACACGAGATGGCACCAAATAGTCACGCGCCCCTTCTGGTGTTGACTTAGAAAGGAATGGTGTTTCCACATCGATAAATTCCAACTCATCCAAGTAGTTACGGATAGAATGTGTTACCTTGGCACGAAGTTTAAGGTTTTCCAACATTTCTGGACGACGAAGGTCAAGGTAACGGTAACGTAGACGTGTATCATCGTTTGCTTCAATGCCATCCTTGATTTCAAATGGTGTTGTTTTGGCTGTATTAAGTACAGTAAGAGCTGTTACATTCAGTTCAACCGCTCCAGTCGCCAACTTATCATTGGCTTGTTCACGTGCAACAACTTGACCAGTCACCTCGATGACAAATTCACTACGAAGGCTTTCAGCTGTTGCCATCACCTCTGCAGATACTTTTTCTGGGTTGATAACCAACTGCATGATTCCTTCACGATCACGAAGGTCGATAAAGATTAACCCACCAAGGTCACGACGACGGGCAACCCAGCCTTTCAAGGTAATTTCTTGTCCGATGTGCTCCTCACGAACACGACCAGCATACATACTACGTTTCATGTTTTCTCTCCTCTTTTATTCTGTTACTATTTTACCATAAAAGCGCAGGCTCTTCATGAAAATCATCAGAAAAGTTGAGAAGAATCCTGCTATAAATGAAAAAATCCAGCAAAGTCATTCGCTGGATCTTATTTTACTTGGTATTTCTTTATTTTTTACGCTTTTCAGCAATCTCTGCAGCCTTTTTAGGGAGAACAATCTCCGTTGCATAGGCTGTCGCAAATCGCATAATACCTGCAATTGGTGCAAAGATAACTGCTAGATTGTTATAAAAGAAATCCCCTTTAAAAGCATAGGCAAGCGCTCCAATGATAAAGAAGAGAACAACTGCCTGAATCACTGCTAATAATATCACTCGTTTCATGACTTCCTCCTGAGTCTATTATAGCATGAGAATCATTAAAAATCCGATTAAATTATTTAAAGCATGTAAAGCAATGCTGTAAGCCAGTCCACCCTTGCTGATATAAGCCAACCCCAAGCTCAAACCGAGGGAACCATACACTAGGAATTGTTGTGGAGTTCCAGGGAAATGAACGAGGGCAAATATGATGCTTGTTACTAGTAGAAAGAGAGCTGTCTGCTTGATGTTATCCTGTTGAGGGAAGACATAACGAGCTAGCATACCTCTAAAGGTTAACTCTTCTGTCAGGGGCGCAAAGACAACTATCATGAAGAAAGCGAAGAGAGGTTGATTATGAGTCAATTGTTCTGCCGTCTGTTGATTGACTGATGGATCATTTGGCAAAAAGAATTGAGCAACAATGACAAGGGCCCATACCAAGGCAGGCAACCAGATGTATTTGTTAAGGCCTGTTTTTTCAATCGTAACGGTTCCTGTCTTATACCACTTGTAGGTAACGAAGGTGAAAATTCCTGCTAATAAGACATAAATTGGGACAGCAACATATTCAGGCGCACCCATTTTCATGGCTTCTAAGCCTACGCCCTGAATAAAACTATAGACCATAATAAATGATAAGAAAGTAAGACTATACCAACCGATATTTTGAAGTGTTTTCATAAGATTCTCCTATTTGAAATAACGTTTTGTTTTTCGTAAATGTGCAACATTGATATAGATATGGATGACAACTAAAAGAACTAAGGCAACCACTTGTATTTCTCGTAAAACAACTGATAATACTATCAATAAAAAATAGAGTGATGGCAGTAAAATTTGATCCAGCCTAAACAGAGTTAAAAAGGCACTCTCCATCTCTGCCTGCTTTTCTCCCTCATCATAACTGTTAAGATAATCTAAAATATCTTTTGGAGTGTAATAAGCAGACAGTTTATAGTGTCGAACGATAAAAATAGTTCGCAACAAGTAATTGGCAACAATAATGTATAAGCATAATAGAATAAGAGCTGGAAGAATTAGCAAGGTATTCTTAAATATCGGAGAAATCAGTATAATCCCACTGGTCATCATTGCTATCATCAAAACATTGGAAGAAACCGAACCATAATCCAAGTAACGATAGGCTCTTACATAAGTCTGATCACTATCTTCTTCCTCTGTCCCCCTTTGATAAAGAGTATAAACTTCTCGACTCTTACCAAGATAATACATGGCTAAGATGAAGGAAAGTCCTCCAATAACGAGAGCAAGTCCATAAATAGTAGGTAAGACTTGTGACATTTGAATCTGTTCAACTATACCTCTAAGAGTGTAAGCAAAGACTCCTACAAAAGCACTTAACATACACACTCCCACTCTCCACCATCTACGATTATTATTCATTTTCTGGCCCCTATCTAAACCAACTAATAACTTTTAGTAGTTTCAGTGATTGTTCCTATTTGAAATAACGTTTCACCATAGGTATTTGCATTACATTGATATAAATATGGACTACCGCTACGGCTAAAAGAGCTAATAACTGAATTTCTCTTGTAAGCACAGAAACGATAGTAATAAAAATATACAAACCTTGTAAAATATATTGGTTTAATTGAAATAAAATCCGAAAACTCTGTTCCAAATTAGCTTGTCGCTCTCCTTCATCGTAAGAATTGACATAATCTAACACATCCTTTGGCATGGAGAAAAATGCCAAATCAAACTGACGAACAATAGAAATTGTCTTCAAAAGATGTTTTTGAACAACAAATAGCAACATCAACCCTAGAAAAGAGAGTGCTAAAGTTAGATAACTATTACCAAGTATAAGCACTTCAGTCGCCGATATAAAAAATGCTAACAAAGTCGTAACTGAAACTATGTTAGAAGCAATTGTTCCAAACTCAAGATTTCGATACATTTGCACATAATAGGTTTCATTCAGATTATCATCCATTTCCTCTTGATACAAGGAGTGAAATTCCCTACTTTTCTTTAGGAAATTGAAAGCCAAAAGGATACTAATCAATGCCAATAATAAACTAGAGACAGAAAACCAAGGAATCAAATCTGTTAGATTGAAACTGACTCCCATTGCCAAAGCACGTCCCATAAACATACCTGTAATAAATACTGATATAAACAATAATAAGAAATATAGCACTCGTTTCTTTTTCATATTCATCCTCCCTCTAAACTAAGCCAGCCAACCACTGACCAAAGGCTTTACCTGATTCAAAAATAGCTGTCAAACCTTCTGCTCCAAGCGACACCAAAAGCAAACAAACAACAAATAAGAGAATAGCTTGATTTCTTGCTTTTTTCGCTCTATCTCCCAAAGGCTCATTCCCAAGCCAACCTGCTAGATAAGCATAGAGAGCCACTGTTATAATCCCAATCTCTGTTGACGAAAGAAACAACAAAATTGCTACTAAACGAATGACGTTAGTCTTGATATTAAAATAATTTCCTAAACCTGCACAGACCCCTGCAAGTACTTTGTCTCCAGTATCTACTTGAAAACCTGCTAAAAATTCTTTCATAATTCTTCTCCTCTTACAACTTCTAAACCTTTTGATTTCTTTTCAATCCATTCAACTACCGGGATGAGGCCAAAGTAAATCCAAAAGAATTGCTCACTTTGATACAGATTAAACCAGCCTAAGTCTGTCCCAATAATTAGAAACACGCTCACCAATAAAGCTACAAGTGCTACATAATAGAGCAGTTTATATCTCAACATCATTTCTCTCCTTTTACGATCTCTTTAAACTTTATCTTTCTCTCTACCCATCTAAAGACCAATAGTAGAACTAAATTTATACAGAAGAGATATTTACTTTCAACGATAGTAAACCAACCAAATAGGATTCCAATCATGGCCAAAAGATTAACGATAAACACAACTATACATAGATAATAAATCCCTTTATACTTGTTCATCACTCATCCTCCTCCAAGCGAAAGACTGACTCGACAGGCTCATGGAATATCTGAGCAATCTTCAGGGCAATGACGATGGATGGCGTGTACTCATCTCGCTCCAGTAGACTAATGGTCTGCCTAGACACGCCAGCTAGTTTGGCCAGCTCTGTTTGATTCAGACCATCGCGAGCCCGAAGCTCTTTTAGACGATTTTTTAGTTGCATGTCACACACCTACTTTCCGTCAAATTCAACGGTTTGGATATCCTCAATGCGTTGTAGTTTGAATTTTTCTTTTTTATTTACACGGCGTAGCTTGACCCACTCCTCATCAACATCTACAACTTCCCAATTGTCTGTCCCAAAAACTTGTCCAAAGATTGTTGGTTTTTTCCCAATCAATTCTTTTAATAATCTTGACATTTCTTTATTTCCTTTCTGTTTTTGCTCAATTCTTTTGATTTTATTCTCTAGTTTCTTGACCCTTTGGGTATGATAGAGATAAAACATAAACACAAGAGGTACAAATCCTAATGCCCACATAATTGTTCCTTTCTCCTTTTCTCTTAACTTGATTATATTGTAACACATCTTTTTCTTTTTGACAAGTATATTTGTCAAAAAGTTTATGATTTTTGTCATTTTGCAAAAGAAAACGGTCAGGAGTAAGATCCTGACCAGTTTATCTGTTATTAAAATCCTAATTTTGCAAAGATTTCTGAGAAGTTTTGGCTGATTGTTTCAAGTGAAACTTGAACTTCTTCTCGAGTTTGGTTGTTCTTGACTGTCACTTGTCCGCTTTCGACTTCGCTCTCTCCAAGAGTGATAAGAGTCTTAGCAGCAAAAACATCGGCTGACTTGAATTGCGCTTTGAGTTTACGGTTGAGGTAATCACGCTCTGCTTTGAAACCTTGTAGGCGAAGAGCTTGTACCAACTCCAAGGCTTTAAGATTTGCTCCTTCACCGAGAACGGCGATATAGACATCTAGGGCGTTTTCGATAGGGAGAGACACACCTTGCTTTTCAAGGATGAGAAGCAGACGCTCTACACCAAGTCCAAAACCAAATCCAGCAGTCTCAGGACCACCAAAATAGGCAACCAAGCCATCGTAGCGACCACCTGCACAGACTGTCAAGGCATTGCCCTCAATCTCAGTGATGAATTCAAAAATCGTGTGGTTGTAGTAGTCCAAACCACGAACCATATTGGTATCGATGATGTAATCTACTCCAAGATTTTCCAGCATCTGACGGACAGCAGCAAAGTGGGCTTGGCTTTCTTCATCAAGGTAATCCAAGATAGACGGCGCATTCTCTACTGCCACCTTGTCTTCTTTTTCCTTAGAGTCCAAAACACGGAGAGGATTTTCCTCCAAGCGACGTTGGCTATCCTTAGACAAGGTCTCCTTAAGTGGTGTCAAATAGTCAATCAAGGCTTGACGGTAGGCCGCACGACTTTCGGGATTTCCAAGAGTGTTGAGGTGGAGTTTGACACCTTGAACACCGATTGCTTTCAAAAAGTGGGCTGCCATAGCGATCGTTTCCACATCTGTGGCTGGATTACTTGATCCAAAGCACTCCACACCAATCTGGTGGAACTGGCGCAAGCGACCTGCTTGTGGGCGCTCATAGCGGAACATTGGCCCCATGTAGTAGAACTTGCTTGGTTTTTGAACTTCTGGTGCGAAGAGTTTATTTTCCACATAAGAACGAACAACTGGTGCTGTTCCCTCTGGACGGAGAGTGATATGGCGGTCACCCTTGTCGTAAAAGTCATACATTTCCTTGGTTACGATATCAGTTGTGTCTCCAACCGAACGACTGATGACTTCGTAGTGCTCAAAAATAGGCGTGCGTACTTCTGCATAGTTGTAGCGTTTGAAGATTTCACGCGCAAATCCTTCAACGTACTGCCATTTGGCAGACTCAGCAGGTAAAATATCCTGCGTTCCTTTTGGCTTTTGTAATTTCATAGGGAATCCTCTTTATAACTTAATAGTCCTATTTTACCATAAATGAAGGGATTGGGACAGTCTGAAAAGAAGACGAACACCTAAATTTCATTTTTGAGATTGAGACTTGTCAGAAGAATAGCTATCAGAGAAAGACCTACGAAAAGTATCCAAGTCAACTGTATATCCCATACCGCCACCAGTGAAAAACAGGCCGTCCCCACTGGTATGGATAGAGTAAACAACAAACCTAAAAAATTACTAGTGCGAGAGAGAACCTCTGGAGCAAGATTTTTCAGCAGCATGGAACTAATTTTAGGGGAAATTTTACCAGAGATATACATGGTAAAAAAGACGAAAAGCATCCCGAGCAAGACTTGGTTTAACAAATTAGATAGACCAACTAGACTGGCTCCTAATGTGACCCACATCATCAATTTAGGCAAAGATTGCTTCCCAAAATAATCATTTCCCGTAAGACTACTGATGATAACTGCTAATAAGGTAATCAATTGTAAGATAAACAATGCATCCTTATAGGAAAAATTCAGTAAGGAATGATTTAAAAGGAAGATGTTATAGATACCACCTAAGGCACCACCCAAAGCATTGATAAGCAAGATAGCAAAGAGCATAAAACCAAAGTTTTTCTGTCCACTTTTAAGAAAAACGAGACGTAAGTTTCGATAAATCGTTAAAAATTGATCTTTGATAGAAAGTTTCTCATTTTTCAGTGATTTACTATCAACAAGTGGAGTTGATAAGCTTAATTCAGCCCTTCCTAAAAAGAGAATGAGAGCTGATACTAGGAAAAATATGGCATTGATTCCCGCTACGAGCGAAAAGTTCTGTGTTGACACCCCTAATAGCCAAACTCCAAAAGCTTGGCCGCCAATAGCAGAAATATAGGTAATAAACTGGGAAAATGAGTAAGCCTCCATCAAATCTTGCTCTGCTACCTTTTCTTTAACGAGAGGCATTCGCAAGCCACCCACAAAATCACTAGCTACATCACTAATGACATTGATGAGACAAAGGGTCGAAAAGGCAAAGAAACTAGCTTGCTGAACAACTAGGGCTGCTAGAAAAAATAAAACCGCCTGAAATAAACCGACATAGGTCATCCATTTGACCTTGTCCTTGGTATAATCTGCCCGAATTCCCACAAAAACTGTAAAAAGAGTTGGAAGCATCATCACAACATTCGCCATTGCAACGGCAACAGAAGCCTCTGGCAAAGTCGAGGCATAGACCACAAACACTAAATTAAAAATGGAAGCTCCAAAAGCATTGAAAAATCGTGATAAACTCAAAACTCTGTAAGCTTGATTTCTTAGTAATAGTTTCATATAAATTCCTCTCTTTCTCACATACTACTTTTATGGTAGCTCTAGTATAGCATCAAGAATCTTACAAGAAGACGTTTTTGAATATATGCAACAGACTAAACTGATAACGAAAACGATAGAATTTGTCTAATGCTAATAAGTATCTTCACAGTCCTATCGTTTCAAGTTATTTTATCTAGTTGCAGATATTCAACACTTCATGGCGCTTCTATAATAGTCAGCAGATCTGCTACAACCAATCATCTCAAAAATACGAACAGCGTCCTCCATTTTTCTCTGTCCTTCCTCCGCTCTTCCTTGCTTACTATCAAGCAAACCTTCTGCCCATAGGTAGACTATTCGAAAATAGGTTTCATTTTCTTCAAAGAAGTTCTTTTCAATTTGTTTTTTGAAATAGAGGGCATTGGTAAAATCATCAACTTCAATACAGGCCATAAAACCATTGAGGAGCAAGGTGTGCATCATATTTCGATTTTTCCCAACTCCTTGCAAGAAATCTGACTTCCGCAACATTTCTCGAGTGTACTTTGTAAAAAGCTGGACCGATAAAAGAGGAGAGCAGGAAGAAAAGAACAACAATTCATAGTGTCCCCAAATTTCGACAGAAAATAGATAATCATGTAGGACTCTTTCTTCCTCAGCGGTCAATGTAACCGTCTCATCAATGGCTTTCATATAAGATTTTATTAAAATCGCATTGAGAATGTGTTGCTGTCTATCTTTTGAAAAAGGAAGTTGTTGATACTCTCTCTGGTAGAGAGTGCGCAAGGATGTCAAATCTTGAGGGTCAATAGCCTCAACTATTCTGTTTCTAAATTCAGAATAGGCATCCTGATGAAAACCTCTCGCCAAAAATAACAATTCTTCCATACTCGCATGAATATTCTCCAAAGCTGTGATTAACTTTGGAGCAGATATTTCACTCTGACCATTTTCAAAACGCGACAATAAGGATGCTGAAAAGCGTCCACCTGTTGCTTTTCTCAAGGAAATTTTTCTTGATTCTCGTAACTCTTTAAAAACTTTTCCTAAATTCTTCATCCTCTTACCACTCGTCTTTTATTTTTTCCTATTTTACCACATTTCCTAATAAATACTAGTTCCAAACCAGCATTTACAATCTGAGCCAAGCATGGTACAATGAAAAACATCAGATATACGAAGGAGAATTTATGAAAAAGAATATCTTGACGACCCTTGTAGCTGCCCTTGTCTACTTTCTCTGCATCGGAATAGGGGTTCTACTAGGAAACCTTGTCGACCACACTGGAAATATGTTTTACGCCCCTGCCTTTTCTGCTCTTGTGGGCGGTAGCGTCTATATGATCCTTTTAGAAAAAGTGCCTCGTTTTGGAGCGATTACTACGATTGGGCTCGTTATCTCTCTATTTTTCCTCGGAAGCAAGCATGGTGCTGGTGCCTTTCTTCCAGGAATCATATGCGGTCTTGCAGCAGATGGCATTGCTCATCTTGGCCACTACAAAGATAAGGTCAAGAACCTTCTTTCCTTCCTAGTTTTTGCTTTTGGTACTACTGGTCCCATCCTACTCATGTGGTTGACACCTCAAGCTTACATAGCAACCCTAGTTGCTCGTGGAAAATCTCAGGACTATATTGATCGCATCATGGTCGCTCCTAATCCTGGTACTATCCTTCTCTTTGTAGCAAGTGTCCTCATTGGTGCTTTACTTGGCTCCCTTATTGGACAAGCGCTTAGTAAGAAATTCGCAGATAAAATGTGATAGAAAAAAGCCAGCCATCTCTCAGAACGCAGACAAACTCTATCTGTAATTAAAAAATTGCCCCTATAAAGGTTGGGCTACCGTATAATGAAAACTCTTAGAAATGCTGATACATGCTATTTTTAAGAGTTTTTTTATTTTCTCTAGTAAAAGAAAAAGATTGAAGAAAATTGTCCAAAATTGACTTTTTCTTCAATCTGAGAGCCACACGGCTCTTTTATTTATGGCTTAATTTCTTGGTCAAGAAGTCTCCCAAGAACTGAATTGTAAAGATAATCAGGATAATGATGAGTGTCGCAAGGACCGTTACATCATGATTGAAACGGTTAAATCCATAGGCGATAGCTACGTTACCGATACCACCTGCTCCGACCGCTCCCGCCATAGCTGTTTCACCGACAAGGGAAATCAAGGTTACAGTTGTCACACGGATCAAGTCTGGTAGACCTTCTGAAAGGTAAACACCTACAATGTCCCAGAAAGTAGCTCCACTGGCTTGAGCTGCCTCGATGACACCACCATCTAGCTCTGCCAATACCACCTGTACTTGACGGGCAAAAAAGGCAAAGACTGCAAAAGATAGGGGTACAATAGCCGCATTTGGTCCGATACTTGTCCCTACGATTAGATGAGAGAAGGGTGACAAGACAGCCAAGAGAATGATAAATGGCACCGCACGGAAGATAGAGGTAATCTTGTCCAAAATCCAGAAAACAACTTTATTTTCCAAGACACCACCTGGAGCTGTCAAGACAAGGAAAAGCCCTGCAACCAGCCCTAGGAAACCTCCGATGATGAAGGAAAGAACCGTCATATAAAGGGTCAAGTAGATTGCTGTTCCCCAGCCAGCTTGACCAGACCAACCCATCTTATAGACGTTTGGTAAGTATGCTTTAATCAATTCTGCCATCTTACTGTCCTCCCTTCAATACTTTTAGTTGCACACCAGCCTGACGGATGGCGTCTTGAGCGCTTGCCAAGGCTTCTTTTTCCCCTGACAAGACAACCACAAGTTCACCCACAGGAGTACCATCCAAAATTTCAATGTTTCCATAGAGAATATTGGCTGTTACTTGGTAATGTTTGTACAATTCATTCAAAAGCGGCTCATCTGTAGAAGCGCCTGCATACTTGAGTTGTACCAAAATGCTGTTTTCAGATAAGTGCTCTACGATTTCTTGTTTCTCAATCTTAACCATTGCTTCATCAATACCTGTCGCAGTCGAGATAAAGTCCTGAGTCAAGGGTTGCTTAGGATCAGAGAAGATTTCAAGAACGCTACCTTCTTCAATCAAGCGACCATCCTGCATCACTGCCACACGGTTAGCAATGTCTTTGACAATCTGCATCTCGTGTGTAATCAAGACAATGGTCAAACCTAGTTTACGGTTCAATTCTTGCAAGAGTGACAAGATTTGTTTCGTTGTCTTTGGATCAAGAGCTGAAGTTGACTCGTCTGAAATCAAGATTTTTGGGTCATTGGCCAAGGCACGCGCAATAGCCACACGTTGTTTTTGACCACCAGATAATTGTGAAGGATAGTTTTCGGCACGATCTGCAAGACCAACTAAGTCCAACAACTTAGCTACTTTAGCCTTCTTTTCTTCCTTGCTGAGTCCAGAGTGTTTGAGAGCAAAGGCTACATTTTCCTCTGCTGTTTTCTGGCTCATCAGGTTAAAGTGTTGAAAAATCATCCCGATATCTTGACGTTTATGTCGTAATTGCTCAGCAGTTAAGGTAACCTTGCCATCAAAAATCACATCATTATCAATAGTAATCTTACCTGCAGATGGTTTTTGCAAGAGGTTAATCACACGAACTAGGGTTGATTTCCCTGCTCCAGAATATCCAACGATTCCGTAGATATCCCCTTCTTGGATGTGAATAGTCACATCCTTGACCGCTGTGATGGTTCTTTTCTTTTGGTGAAAAGTCACATCGATCTGATCTAACTTGATAATATCTCTACTCATAGCTTCTAATCAGCTCCTCTACTAATTCAATATGGGTGTAATAATCGGCGATTCGTACATTCTCGTCTCCACCATGGTCTCGGCTATTAGCATTTCCTAGACCAAAGGCAACCATAGGTACTTCTAAGGCATCAAAGACCGTATGCATAGGTCCTGTCCCAGCTGTAGTCGGCAAGACAGATACGCCCTGTGGATAGAATTTCTTGGCTAACTCAATAACATTGAGAATAGATGATGCACTCATATCACTTCGATAACTCATCTCACCCAAGGTATAGTATAATTCTACCTTATCAAAGCCGTTTTTGTCTAGTTGTTTCCGGATTTTATCCAAAACATCATGTGGGTCCAAGCCGGGAACCAAACGAACTTCTAGCTTGGCACTAGCCTCTGCTGGTAGAATCGTTTTAACACCTTGCCCTTGATAACCTGACTGGATACCCTCGATATTGAGGGCTGGCTCAAAGAAGAAACGTTTGAGAAAGGCTGTACGTTCCTCTTGTAAAAGTGGCAATTCCAAGCCATAAATCTGGCTAATTTCCTCTGGATTGCGTTGGGCATAGGTTTCAACTAAGGCTAACTCTCGTTCATTAGGCTCTTGAACCTCATCGTACAAGCCCTCAACTAAAATACGTCCATCTGCAGCTCGCAAACTGGTCAAGGCTTGAATCAGATACCAAGGCGCTGACTCTACAATACCGCCATAGCTAGAGTGGATATCCACATCGGCACTCTTGACCTTGGCATCAAAAGTCACAATTCCCTTGTTTCCACCAGAGATTTCTAGCTGTTCCAAGGCATTTTTGGTTCCTTGTTCCCAGACCAATAAATCTGCACCACGAAGCTTGTTCGCATGTTTTTCTAGATATTTGTCCAAGTCCATAGAGGCAGACTCTTCAGCTCCTTCCATGATGAAACTGATATTGACCGGTAGATCATCATGATGCTGCATGTATTTTCTAAGAGCACTCAAGCGGGCAGTGATATGTCCCTTGTCATCATCAACCCCACGTCCATACATGATGCCATCACGGACAGAAAGCGTAAATGGATCCTCTGTCCAGACTTGGTCGCCATCCGCAGGTACTGTGTCATAGTGGTTGTAGAAAATGATAGTCTTGGCATTTGGGCGTGAACTTTTAAAATGCGCCATGACAAAGGGTGCCGTATAACTCTCATCAATCTCGACCTCTGCACCTACACGCTTGAAGATCTCGCCTAGATAACGAGCCACTTCTTTAAGGCCAACTTGTTGGGCAAAGACTGATTTTTTAGAAATCAAGGTCCGCAAAACTTCAAAGTAATGTTGCGCTACATGATCTTTTTCAAACTTTTCAATTTGTTCTTCTTGGCTAGGGAAAACCATTTTATCTCTACCTTTCTACTAGGACTTGTACCTTTGGAATCAATACAAGTGGATGTTCCTTTTCTTTAGTCTCTATATAAAAGCAAGAGGTGGAAAAAATCTCTCCCACCTCCCTATGTTTATTACCAAACTGGTTGATCCAAGCCGTCTGAAGTTTCTTCGATGACTTTTTTCACTTCATCAGTATGGTAAGCTGCGATAATTTTCTTGATTGCATCAGCTTTAGGTGATGATTCCCAATCTTTTTTCGCAACGATGATGTTGTACCATTGTTTTGAGTTTTCGTCAGCTTGCTCTTTAAAGAGTGCTTTCTTGTAGTCCAATTTTGCTTCTGTAACAAAAGTGTTGTTTACAACTGCTGCATCAACTGAAGTCAATGAACGAGCTGTTTGGCTAGCGTCCAACTCAGTGATTTTCAAGTTCTTTGGATTTTCTTTGATGTTTGCGATTGTAGCAAGTTCAGTTCCTGAAACATCCAATTTAATCAAACCAGCTGATTGAAGAAGGTAAAGGGCACGGCTTTCATTAGTAGCATCGTTTGGAATAGCAATTTCACCGTTGTTTGGGATTTCTTCCACTTTAGTGTACTTGTTTTCTTCCCCGTTTTTACCTGAGTAAAGGCGGATTGGTGAGATATAAGTATCTGCAATCGCTACAAGGTCTTTACCGTTTTCTTTGTTCCAGTTGTTCAAGAAGTTGTAGTGTTGGAAAGCGTTCAAGTCTACTTCACCATCAGCAGTTGCTTTATTTGGTTGTGAGTAGTCTGTAAACTCTGTGAATTCCAATTTAATTCCGTCTTTTTCAACCAATTCTTGGACTTTGTCCCAGCGTGCTTCTTCTGAACCACTACGGTTAACAGTTGCGATTTTAACTGTAGTTGTGTTGTCTGCTTTCTTGTCTGAATTTCCGCAAGCTGCAAGTGCAAGGCCTGCTACTGTAGCGATAGCTGCTACGCCTAACCATTTTTTAATTTTCATGATTCGTTCTCCTTTAAAAATAATACTGTAATAGTATCTCACACTTTATTTGATTTCGCAAATTGTTATTAGATAGGCAGACATATAGTTTGAAACTATATGTCTAAAAGTTGCAAAATCATCCACCTACAAGAGAATGGATGATTTAAAAGCTTATTTAATATCAGCTTCTGCTGGGAGGTAAGAACCACCAAAGAACTGTTGAGATAATTTTTCAAGAGTTCCGTCTTTGTATAGTTCTTGGATGCGTTTGTCAACAAATGATTTCAATTCATCTTGACCTTTTGCAAGAAGTGGGTAAACATAAGGTTGTTGGTCACTTGGAAGTTCGATGACTTTCAAGTTATCCAAGCCTTGGTTTTTGATAACTGTTTCTACACCGATTTTATCAAAAATCTTGTAGTCAAATTGTCCATCGCTCAAACGTCCCATGATTTGTTGGAAGTCAGCTTTTGTATAGTTAAGGACAGTTGGGTTATCTGCGTGTTGTTTGTTGTATTCTTCCAATTGTTTAGCTGATGTTGTTCCTTGAACGACTTCAGTAGATTTTCCACCGATATCATCAAGCGATTTGATGCTGTTGTCATCTTTCTTAACTACGAGAACGTTAGGGTTCTTAGCAGTTGGTGCTGCGTAAAGATATTTTTCTGCACGTTCTTTTGTATAGCTGATGTTGTTAACCGCCATTTGGTAACGATCTGCGTCAAGGCCTGCAAAGATTCCTGACCATTCTGTCTTTTCAAACTTGACATCATATTTGTCAGAGTCTTTAAAGATCGCACGAACAACCTCAATCTCAAAACCAGTCAACTCACCGTTTTCTTCATAGTTAAATGGTTTTGGTGACGCGTTAGTTGCTACAACGATTTCTTTTTTACCAGATGTTGCTTCACCAGATGCAGCATCTTTCTTTTCACCACCTGAGCAAGCTGCCAATACACCCGCGGCAACAAGTCCTAGGGCAGCAAGTGATGAATACTTAACGATTTTTTTCATGATATTTCCTCCAAAATAGAATACAATCTTATCTTAACAGAAAAAAAGGAATTACGCTATTATATGATTTCTATATTTGTGATAGGTTTTCTTTATGGCTGATTTAAAAGACCAAACGTAGGACTGCTATCAAAACCACTCCAAAGAGAACAGTCCCTACCAGATTGCGGTAACGAAAGGCTACAAAGGCCGTTGGAAAGATTGCTAAAAAATCTAACCACTTTATCTGAGGAAGGCTTCCAACTTTTCCTGTCACCACACTTGAAAGAATCAAGGCAAAGATAATAGAAACTGGTAGAAATTTCAAAAAGCGCTCTACGATAGGCGGCAAACCCTTGTACTTGGCTAGGATAAAAGGAATCATTCTTGGAATCCAAGTCACCAAGCCAGAAAAGACAATTGCTAATAAAATATACTTACTGACCATCCAAGACCACCCCCATGGTACAACCTAGCAAGGTCGCAAACAGAACAGCTAATGACTGAGACACCACCGTCAAGAGCAAAAAGAAAGATACAGCTACAACTGCTAAAATTATGAAGAGATTGCGCAAAGGAATCCGTTTTTGCATAATCTGAAACTGGGAAGTAAAAATCCCAATAAACATCCCCACTAGGGCAAAATCTAAGCCAAAAATTTCTGGATTTGGTAGAAGTCCACCTAGAGCAGTTCCGACAACAGTTCCGAAAAACCAAGCTACATAGCTGTTAAGGTTGTTCCCGTGCATCCACATGGGGTTAACCTTATCCGTATGCACCAACTCGCCCATCAAAACGCCATAGGTCTCATCGGTCAAGAGGCTGGACATGCCGATATTGTGCCAAAGACTGGTATGACGAAAATAGGTCGATGCATGCAAACTGAGCAAGAAGAGACGCAGATTAATCAAAAAGACCGTCATGGTAATGGCTGCCACAGGAGCTTGAACTGCAATCAAAGCTATCATGGCAAACTGAGCGCTCCCAGCATAAACAAAGAGACTCATCAGACCCATTTCTACTGGTGTCACATAGGGCGAACCGATAATGCCACAGGCAAGGCCGATGCTAACATAGCCCAGAGCCGTCGGCACCGCAGCCTGCACACCCTCCCAAAATCCTTTTTCTTTCATTGACTTCCTCACTAATCATTCCTTCAGCAACTGTTTTCCAAACAGTCACAGCAAACATTATTATAACATATTCGTAAAATAGAAAAAAGTCTGCTGATTGACAAGAACAGAAAAAGACTGGGACGCCAGTCTCATGATGCAACTTATAAACTATTTTAGATTTAATACCCAAATACCAATAAACTAACAACGATTAAAAATGTATTCCACAAGATATGAAGGGCCATTGGCCAATAAACTGAACGAGTATAACGAAATAGCATACAAAACAAGAGACCTGCTCCTGCATAAACAATGAAGTCTGTTAACACCCAGCCATACTGTAAAACATGGATAAGACTAAAGAGTGTGGAGGAAACGACGACATCAACATAATACTTTTTAAATTTGGACAATGCCGTCATCAGAAGCCCACGAAAAACCAACTCTTCAACGATAGGAGCAATGAGACTGCCATAGAGAATGCGCATTATAAAGTAACTAATTACTGTCAAATTAGTAGCTTCTTTCATGATTTCGCTCCCATTTTGCGTGCTAGGAAAAATCAGAGTCGTTATATTTACCCACACAAACATCAGTATAAAGAAAAGAAAGAAGACACCCAGATAAGCCCAACGGAACTGGAAGCGACCGCATTCTTCCCAACCTTGACTCTTTACAAGAACCACTGTAGCAGCAATCCCCTCAAGAGCTATCAATAAAATTTGTAAGCCATAAAATCCAAAATCTGATAATTGGTTAACAAATTCTAACCTTGCTACAAAATTAAAAATCAAGTAATAGGTGACTATTATCAAAACAGTTGACAAGTAGAATTTCTTATCTTTCTTTTTCATCGTTGATCCTTTTAAGTTTTAGTTACACCGTCTTCCAGCTAAACTTACCCAAATCCCTTTTATCCAATCAGAAGCACCACGATGAGGACTTTTCCCTTGATTTACAATTCTCAAAATCCACTAAAATAACAAAGGCAGAATTTGACCAATGGCATTATCAACTATATGCAGTCCAATAGACCAATAAATAGACTTTGTCACTCTAAAAAAGACTGCCATTATTAGACCACCACCCATATATACGAAAAAGTCTGTCAAGACCCAACCATGACTACTGATATGCAAGATTCCAAATAAAGCAGCCGAACCAAGAACATCCAGTCCCCATTTCTTCCCTTTTTCCAAAGCGGTCATCACCAATCCACGATAGATCATCTCTTCAAAAATGGGACCTGCAATCACTGGATAGAAAAAATACATCAAAAATGCAGTAGGACCTGTAAAAGTAGGAAGATCCAGTTGATAAGAAATTTCATTTTGGGTGGACGGGAAAATAAAAAATGTAACGAAATTCCAAACAAAAAAAGCTAGAAGAGCTAAAAAGAAATAGAAAAGATAGGACACTTTAAATTTTCTGCTATTGATTTGTTGCCATTTTCCTGACCAAATCATGGCAACAAGAGCAAGCAAAACCACAAGAAAATTCAACATCATATCCGAAAAGTAATAGCCAAAATCAGATAGACCAGCAGCCAAGTCGCTGTGTAAAACCAGACGGATGAAGAACTGGTCCGCAATGATAAGTAGAATAGCTACAAACAAGTAGTAACGTGAGATTATCTTTTTCATATATCACCCTTCTAAAATCCAAACACCAATAAGCTAACAATAAGCAAGAAGGTATTCCATGAAGCATGTAAAGCTATGGTCCAATAAATAGAGCTTGTACAGCGAAACATCATGCAAAATATCAAGCCCATTACAAAGTATAGTATGAAATCTGTCGTTATCCAACCATGCTGTAAAACATGCATAGCGCCAAATATGCCAGCAGAAACAAGAACATCAATATAGTAGTTTTTAAATTTAGACAAGCTTGTCATCAAAAAACCACGACACACTATTTCTTCTGCTATAGGTGCGATAAGGCTACCGTAAAGTACACGCGTAATAAAATAGCTAATTCCTGTCAAACTGGTGGCTACTTCCACTACTGTACTTCCGTTTTGCGTACGAGGAAAGATACGAGTTGCTAGATTTGCCCACAAAAATAATAAGAAAAAAGAAAGAATGAAAACACCCAGGTAAGACCAACGAAACTGGAAACGACCATACTCTTTCCAATGTTCACTTTTGACAAAAATAATTGTAGCTACAGTTCCCAGAATAAGTACCAATAAAACCTGGAACACATAGTAGATCTCATCAGACAAAGCTACAGTAATATCTAAGTCTGGTATGACATTAAAAATGAGGTAATAGGTCAAAAGCAACAAGCCAGTTGCTAGATGAAATTTCATTTCTTTCATTTTCTTCATTTAATTACTTCCTATACTATTTTATCGACGACGTCTTAACCACTCACCTGTTGGCTCTACAGCCCAATCAAAAGCACCACGATGAGGACTCTTCACTTGATTTATGATTCTCAAAATCCTCTAAAATAACAAAGGAAGTATATGCCCGATACCGTTATAGACTATATGCAGTCCAATAGGCCAATAAATAGACTTTGTCACTCTAAACAAGACCGCAAATATGATACCGCCACCCATATATACGAAAAAGTCTGTCAAGACCCAACCATAATCACTAATATGCAGAATTCCAAATAAAGCAGCAGAACCAAGCACATCCAGTCCCCATTTTTCCCCTTTTTCCAAAGCGGTCATCACCAATCCACGATAAATCATCTCTTCAAAAATGGGACCTGCAATCACAGGATAGAAAAAATACATCAAAAATGCTGTAGCGCCTGTAAATGTTGGAGCAGCGAGTTGGTAAGCAAGTCCATTTTGGGTAGGTGGGAATAGGAAAAATTTGATGAAATTCCAAATAAATAAAGCAAGAAAAGCTAAAAAAGAATAGAAAAGATAGGGCCCTTTAAATTTTCTACTGTTGATTTGTTGCCATTTTCCTGCTCCTACCATAAAAATAAAAACAAGCAGAATCACAAGAAAGTTCAACATCATATCCGAAAAATAATAGCCAAATTTAGATAGACCAGCAGCAAAATCGTTGTTTAAAACCAGACCACTGAAGTACTGGTAAACAATGACAAGTAGAATGGCTATAAAAAAGTAGTAGCGTGAGATGATCTTTTTCATTCTATTTTCTCCTATACTATGGAATGAAGACAGTATAACACGAAAAATTCCATATTTTAAAAAATCGCATATTTGACATTTTTTCTGATAGGAATTTCACATTTGCGATTTCTAACTAATCGATAAGTGCTTTGTATTGCTGTAAGCGTAGTTCAAAAAGAGCTGTTAATTGTGGATTTTCTAATATTTTCAGAGATTGGATAAAGTGTTCAATCTCTTTTTGATTGCTTCCCTTGGTCTGAAGGAAAACACTCATTTTCTTTAAAAACTGCCACAGTAATTTCTCAAAAACATCGTACGGGCGAAGTATGCTCTCCAACTCGGCTTCAAATATTGGGATGTAGGAGAAAAGCTTACGCTCCATGAGCTCTGAGATGATATTTAGAAAGCAACTTTTCATATACAGTCTATTGTGTGCCAATTCTTTAAATTCCTTGGATTTTTCGAGTAAAGAGGTGGATAAAAAGATCAAATCTTGATTGCTCAAGAAAGGCATGGTATTGCAAAAGATATAGAGTTCAAACCAGGTCCAAGACTCGATAGCATAGAGATAGGTGGTTAAAAACTCACTATCCTCCTCTGCTAGTGGGTAGCTTTTATCCAGTGAATGGATAGCATCTTTAATCACAATAGAGTTCAAACGACGATAGGTCTGCGCCATCTGTTCTTGCTCAATTTCTTTCAACAATTGCTCTAAGCCAGCTATATCTTGATGGGCAAAGCGATCCACAATCCTTCTACCAAATCGCATATGTGGAGATTCTTGGTAGTTGTTGAGCTTGTGCCCAAACTCATCAAAGGTCACATTTATCCCTTGGATAGCTAGGATCAACTTATCCGCAGACAGCATGGACTGCCCTAGTTCAAACTTGGATAGCTGAGAGGCTGTTAGTCCAGCACAAGCCACATCTGACTGCTTAAGCTTTCTAGCCAGGCGCAATTCCTTGTAAAATTCTCCTAATTCCTGTTTTTCAATCATGACCAAACTCCCTTTTTAAGATACTCTTTACTATTCTATTCGTAAAAACTTTTTACTTTTTTAACATATTATAAAATATTTTAGCAAAAAAGCCAGCTTCAAGCTGACTTTTTATTCCATAGTATCAAAAGCAAGACTTGGTTTGGCGTTTAGCTCCAAGCCTGCGAAGTTTTCTTTGTTCCACTCGCTAACGCTAGCATAGGCAATCATTCCCGCATTGTCTCCGCAAAGACGCAGAGGTGGAATGATAACCTTGACGTCAGTGATTTCAGCTGCCAAGCGTTCTCTTAATCCTTTGTTAGCTGCTACACCACCAGCCACGACAAGGGTTTTAACAGGGTATTTCTCCAGAGCTTTCTTGGTTTTAGCCATGAGAATATCCATGACTGCTGCTTGGAAGGAAGCCGACAGGTCTTCCTTGGACAAGCTTTCTCCCTTTTGCTCGGCATTGTGGTGAAGATTGATAAAGGCAGATTTCAAACCTGAGAATGAGAACTCCAGATTATCCTCCTTAATCATGGCACGAGGGAAATCATACACATCCTGCCCCTGATGAGCAAGTTCATCGATCTCACGACCTGCTGGATAGGTCAAGCCCATGACACGTCCGACCTTATCATAGGCTTCACCAACCGCATCATCACGTGTTTCCCCAACAATCTTATAATCACCAGCCTCAGAAACATAGACCAACTCTGTGTGCCCACCACTAACCAACAGAGCTAGCAAGGGAAACTCCAAGGGCTCAACACTTTGAGCCGCCATGAGGTGACCAGCCATGTGGTTCACAGGAATCAAAGGAAGGCCATGAGCCCAAGCAAAGGCCTTAGCAGCTGACAAGCCAACTAGCAAGGCTCCGACCAAGCCTGGTCCATAGGTAACGGCAACAGCTGTCACGTCCTCTTCGGCAATCCCTGCTTCTGCCAATGCCTCCTCGATACAGGCTGTAATGACCTCGACATGGTGACGACTAGCCACTTCAGGAACTACGCCACCAAAACGTTTGTGACTCTCAATTTGACTAGCAATGACATTGGACAAGAGCTCGTTATCGTTTTTCAATACGGCGACACTAGTCTCATCACAAGATGTCTCAAATGCTAAAATATATCTATCCTTCATCTATTTCTCTCTTCATGATAATGGCGTCCTCAACTGGATCATGGTAGTAGGCCTTTCTCTCAGCGATGACCGCCATTTTTTCTTTCTTGTAAAATGCTTGTGCTCGTTGATTCGACTTTCTGACTTCGAGAAAAATCTCCTTGTCTGTCGGTAATTGAGCAAATAAGGCTGACGCGATTCCCTGACCTTGATAGGCTTTTTTGACAGCAATTTGCAGGACTTCTGCTTCAAATAGATTCTCCTGCACAGCTAGAAAGCCAATCACTTCTTCCCCATCATAAGCTAGAGCATACCAGGTCTGGTCTTGGGACAGGTCTGCTTGGATTTGTTCCAGAGTCCAAGGACTGACTGGGTATACATCTACCATGACAGCATAGATGGATTGAGCCAAGTCAGGTTGCTGTTGGATTCGTTTGATTTCTATCATAGGCGTTTGATGTAAGATTCTCCAGACTCGGTGTGATTCTTAAGCCAGTTTTCCTCAGCTTCTACACGCTTGAGGTAATTTGGCACAAAGTCATGCAAGGAGTCTGCTTCCTTGTCCCAGGCCCAGAGGGCTAGGTTAGCTGCATTTGGCAAGGTTTCTTGATAATTAGCCTGTGGTAGTTGTTCTTGAATCTGCTCCACAAATGCTCCTACTTCACCGACAAAGGTTACCCGTTCAGCATCTTTGACTTGTTCCAAAACTTCTGCAAAGGACAGATGCGCCTCTGGAAAGACAGGTTGAGCATTTTCATAAAATCCTGCATAAACATTGTTGCGACGCGCATCCATTAAAGGGACAACCAAACCCTCCTGCTGACTCGGTACCAGAGCTAAAAGGCTAGACATCCCCACTAACTCGATGTTCAGAGTATGAGCCAAGGTCTTGGCAGTTGCTACCGCGATTCGCAAACCTGTGTAGCTACCTGGCCCCTCTGCTACAACGATTCGATCCAAATCCTTTGGCGTCAAATCTAGACTAGCCATCAAAAAATCGATGGCTGGCATAAGGGTAATACTGTGATTCTTTTTGATATTGATTGTCGTCTCGGCAAGAAGCTGCTTGTCCTCTAAAATAGCAAGAGAAAGAGCCTTGCTGGACGTATCAAATGCTAATACTTTCATAACATATTCCTATCTTTTTGTCTGTTTACTATTATACTACAAAAGAAGACACATGGGAATTTTCTTTGTTTTGAAACAAAAATCATGGTGAAAAGAAATTTTCAAAAACATTGCAACTTTTTACCTTCATTTCCGAATATAAAAGTGAACAAGAAAAAAGGAGGAAAGTTCAATGACAAATTTCGAAAATATTGACAATCAATTTGTATCGCTATCTGAAAATGAATTATCAGATATTGATGGTGGTCTCGCTCCCTTGGTTGTCTTTGGAGTAGCAGTATCTTGGAAAGCTATTGCTGGCGGAACAGCACTTGTAGGCTCTGGCTTGGCAGCTGGTTATTTTTTAGGAGGTTAGTATGATTAAAGATTTAGACAAATATCGTGAAATTTCTAATAAAGAATTGCAAGAAATCAAGGGTGGTTTTGGTGTAGGTGTTGGTATAGCTTTATTTATGGCAGGTTACACCATTGGAAAAGATCTCCGTAAAAAGTTTGGATAAGTCATGCTAGATAAAAGACACATTTTTAGAAGGATGAATTTTATTTTCTTCATATCTTACAGTTTGATCAGTATTCTCAACGATTTAAACATTACAACTATACCGTTGCCAATTGATTTATCTGTTTGTATTGTTTTATTTTTATGCTTCAACTCTATTTTTGAACAGAACAATCAGTACTGTAAAAATAAGGATAGGGCCTGAAAATATAATCTCTGTTTGAGGGAAAAATGGACACCGAATTTGAAAAATCCACCCTATCTTAATAGTTGGGGTGGATTTTTTGTGTGCTGATTTCACTATCCTTTTATAACCTATTTAAAAGATAGGCATTCGTTCAATCAGCAGATATAAATAAACAACTGAAGCTAAGCATTCAAACCAAAGTAAAATACAAGCCAAACCACATAGGTTACAAGAAGGAGGAAAATGGAATACAGTGTTACAAAGAGAATTTTCCAGTGTATAGCTGTTTTTCTATGTTCCAACCGAACAAATAGTAGATTGCCACCGTAAACACAAGCAACAAAAACAGCAAATATCAAGAGACGAATCGCGATAGCTAGTTGAAACATAGAGAGCCTCCTTTCTCCAATTCTAAAGGCAAATATTTCAAAATCATCATCTAACGAAAAGGAGCAAATAGCCTCGAAAGGAGTCCAAGCAGTTGTAGCAATATGTAGAATTTCCATCCAAATAGGTGAAACACAAAATCAAGCATAGCTAGTCCTCCTTAATCAAGAAAAACCTCTTTTCTAACTTTATTATAGCACTTGCATCTGATGGCTTCAAATACTTATACAAGGTAAAATGAAACCCATTTCAAGCTCCTTACTTTCATGTTTCCTGCTTTTACTAATTCCCCTTTTTATGTTATAATTGAGGTAATTGTAACGAATCAAGGTCAATAAAGACAAAAAATGAACTGGAATCAAACCAGCTTCAAACTGAGCATTTTTGAATATAGCTGACCTGAAAGCAGAAAGGAAACATATGATTTACAAAGTTTTTTATCAAGAAACAAAAGACCGTAGCCCACGTCGTGAAACAACACGCTCACTATACTTAGACATCGATGCTAGTTCAGAACTTGAAGGACGTATCGCTGCTCGCCAACTTGTCGAAGAAAATCGTCCAGAATATAATATCGAGTATATCGAGCTCTTGTCTGACAAATTGCTAGACTACGAAAAAGAAACTGGCGCATTCGAAATTACGGAGTTCTAATATGGCCTACACTCTTAAACCAGAAGAAGTCGGCGTTTTTGCCATTGGTGGTCTAGGAGAAATCGGAAAAAACACATATGGTATCGAATACCAAGACGAAATCATCATCGTGGATGCAGGGATTAAATTCCCTGAGGATGACCTACTTGGTATCGACTACGTTATCCCTGATTACTCCTACATTGTAGAAAATATCGACCGCGTCAAGGCTCTCTTGATTACACACGGACACGAGGACCATATCGGAGGGATTCCTTTCTTGCTCAAGCAAGCAAACATCCCTATCTATGCTGGTCCACTGGCCCTTGCCTTAATCCGTGGAAAACTCGAAGAGCATGGACTTTTGCGCAATGCTACACTTCACGAAATCAACCACAACACGGAGTTGACCTTTAAAAACCTTAAAGCAACTTTCTTTAGAACAACCCACTCGATTCCAGAGCCATTGGGAATCGTCATCCATACACCTCAAGGGAAAATCGTTTGTACGGGAGACTTCAAGTTTGACTTTACACCAGTTGGTGAACCTGCAGACTTACACCGTATGGCAGCCCTAGGTGAAGACGGAGTGCTTTGCCTACTCTCTGACTCGACCAATGCTGAAGTACCAACCTTTACAAACTCTGAAAAGGTTGTCGGCCAGTCGATCATGAAGATTATCCAAGGTATCGAAGGACGTATCATCTTTGCATCCTTTGCCTCAAATATCTTCCGTCTCCAGCAAGCAACGGAAGCTGCTGTTAAGACCGGGCGTAAGATTGCTGTCTTTGGGCGCTCTATGGAAAAGGCCATTGTTAACGGGATTGAACTTGGTTACATCAAGGCTCCTAAGGGAACCTTCATCGAGCCAAATGAAATCAAAGACTATCCTGCGGGTGAGATTCTTATCCTCTGTACAGGTAGTCAGGGCGAGCCTATGGCCGCTCTCTCTCGTATCGCTAACGGAACCCACCGTCAGGTGCAACTCCAACCTGGTGATACCGTTATCTTCTCATCTAGCCCAATTCCAGGAAATACCACTAGCGTCAACAAATTGATTAACATCATTTCTGAAGCTGGTGTTGAAGTTATCCATGGTAAGATTAACAATATCCATACTTCTGGACACGGTGGTCAACAAGAGCAAAAACTCATGCTCCGCCTCATCAAACCAAAATACTTCATGCCTGTTCACGGTGAATATCGTATGCAAAAAGTCCACGCTGGACTTGCCGTAGATACTGGAGTTGAGAAGGACAATATCTTTATTATGAGCAATGGTGATGTGCTTGCCCTTACTGCAAATTCTGCTCGTATCGCTGGTCATTTTAATGCTCAAGATATCTACGTCGATGGAAATCGTATCGGTGAAATCGGTGCAGCTGTACTTAAAGATCGTCGCGATCTATCTGAAGATGGCGTTGTACTGGCTGTCGCAACCGTTGACTTCAAGTCTCAGATGATCCTATCTGGACCAGATATTCTCAGCCGTGGATTTGTCTACATGAGAGAGTCCGGCGACTTGATTCGCCAAAGCCAACGCATCCTTTTCAATGCTATTCGTATCGCTTTGAAAAACAAAGATGCTAGCGTCCAGTCTGTCAATGGCGCTATCGTAAACGCCATTCGACCATTCCTTTACGAAAATACTGAGCGTGAACCAATCATCATTCCGATGATTCTCACACCAGATGAAGAATAAGAAAAAATTCTCTGAAGTCATAAGACTTCAGAGAATTTTTATTATTTCACGACAAGTTATGTCAAGTATTTTTCTTTAATCAACTATTCTATAAGACTTATAACTCTTACCGCTGCTTACTCTCAATAGCTTTTTTCACCAAAATCTGTTGATAAGCTTCCATATCTCCACGTTTCAATGATTCTTCTTCATGAATGGATAATCGCCATTTATAAGCCTGAATTTCCTTATCCAACAACTGCTGAGGTGCCCCAATCAGATTCAAAATAGTCAGACGCTCTTCAATACTCTTTAAAGGATAAACATCTGCAAGATTAACTGTTCTCGTCACACTTGTAGAGCGTTTTCTATGAATATAAATGGCTTTATTCATATAGGCAATCTTATCTGCTTGAAGGTAAACCTTATAGGTCGTATAATCGTCCTCTACCTTCTGATCCGTTGGATAGACAATATCCTTGAAAAGCTCTGCTTTATAGAGTTTTGCCCATGGAACTGTAAAACACTGGCTAAGATTATACTTGCTATCATATTGATGATGGAACCAGTCAAAAGGACTGTACACTTGTTCAAAATAGTTGTCTGCACCTACATGAATTAAAAAACTTCCCTGATCTTCAATAAACTGAGTAAAATTACCAATTGCAATATCTGCATCCGTTTTTTTCAATAAATCATAAAGGCTTTGGATATGGTCTAACTCTAGCCAATCATCATTATCCACAAAGACAATGTAATCACCTGTCACAGCTTCCAAAGCACGATTGCGACTGGAAGCAACTCCTCCATTTGGCTTATGGTAAACTTTAACACGCGCATCTTGATTTTTATATCGCTGACAAATAGCTGCCGAACCATCAGTTGAGCCATCATTGATTAAAATAACTTCAAGATTTTGATAAGTTTGTTGAAGAATGCTATCTAAACATTTTTCAAGATAGGCTTCTGACATATAAACAGGGACGATAACACTTATTTTTTCCATTTTTGTTTCTCTCTTTATTCAATTTTTAGTCTAGTTTCTTCAAATATTGCTGGATTGAGGCAATCATATCCTCAACTTTATCTACACTGAAGCAAGTAGTTCGAAGCAGTAAACCGACGAGTTCAAGGATAAGCCTCACTAACACGAATCTCAAATGATTCGACTCAGTACAAACATGTAATCATATCTCCCCATACTAAGTTAATGATTGAAATACAAATTGTCACCAAGTGAAATACTAAGCTAAACGCTATATAGTTTTTGATATCTTTATCTAGGAAGATCTATTCTAAAGCTTTCACGATACTTCCCTTATTTATCCGTTATTTAAAAAAGTAACTTCAACTCTTCCCTGGTCACTAAGTACGGATTCATCTTTTGTTTATCATAAGCAGATTGATATTTTTCTGGATTTACAAGTTGAGATAATTCGTCAATCATCTCTGCTACACCATCCCTTGGAAACACATGGTCAGTAGCATAAAACTCTGGTTGGTGACACGTGTCCTTAAAAGCATAAAGGACCATGCCATTTTCAAGAGCTGTACGGCTACCATCAAGTATTTCCTGCGCATGAGAAATATCCAGATAAATGCTACACGTTTGTAAAAGTTTCTCATATATCTCTCTAGACAGGCCTGGGTAGAGATGAACATTTGCATGACAATCCAAATCTAATAAACGCCCTCCCATTACTGTTAGCGCAGCAATATGAAATTCAAAATTCGGTAGGGCAGATACAAGGACTTCAATTTGCTCTAGTTCTTGCGTATCTGTCAAAATTAAAATATGCGGACGAAACTCCCTAAAGGCCCCAAGAAACGTTGGTAGATAAATTAGGGGAAGATTCATATTGTCTGTCTTTAATTTCAAATCTCGAGTCAGTAGTTTCCCACAACGATCTTTTAGATACGAAATATCTTCGACAGATAACTCTTCTCTTATATAAAACATTATCTGATTAGATGAGAGGTTAGGCATATCCCTAAGCAAGCTTATATCCGATAACACTAAACAATCACCTGTAGACAATTGTTTATCTAAAATCAGTTTTCTTGCTTCATCAATTGAAGAAAAGCCTTGTTCCCGACCATTTGCTTCTTGAAAAAGTGCACGATTATGAGATGAAAAAAGATAGAGTTGCTCTTGATTTTCCTGACCATAAATGTCTATCTCTTTTTTTCCACCACTCCAAATCTCTCTATGAAAACAAGTTCCCGATAAATCATAATGATCTCTTGCACAACAAACACCTTTGTTATCATACCATTCGACCAACTCCACCATTTGTGGCCACTGAGGATAGCAGTAAATCTTCCCTTTTTTATTTCCTTCCGCTATGATATCTCCTGAAGAAAGAACCTCCCAAAATCGAGGTAAGGGAAGTTGAGTCATGTGTAAGGGACTCGAATTTTCATGATTAGAAAAAAAACTAGTAAAAATATTGTTAATCGTTAATAGTTTCAGATCCATCCCCATGAGTTCTAAATCTTTTTTTAGGCGATCGTCATCTGAAGACCATTCCCTCGTCAGATAATAATACATCATTTCTTTTTTATTCCCATTCTCTAGTCAAAAATTCATACCATTGTTTTGTTATGCAGTCTGATAAATATTCTTCAGCCAAGCGGTAAGAGCCCTCCCTCAGCTGTTTGATCTGTTTAAAGGCTTTCTCTAAAGCTTTTGTTAAATCAACCACAATTTCCTCATCCGAACAAGCATCAAAAGGAACTAAATAACCATTTTTACCCTCTTGAATAAAGGTCTGATTTCCATAAGGTACATCTAAACCAACAAGAGCTTGTCCAGAACCAATTGCTTCTAACAAAGTTATACCAAAAGTTTCCCATTCCGAGGTAGCCAGGTAAAGTTCATACTCTTTGAAACGGTTTGAAATTGTCTGATGCCCCTTAAGATGGATATAATTTTGTGCTCCTAGATTGGCAATCTCTGCTTCAATATCCTGCCATAGCATCCCTTGACCATATATGTCTAAGTTGACGTCTGGACAAATTTCATGAAAAGCAACGATTGCTTTAATTGCTAGGTCTAATCGTTTTAGACGTACAAATCGAGCGGCGAGCATCACAGAATATGGTTTTCGTTCATCAGCTAGTTGCAACTGGTATAGGGCAGCTACTGGAAGAACGCGAACTTGACCAGTTTTTCCTAGTAATGCTAAATGTTTTTCCAATTCATCCTTCTGTGCTTGCGTTGATACTAAAATACCATCAAATTCTTCGGCATATTGAAAGAGGTAATAATATTCAGAATTAATCTGATCTCCCCAATAATGGATAGAGTGCACAACACAGGATACTTTCGCTTCACCTTTTAAACGTAAAAGAGGGGATGTAAAGGGAAGACCCCCTATACGATCAAGAAATACATGATCCTCTTTACTAAACTGCAACTCTGATAAGACTCGCTCTAAAAATTCAGACTCACTATAGAACCATTCTGCTCCGCACCGATAAACTGCTTCAGTATCCTCACCTGGTTCTTTCTTAATCTCTTCAAAGGCTACTGAACCATCTCTATTATGAAACAGTCGGCGAACAACTCTAGCTACTAGACCAAATCCAGCATCCACTGCTGTGAAAAATTCTGTGAACAGCTTTTTCTTACCATAATGTTCTCTACGAAGTAAACGACCAAATGCATAATAATCTACATAATCCACATAATCCGGTTTTAGACTATTTTTATGCAGAATGGTAATGATACCATCTTGTTCCTGAAAAATCAATTCACAATTATTTTCCTTATATTCAGCAGTCAAATGTAAGAGCTGTTTCATATCATCTATACGGATCCCCAAGCTCATATCACGCTGATCTGTCAACAACATATGTGCTAACAGGATTTCTTCCTCAAGATGACCCAAAGATAGGTAATAGTCCCATTTAAATCGAGGAGGGACTTGTGTAAAAACAAAACAGGCAGGGAGGCCCAAGTCGCGAAAAACCTTCCCACGATATGCTTGAGCAACATCTACACCATTTGGTTCTAAACCAACCATAAGATTAAAAGTGTAAAGCATTCTTTAACTCCAAACTAAACTCTAATCACAAGCATCAAAGCATGGACTCCATAAAAGAAGTGAACTAGCGGATGATTAGATTATCTACTAAAAATCTCTCATTTATCTAACGAATTGAGATAAGCTTTAATCGCCACTACCATCGCTTCAGGAGTTTGTAAAGAAAAAATCTGACTTCCTCCTGTTTGGTCCTTACTAGTATTATCAAAAACTCCAAGTGTTCCAACTCGCAAGCAAGAGAGTTTTTTTCCAAAAATCTTTATAAAAATCTAGTATTTTTTAGTCAAAAGCCTAGATTTATTCCATTTTAATTATACCTTATTTTTATCAAAAGAGCTATCATATAAATAAATCTATTAGATATTATTGTCGCATTCAACTATCAATATAAGTCAATCCTCTTTATTCAGTAAAAATATTTGATATATAGAATTATCTTCTAAACTTTAGATTATTTCCTTATTTTTCAAGAATCAAAAAACCTAAACTCTAACAGCTAGTAAATAACTAACGATTAAAGTCTAGGTTTACTCAAAGAATAATCATTATTTCACGACAAGCTCATAACGTGTTTTGCTGGTGAATGTTTCACCTGCTTTGAGGATGACTTGGTCTTTAAGATCGCTATGAATAGCATCTGGTAAAGCTTGTGCTTCAAGAGCAATTCCATTGTGCTGAATCATTGGCTGACCAGCGATGATAACACTCTCATCCACAAAGTTTGCTGTGTAGACCACAAAGCAAGGAGCTTCTGTCTTGAAGAGCAAGAAGCGACCTGAACCTTGGTCATAGAGGAATCCAGCATTGTCATGTCCTGCAGGAAGAGCAAATGGATGATCCAAACCAGATACGAGTTTGATTTGTTCATCTTCGTCTGCAAAAATATCCTTAAGCAAAGCTCCATTGTAGATATGCTTGACCACATCTCGATTAGCATCTGGGGTTTTAGCTGGGACACCATCAGGAGCAATTGGATAGATGCCTTCAGTGTTCAATTGGAAAACATGACGGTCAATCGTCTGCGTGAAATCACCTGACAAGTTAAAGTAGCTATGGTTAGTTGGATTGACCAAGGTATCCTGGTCTGTCGTTACCTTGTAACTAACTTCGTAGGCACCACTTTCTTCCAAGTTGTAGCTAATCCAGATCTTAAGATTTCCAGGGAAACCTCCAGTCCCGTCTGCTCTTTCTGTGTAAAGAGTCAAGCCATGGTCACTCACCTCAACTAGCTCAAACAAGCTAGAATCCCAACCAGTTGAGCCACTGTGGTTACAGTTGCTAGCGTTGTTGACTTCGAGTCCATAGGTCTTCCCATTGAGTTCAAATGTCGCACCTGCGATACGACCTGCTACTGGACCTACACTTGCTCCATGTTTAGGGCTATTTCCCACATAGCTTTCGAAATCGTCAAAACCTAGGATAACATTGGCAAAATTTCCAGCCTTATCTGGAGTTACATAGCGTAAAATTGTTGCTCCATAGGTCATAATTTCCAGTTGGTAGCCTACCTCCGTTTCAAAACGGTAAGCGAGGACATCCTTGCCATCAACTTTCCCAAATACACGTTCTGTGTATGCTTTCATCCTTCTCTCCTTTTTCTATTTCAATTAAGTAAACAAACCATAGAAAGCGCATTCACGTTCTATGGTTTTATTGTATGATTTACAGATACCTTTGTCAAGAAACCATAAATATTTTCTTAACAAAAGTAGTTCCTTCTATTTCTATCCTATGCTTCTACACGTTCAGTCCATGAAGTAGCTGTTGTTTGAAGTACTTTATTGAGTTCATCAATGTTTTCA
>NZ_JVHE01000057.1:0-4410 GCF_001072925.1 Streptococcus pseudopneumoniae | reverse complement strand
TGAGGCGGATGTACTTGCTGACGTACTTGCACTTGTTGAGGCTGACGTGCTTGCGGATGTACTGGCACTTGTTGAAGCAGACGTGCTAGCCGATGTGCTTGCTGACGTACTTGCGCTCGTTGAAGCAGATGTACTTGCTGAGGTTCTTGCACTTATTGAGGCTGAGCTACTTGCCGATGTGCTTGCGCTTGTTGAGGCTGACGTGCTAGCAGATGTGCTTGCTGACGTACTTGCGCTCGTTGAAGCAGATGTACTTGCTGAGGTGCTGGCACTTGTTGACGCTGACTCAGATGCTGATGTCGATGCACTTGTTGACGCTGACGTACTTGCTGACGTGCTAGCAGATGTGCTTGCACTTGTTGAGGCGGATGTACTTGCGGATGTACTTGCGGATGTACTTGCGGATGTACTTGCGGATGTACTTGCGCTCGTTGATGCGGACGTGCTAGCCGATGTGCTTGCGCTTGTTGAGGCCGAAGTGCTTGCTGATGTACTTGCGCTCGTTGATGCGGATGTACTTGCTGACGTGCTTGCACTTGTTGAGGCGGATGTACTTGCTGATGTACTTGCGCTCGTTGAGGCTGACGTGCTTGCTGATGTACTTGCACTTGTTGAGGCTGACGTACTTGCCGATGTGCTTGCGCTCGTTGAAGCGGATGTACTTGCTGATGTGCTTGCGCTTGTTGATGCTGAGGTACTTGCGCTCGTTGAGGCTGACGTGCTTGCTGATGTACTTGCACTTGTTGATGCTGACGTACTTGCTGATGTGCTTGCGCTCGTTGAAGCGGATGTACTTGCTGATGTACTTGCACTCGTTGATGCTGACTTAGACGCACTTGTCGATGCCGAAGCTGAGGCGCTCGTTGATGCTGACTTAGATGCACTTGTCGATGCTGAAGCAGATGCACTCGTTGACGCTGACTTAGATGCACTTGTGCTTGCTGACGCTGAGGCACTTGTTGATGCCGAAGCTGAGGCACTCGTTGACGCTGAAGCAGATGCACTTGTGCTTGCTGAAGCTGAGGCACTCGTGCTTGCTGAAGCTGAGGCACTTGTTGATGCAGAAACAGATGCGCTTTGACTAGCACTTACTGAGAGTGATTTAGACTGTGAAAGAGACTGGCTTGTCGTGCTAGACTCAGATTCAATAATTTTATTATCAAAGTAGTTAGTAAATGTTGTATCATCATCTGCACGAGCAAACGGGCTAAAGGTAAAGGAAGTATCAGTACCAGTAATTCGAACTGTCCAAGTTGATGTCAGACCGTAACCTTGTTTTGCAAAGTAACCAGTCATCTGGGCACCATCTCCCCATGTGTAATTGCCAGTTCCATTGGTAGTAATAGGCGTAGTAGCGTCTTTCAGTTTGTTATTATTAGTAAATTTCTTTCCTGAGGAGTCTGTAAGATAACTTGTTACACTTGAAGGTGTTCCCAATCCCTTTCCTAGCGTAAACATTGTTCGTTTAGACGTTCCTGTATTATACAGAGTATGGTTAGTTCTTACATTTTGTTTTTCAACGATAGATGTATCTGGATTATCATAGGATATTGTATAGACAAAGATCAATTTAGATCCATCATTTTTAACCGTCAATTTATAGTAAATTGGAACATTATATACTGAATCTACACCTTTACCTGTATAAACTTTTGTCTCACCTTTAGCAACGTTTAGACTTGCACTAATTGCAGGGGCACCATTTACAGTCGTATTGCCAGAAAAACCTGCTGCATTCATAGAAGCCATTAACTGATCAATGGAATCTCCTAAACGCTTACGTTGTTCAGCATAAGATTGGAGACTGGCATTTGTACTAAGCAAATCAGTACTTGCAGTGATCTCCTTCTGAACATTAGCAATAGCTTGTTCAATAACTGCTTTTTGATCAGCATTAGTAACTGACGCCGCATAATCACTAGCTAATTTTTTTAGAATTTCAGCTTCAGACAGATTTTGATCTAAAATTTCCTTTTCGGAATCAAGTTTAGACTGATTTTGAGAATCTGTTGATCTAGTAGTCCCGTTTTGAGGAATAGCTTGACCATTAGGGTTATTCAGCTGATCAGAATTCGCGTTCAAAACAACATTAGCAATCGAATTACGTGCCGATGTTGCTGTTTGGATTACTTCACTAAGGTCTGCATTCGGATCCTTCAGAGCATTTTCGATTTCAATAATCGCATTCTGAACTTTGAGAATCGCAGTGTCCGTATCTGGCAAATCTACTGCTTTTGCAAGATACTCACCCATCTCAGCTGAAAGTTTAGCAAGTTTCTTACGATCTTCTTCGACCTTCTTAGCAGTTGCTTCTGTAGCGGCAGTTGTGGCTACAAGATCCGTTGCAAACGCTGAGAAGTTGGTAGTGGAATCTGAAACTTTCTCTACTTTTGAGATTAGGGTATTAAGTGTTACCTTGCCCTCCAAAGCTGTCGATGCCGTTTCTGATGATTCACCTACTTTATCAGTTAGCGAGCTTGTATCCTTTCCAGCTTCGGTTACAGTTTCTTTCGCAGCTGTTTGTGATCCTGCTACAGTTGATGAAGCAGAGATACTTGTTGAAGCCGATGTACTTGCTGATTCTGATGCACTTGAACTCGATGAGGCTGACTCAGATGCAGATGTACTTGCCGATTCTGAAGCCGAAGTGCTTACTGATACAGATGCACTAGTTGAGGATGACTCAGAAGCACTTGTGCTTACTGATACAGATGCAGATTCACTCGCTGATACAGACTCACTCTCACTTAATGACTGAGAAGTTGTGTCTGAAGTTGGTGTTTCTTGATCTCCTTGCCCAACTGTTCCCAAGGTTACTTGATCCACATTAGCGAGAACTTCATTCCCTTCAACTACTTTCTCCACTGCAGTCTGCTCATTGGCATAGATATGAGATTGGGTCGCAATCCCTCCACCTATGACAGTTCCCGCAGCGGCTATCCCCTTTAGGATATCAAGCCCAGTTAGGGATGTTGAAACACGATCTTCAACAACTTCTGTTGTAACTTGAGCTGTGTCAATACCACCACGAAGAACCTTGAACAAACCAAAAAGAGAGGTAGATGCTCGAAGCCAGTGTTTCCCTGACTTGATCAATTTATACCTCGTTACTCGGTCTGTTTCTCTATATTGTCCTTCCTGACGTCTAAAAAACATATTATTTACTCCTTAAGTTCGGATTTTAGAAAAATGGGATTTTATCCTATCCTACATTATAACATTTTTTACAAAGTAATAAAAGTAAAATGATTTGATATTTTATACTAATTTACTTAAATGAATATTAAAAAAAGCATCGAAATTTCGATACTTTCTTTTTACACTCCAAGTTGGATATTAGGGTAATTTTTTGAGATAAGACTCCAAAGTTCTTCAAGCTCTTCTTGAACTGTTTTTGTTGATTTCAAAACCATATCTTGTTTTTTCTTGCCATTCTTACGGATATAACAAAATTGATAAATTTTTTTCGAAAACAATGATTTATTAATCTTCGTTTCTACAAGATAAAGATGGTCTACATCTCTTAGATCTAAAGCTTGCGTTCCTTTATAGTAGGTGATGAGGTGGTTTTTATAGAGAATTACTTTTAAATTTTCATCATAAAAGTCTGCTAAACCAGCCATATTTTCAACGTTTCCTTGCAATTCTGGATAGGCTTGATAAATTTCTTCCAGAGAAGCAATCGTTTTTTTCCGGATAAGAAAGGCACTTACTACTAAAAATACTCCTGTTCCCCCAAAGAAAATCACCCCAATGATAAATATCCAGCCATCATTGGCATGTTCAGTCGTACTTAAATAAAGATTGCTATTCATATTTTGATAAACAACTGATGATGGTTCAAGGATAGACTTTAAAAAGCCTGATAAATCGACAATACGATTATTTCTTGACTTATTCTTTTTGGTAGCAAGTGGTTGTAGTTGAGTTCCAATTATGGTTGCTGGATAATCGTAAAGAGTTCCAGCCTCTGCTTGCTCCATGATACTCTTAATTGTGGCATCATTCTCGCTAGCTTCGATTACTGCATATTTTCCATCTCCGTCCTTACTATATTGGACAATATAAACTACACTACCGCCTTCAACTTCCCCTACCACCTCTGGATAGATATCATAAACCGTCATTCGCACTTCAACTCCTGAATGACTATCACTGGCAAATTCTTTTGTGGGATTTTTATGCTTATTCCCCAAAAATCCCATCAATCCTGCCAAAGCCAAAAAAATCAGCGCAATGACTAGGGCAGAAATAAATCCTTTATTTCTTTTTTCCTTAAACATAAGTGCCTCCTTTAGTTTGATAATTAAATTATATCAAAATTGATCAGTTTTTAAAATACATTTTTTATACTCAATGAAAATCAAAGAGCAAACTAGGAAACTAGCCGCAGGCTGTACTTGAGTACGG